>VTTJ01000004.1 GCA_008364785.1 Bacillus sp. BGMRC 2118 | reverse complement strand
GATATAATCATCTTCGACCTAAACTTCCGAAAATAAACATGTCTACCATTTTTAAGAACTACACTGGCACCTGTCGAATGGTTTACGTCACTTTTTCCTCAAAAACGTTACACATGTATAGCATATTTGGTATAAATTTGTTTATAATGAAAAGTATGTTTACTATTAGTTTTATCTTCTTGCATTAGTATTATCATAATCTTTCTTTTATACTGTTATGATGGAAGCAAGAGTTATACATAGGAAAGGGAGTGCCACGTCTTGAGTTTAGAACAATACTCAACGGAGCAAATCAAGCAATTGTCAATGATTGAATTGGCGTATGAGATTATGGCTTCAAAGAAAGAAGCAATTGTATTTAAGGATCTTGTGAAGGAAATTGGAAAACTACTTGAACTCTCCGAGGATGAATTGAGAAGTAGATTGGCTCAGTTCTATACAGACTTAAATATAGATGGTCGTTTCCTTACACTTGGTGAAAACAGATGGGGATTACGTAGCTGGTATCCTTATGACCAAATCGAGGAAGAGGCACCACAACCTGCTAAGCCGAAGAAGAAAGGCAAGAAGAAGGCTGCGGTTGAAGAAGATGATGACCTGGATTTAGATATTGAAGAATATGATGAATTAGATGATGAAGAGTATGACGATCTTGATGATCTTGATGAAGAAGATGATGATCTTCTAGATGATGACGATGACGACGAAGATGATGATGATGACTTTGATGATGATCTTCTAGACGATGATTTAGACCTCGATGCAGATGCAGACGATGATGAAGAAGATGATGAATTTGACGAGTTGGATGACGAGGACGATGAAGATTTGTAATCTAGTCCTTGACTTTTTTAAAGCCTCTATATAGAATCATATTTGGGCTCTAGAAAAACGGAACGTCAGTTGAGACGTTACATAATTAGCAGAGATTGCTCCCTTGAAAAAGGAGAGTAGTTTCTGCTTTTTTTGTTGGTATTTCAAGAGGAAGGATCGTTTTTATATGGATATATTCAAGCTGTTATGAATGGTGTTCTTAGGTCATCATTGCTCTTTAAAAACAGTAATTGAAGACCATTTGATTTTTCCGATGCCAACGCGAACAACCGGTAACTGTAACATGTTCGAGGACTTTGTGCCGGTGAGTTTTCCACACTATTAAAAGGGTTCATAAATTACAAAGGTTTTTCACAACAATCGTGGATGAAAGGGAATGTTAGTAATATAACATCATCCTTTAAAAGCGATAAGTCTTTGTTATATGAATGAACAATGGGACGGTACTTCATAATGAGTATAAAACAGATGAGGGGGATCAACATGACAAAGTATATTTTTGTAACAGGTGGAGTGGTTTCATCTTTAGGGAAAGGTATTACTGCAGCTTCATTAGGAAGATTATTAAAAAACCGTGGTTTAAGTGTAACCATTCAAAAGTTTGATCCATACATAAATGTGGACCCGGGTACAATGAGTCCGTATCAGCATGGTGAAGTGTTCGTTACTGATGATGGTGGAGAAACAGACCTAGACTTAGGACATTACGAGCGTTTTGTTGATATAAACGTGAGTAAATATTCAAGTGTAACAACAGGTAAGATTTATTCGACTGTATTAAAAAAGGAACGCCGTGGTGACTACAACGGTGGAACAGTTCAAGTAATTCCACACATTACAAATGAAATTAAAGAGAGAGTATATCGTGCAGGTCGTGAAACAAATGCGGATATCGTGATAACAGAAATCGGAGGAACAGTAGGTGACATCGAATCACTACCATTCCTAGAAGCGATTCGTCAAATGAAGAGTGATGTTGGACGAGATAATGTTATGTACATTCACTGTACATTGGTTCCTTATATTAAAGCAGCAGGAGAAATGAAAACAAAACCGACTCAACACAGTGTAAAAGAACTGCGCAGCCTAGGGATTCAGCCAAATGTCATTGTCGTTCGTGCAGAAATGCCATTAACACAAGACATGAAGGATAAAATCGGCTTATTCTGTGACATCGATCCGAAAGCTGTGATTGAGGCCATTGATGCAGATACGTTGTATGCAGTTCCTCTTTCTCTTCAGGCACAAGGCTTAGATGAATTTACATGTGAGCATTTAAAACTTACATGCAAAGAAGCAGATATGACAGAATGGACAGAGCTAGTAGACAGAGTGAGAAATCTTTCTAAAAAGACAACGATTGCGTTAGTAGGTAAGTATGTTGAGTTACAAGATGCCTATATTTCTGTTGTTGAAGCATTAAAACATGCAGGATATGCATTTGATAGTGATATTCAAGTTAACTGGATTAATGCTGAGGAAATTTCTGATGAAAATGCAAGTGAAGTACTTAAAGATGCAGACGGTATTCTAGTTCCAGGTGGATTCGGTGACCGCGGGGTAGAGGGGAAAATCGCTGCAACAAAATATGCTCGTGAAAATCAAGTTCCATTCCTTGGTATATGTCTAGGAATGCAACTGGCTTCTATTGAATTTGCTCGAAATGTATTAGGTTTAAATGGAGCACATTCTGCTGAAATTGATCCAAATACACCACATGCCATTATTGACCTTTTACCAGAACAAAAGGATGTGGAGGATTTAGGAGGAACGCTTCGCCTTGGACTTCAACCTTGTAAATTAAAAGAAGAAACACGTGCTTTCACAGCTTATCAAGATGAAGTCATTTATGAGCGTCATCGTCACCGTTACGAATTTAACAATCAGTATCGTCAGGCGATGGAGGAAGCAGGTTTTGTCTTTTCTGGAACAAGCCCGGATGGCCGTCTAGTTGAAATTATTGAAATTAAAGATCACCCTTGGTTTGTTGCATCACAATTCCACCCTGAATTTATTTCAAGACCAACAAGACCACAACCATTATTTAGAGATTTTGTTCAAGCAACATTACAGAAATAAAAAGGCTCTTTTCTAAAACTTTGTTGCTTTTCGTACACTCATTCTGAGTGTACAACCAGTATACGAGGTTGGATGATAAAAGAGCAATTCTCTATTAGCATAGAAGTATCTAAATACTAACGTAAAAATCCGGTTTCCTGAGATTTTTACAAGAAAGCAACAATCTAGGGCGAAAACAGCCAATAAAAAAGAGAGCCTTCACGTTGAAGGCTCTTACTCATTTTCTTCTAAAAATTCTTTTACTGTAAAATATAGTCCGTAATATGCATACAAGGCTCCAATGGTAGTCGGCAGACCATAACGGTTTCCGGTATCATCTGGAATCAGTCCCTTTGTTACATAAGAGTTAATATGAACATCTACAAGAGTAGATAAGAGATCTTCATCACCAATATTAGAGATCGCAACGACTGAGACTCCCTTTTCACGAAGAAGAGTTGCCAATTGGACAGCCGATGGATCAGAAGAAGTCCGACTAATCAATAATACTCGATCTAAAGAAGTGATATCAGCCAACGTGTCATGGGTATACAAAGGTAAGGCCTTCGGAAACGTTTCAGGACCTTTAAGGGCTGTGAACTCAATTGACTTTAATTCATCAAATCCATGAATATAAACCGACCCATCTCCAATTAAGGCTTGTGACAGTAAGCGTGCACCATCTTCTAGGCTCTCTTCCTCTTTTTCCTCTATCTTTTTAAAAATTCCTTGTAATTGTGTAGCGAAAATTTTTAACATATTTCGGCACCTTTCGTGTGGTAATTTGCTATTATTATAAAACAATACATAGAAAAACACGAATAGAAGCGAATTACGTAATAATTTGTCGGAAACAATTCTTAGCAAAAAAGAAGGAAACTTGGCAGGAAAAGTAGAATTACTTTCATTAGTTAAAGACTAGGAGTGAATAATGGTGAGTGGAAAACTATTAATTGTAGACGATCAATTTGGGATTCGGATTCTATTAAATGAAGTATTTCAAAAAGAGGGCTATCAAACATTTCAAGCTGCAAATGGTTTTCAAGCACTTGACATCGTAGATAAGCATTCTCCTGAACTTGTCTTATTAGACATGAAAATTCCGGGTATGGATGGAATTGAAATATTAAAGCGTATGAAAGTGAAGGACAAGGATATCCAAGTCATTATCATGACTGCTTATGGTGAACTGGATATGATTCAAGAAGCAAAGGACCTTGGTGCCATCACGCATTTTGCGAAGCCTTTTGATATTGATGATATAAGAGAGGCAGTCAGAAAGTATTTACCGATTCGTTCATAAAATGTACCAACTTAATGAATTGCCGTTTTCGACAATAGTTGGTATGCTATAAACTGAAACCAGAGCCAATAGTTTTCACTAATTTGGCTTTTTTCAGTGCAAGAAGCTACATAATTAGTGGTTACTAGGGTATGATAGTAGTGATTGTCATGCATCCCAAGGTTCTTAGGATAGATACATAAGGAGGATTTAACATGCCTTTAGTTTCAATGAAAGAAATGCTTATTAAAGCAAAAGAAGAAGGTTATGCTGTAGGTCAGTTTAACTTAAACAATTTAGAGTTTACTCAAGCAATTTTACTTGCGGCTCAAGAAGAAAATTCTCCAGTTATTTTAGGAGTATCAGAAGGTGCTGCTCGTTATATGGGTGGTTTTAAGACTGTTGTAGCAATGGTTAAGGCGTTGCTTGAAGACTATAACATTACAGTGCCTGTAGCTATTCATTTAGATCATGGTTCAAGCTTTGAATCTTGTGCAAAAGCCATTCATGCAGGTTTTACATCTGTTATGATTGATGCATCTCATCACCCATTCGAAGAAAATATCGAAACAACTACAAAGGTTGTAGAGCTTGCGCATTTCCACGGAGTATCAGTTGAAGCTGAACTTGGTGTGGTAGGTGGACAAGAAGATGACGTTGTAGCTGACGGTGTCATCTATGCTGATCCAAAAGAGTGTGAAGAGTTAGTTACTCGTACAGGAATTGACTGCCTAGCACCAGCACTTGGCTCTGTTCATGGTCCTTACAAGGGAGAACCAAATCTTGGTTTTAAGGAAATGGAAGAGATCGGAAAGGCAACAGGTGTACCTTTAGTTCTTCATGGTGGCACAGGTATCCCAACAAAGGATATTCAAAAAGCGATTTCCTTTGGAACAGCTAAAATCAATGTGAATACTGAAAACCAAATTGCTTCTGCTGCAAAAGTACGTGAAGTGCTAGCAGCTAAGCCAAACGAATACGATCCACGTAAATACCTAGGTCCTGCTCGTGATACAATCAAAGAAACGGTACAAGGTAAAATGCGTGAATTTGGTTCATCTAACAGAGCATAAAAAAATGGAGACCGCCTTCAAAAAGGCGGTTTTCTTGACGCGTACATAAGAAACACTAATAACAGTTTTTCTAAACTTAGGGGGAATAAGCATGAAATTTTTTATTGATACAGCCAATATTGATGAAATCAGAGAAGCAAATGCTTTAGGAGTTTTAGCGGGTGTCACAACAAACCCTTCATTAGTAGCAAAGGAAAAGGGTGTTTCATTTGAAGATCGCCTAAGAGAAATCACTGCTGAAGTTTCGGGTTCGGTTAGTGCAGAAGTAATCAGCCTGAAAGCAGATGAAATGATTGAAGAAGGAAAGAAATTAGCAGCAATTGCACCGAACATTACGGTAAAAGTGCCAATGACTCCAGACGGATTAAAGGCAGTAAAAGTCTTCACAGAATTAGGGATTAAGACAAACGTAACGCTGATTTTTTCTGCAAACCAAGCGCTTCTTGCAGCAAGAGCGGGTGCGACGTATGTATCACCATTTTTAGGTAGACTTGATGATATCGGTCATGATGGATTAGAATTAATCTCAAAAATTGCAGAAATCTTCCTTGTTCATGGGATTCAGTCTGAGATTATTGCAGCATCTATTCGTCATCCACAACATATTACAGAATCAGCACTTCGTGGCGCACACATTGCAACCATACCATTTAAAGTCATCATGCAAATTTTCCACCACCCACTGACAGATAAGGGAATTGAACAATTCCTTGCAGATTGGGAGAATCGTTAAAAATCGGCCTATATGGCCGTTTTTTTATTGTCTGCGTATAGATTGTTGCTATTTGTAATAATCCTAAAATCCAAATTTTCACTTTAGTATCTTGATACTTCTAAAAAAAAAGAGAGTTGCTCTTTTCTAATCAAACCTAAGATTGCTTCTAAATCAGGTTGTAAACCCAGAATAATTGTACTAAAGCAACAAAGTTTTAGAGGAGAGTCTTTTTATTTAACTACAATCCCTCTGTTAAGAGTTTGCCTGAATCCCTGATAGTAATTCCCCTGGCTCTTATGTAGACCAACTACAATGTCGATCTTATGATGGACTAGCCGCTTTTGTTCGTTATATCGCCTTAAACAATTAGTATGTTATATGGTATGATAGTAGAAAATTAAATAAAAATACTAATTCTTCCTAAGCTAGATAATTTGTCACAATTTTACCTTATCATTACATATTTTTTTACATTTCGTGTAAACTAAAAAGTAATAGAATTGTGGATGGGCTATTCAAAATAGCCAGTCGTCTATTTAGCCTTGCGTCTTTGAGGAAGAAGGGAGACATATATGGAAAAGCTTAAAATTGAAGGTGGCAATAAATTAAGAGGAACAGTTCGTGTTAGCGGAGCAAAAAATAGTGCGGTTGCATTAATTCCTGCAACCATACTGGCTGATTCTCCCGTAATTATAGATGGTTTACCGAATATTTCAGATGTGCAAATTTTATCAGATTTATTACAAGAAATCGGTGGAACAGTTTCATTAAATGAAAATGAAATTATTGTAGACCCATCAAGAATGATCTCCATGCCTTTACCAAATGGAAAGGTAAAAAAGCTTCGTGCATCCTATTATTTGATGGGAGCGATGCTTGGTCGCTTTAAGAAAGCAGTGATTGGATTACCTGGTGGATGTCACTTAGGGCCTCGTCCGATTGACCAGCATATTAAAGGATTCGAAGCATTGGGAGCAGAAGTGACAAATGAGCAAGGTGCTATTTATTTACGTGCAGATGAATTAAAGGGTGCTAGAATTTATTTAGACGTTGTGTCTGTAGGTGCAACGATTAACATTATGCTTGCAGCGGTACGTGCTAAAGGGCGTACAATCATTGAGAATGCAGCAAAGGAACCGGAAATTATTGATGTTGCCACACTTTTAACGAGCATGGGTGCAAAAATTAAAGGTGCAGGAACGGATGTCATCCGTATCGATGGTGTAGATTCCTTACATGGCTGCAGACACTCTATTATTCCAGACCGTATCGAAGCGGGCACTTATTTAATTCTTGGAGCGGCAATGGGTGAAGAAGTGTTAATTGATAATGTCATACCATTACACTTAGAGTCTTTAATTGCGAAACTACGTGAAATGGGTATCTCAATAGAGTCAAAGGATGATCAAATCTTAGTACGAGGGACTGATCATTTAAAGCCTGTTGATATTAAGACTCTCGTCTATCCCGGTTTCCCGACTGACTTACAGCAACCGTTAACTTCCCTTTTAACAAAAGCAAATGGGTCTAGTATTGTAACGGACACAATCTATGGTGCACGCTTTAAACATATTGATGAGCTTCGTAGAATGAATGCCACCATTAAGGTAGAAGGACGTTCAGCCATTATTAATGGTCCATCAAAATTACAAGGTGCAAAGGTTCGAGCTAGTGACCTCAGAGCAGGTGCTGCATTAGTTGTTGCAGGATTAATGGCAGAAGGAATTACAGAAGTAACAGGTCTTGAACACATTGACCGAGGCTATGAAAACCTTGTTGATAAGCTAAATGGATTAGGAGCTGTTATATGGCGCGAAAGCATGTCTGAGCAAGAAATCGAACAGCTGCAAAATTCATAATCACATAATACATTAAATATGTTATACTAATTGTGGATACAAACAATTGGTATAACATATTTTTATTTTAAGAAAGGCTATGTTAAAGTACAGTGTTGATTTTTTAAGCAGAAGTTGATTGTAGTGGAAGGTGCGAGACTCCTGCGGGTGTAGCGGGACAGGTGAGACCCCACAGGAGCAAAGCGACGAGGAGGCTCAACGCCCGCCCCGCGGAAAGCGAGTACCTTCCACGGAAATCAACATTATCGTTTAACAGAGCCAAAAGAAAAGAAAAATGATGATTCGGGATAGGCAAGGGAGAGGAAGAGAATGGAACGTAGTTTATCAATGGAACTTGTCCGAGTAACTGAAGCGGCAGCATTAGCATCAGCAAGGTGGATGGGAAGAGGATTAAAAAATGAAGCAGATGATGCAGCAACCTCTGCTATGCGTGATGTGTTTGATACAATACCGATGAAGGGAACAGTTGTCATTGGTGAAGGTGAAATGGATGAAGCGCCAATGCTTTATATCGGTGAGAAGCTGGGTACAGGTTATGGTCCCCGTGTTGACGTTGCTGTCGATCCGTTAGAAGGGACGAATATTGTCGCTACTGGTGGCTGGAATGCGTTAGCTGTATTGGCAGTTGCAGACCATGGTAATCTTCTACACGCGCCGGACATGTACATGGATAAAATTGCGGTAGGTCCAGAGGCTGTTGGGAAAATTGATATTAATGCTTCAGTTTATGATAACTTAATGGCCGTAGCCAAAGCGAAAAATAAAAACATTGAAGACGTAGTGGCCACGATTTTAAATCGCCCACGTCACGAAAAGATTATTAATGAAATTAGGGAAGCTGGAGCTCGTATAAAATTAATTACAGATGGTGATGTGGCAGGTGCCATTAATACAGCATTTGATCATACAGGAGTAGACATTTTATTCGGTTCAGGCGGTGCACCTGAGGGTGTCATTGCAGCAGTTGCTTTGAAATGTCTAGGTGGAGAAATCCAAGGAAAGCTTCTGCCGCAAACAGAAGAAGAACTAATTCGTTGTAAGAAGATGGGGATTGAAGATGTAAACCGTGTTCTTCGTATGGAGGATTTAGTAAAGGGTGACGATGCGATTTTTGCGGCAACAGGGGTAACAGATGGTGAATTACTGCGAGGTGTTCAATTTACAGGAACAAGTGGGACAACGCAATCGTTAGTTATGCGTGCAAAGTCAGGGACAGTTCGCTTTATTGATGGCCGTCACAGCTTAAACAAGAAGCCAAATCTTGTGATTAAGCCTTAAAATAAAGGTGTTTGCACGTTTTAGTAGCACACGTCAGCTTAAATTTTATTATTGACAAAAAGATATCCAATTTCTTATCAAAAACAAACTAAATAAATGAGGAGCAGTGTCAAAATATGAGCTGCTCCTTGTTATTTTGACAAATTATTTGTCTTTGTTGCAGAATCTGTCTAAATGTTTTCTACCATTACAGTGTTGATTAAATCGTATAAATAAGGGTAAAATAAGAATTGCTACGTGTTTCATTCGCTTACACACTTCTTCAAACATAACTTCGAAGAAACCTCAATTATCTTATCCTTTCCATCCTATATCATATCTACTATAGATTTGATATTGTATTTTTGAAAAGATGGATACATAAGCGCTTGCATGTGACGTACATAAAAATTCCAAAAGAGTGGTGTTTTCATGAGTAATAGTCTTACTCTTTCACATTTAGAAGAAATGAAGCTAAAGGATTTATATGAGCTTGCAAGAAACTTTAAAATCTCATACTACAGTAAATTAACAAAAAAGGAATTAATCTTTTCCATTCTAAAAGCCCAAGCTGAAAAAGACGGCTTTATGTTTATGGAAGGTGTATTAGAAATTATTCAATCGGAGGGCTTTGGATTTCTACGTCCAATTAATTATTCACCAAGCTCTGAAGATATTTATATTTCAGCATCTCAAATTAGACGTTTTGATCTTCGAAATGGGGACAAAGTATCCGGGAAGGTAAGGCCGCCAAAGGAAAATGAACGTTACTATGGTTTGCTTCATGTAGAGGCGGTAAATGGCGAGGATCCTGAAACAGCAAAGGAACGAGTTCACTTCCCTGCACTTACACCGCTATATCCTGATCGTCAAATTGTCCTTGAGACAAGCCCTACTTCTTTATCAACAAGAATTATGGATTTGATCGCACCAGTAGGATTCGGACAACGTGGATTAATTGTTGCACCTCCAAAGGCAGGAAAGACGATGCTGTTAAAGGAAATTGCTAACAGCATTACAACGAATCATCCAGAAGCAGAACTCATTGTCCTGCTAGTTGATGAACGTCCTGAGGAAGTAACCGATATCGAGCGATCGGTTGCCGGAGATGTGGTTAGCTCAACGTTTGATGAAGTACCTGAAAACCATATTAAAGTGGCGGAGCTAGTACTAGAACGTGCGATGCGTTTAGTTGAACATAAGAAAGATGTCATTATATTAATGGATAGTATCACTCGTTTAGCGAGAGCATACAATCTCGTAATTCCTCCAAGTGGACGTACGTTATCAGGTGGTATTGATCCTGCAGCGTTCCACCGTCCAAAACGATTCTTCGGTGCGGCACGTAACATTGAAGAAGGCGGAAGCTTAACAATCTTAGCAACAGCACTTGTGGAGACTGGTTCACGTATGGATGATGTCATTTATGAGGAATTTAAAGGAACAGGGAATATGGAACTGCATTTGGATCGTTCTCTTGCAGAAAAGAGAATTTTCCCGGCTATCGATATTCGCCGCTCTGGTACGAGAAAAGAAGAACTACTTGTTCCAAAAGATCATTTAGAGAAACTATGGTTAATTCGCCGTGGGTTATCCGATGCGCCTGATTTCACAGAGCGCTTCATGAAGCGAATGCGTGCAACGAAAACAAATGATGAGTTCTTTGAACTAATGAATGAAGATAAAAAAGGTACATCATCTAGATCGTAATTTTTTACAATAAATGCAAGGTTGCAAAACAAATCTAGTCCTGTTATAATTTCATCATGTGTGATTTTAGCTGTAGGTTTTTTAAGCCTACTATAGATCTCATGTGATAAAACTTACTCTGATTCAAAAAAGGTTTCAGGGCCGAAGGAGATGAAAACATGAAACAAGGAATTCACCCAAACTATAAAAAGATTATGGTTAAGTGTGCATGTGGTAACGAATTCGAAAGCGGATCTGTAATGGAAGAAGTTAAAATCGAGGTTTGTAACGAATGTCACCCATTCTATACTGGACGTCAAAAGTTTGCTACTGCTGATGGACGTGTAGATCGATTCAACAAGAAATACGGTCTTAAGTAATTCCGGTCATTCTGGAGTTTATTCAGGCCCTATTATAGAATGCAAGCTTATCAACTTAAAACTTAAAGGCAGGCAAGTGTGTTCATCTCTTGTCTGCTTTTTTACTTTTTATATAGAAGTTTTTTGGCGAAAATAGCCATTATAATACATGAATGTAATGACAGACTAACGTTATATGGTACATTGTTTAGGTAGGAAGGGAGAGACCCCGTTATGTACGAAATGAGAAAAAGCGGTTGGGTTGAAGTGATTTGTGGAAGTATGTTCTCAGGTAAATCTGAAGAACTCATTAGACGAGTGAAAAGAACACAATATGCAAAACAACATGTCCAAGTATATAAACCAGCAATTGATAATCGTTATAGTGAAGAAAATGTAGTCTCGCATAATGGTACTTCTGTAATTGCAAGACCTGTATCCTCTTCTCATGATATTGTGAAGCTAGTGACAGCAGATGTTGATGTAGTCGCAATCGACGAGGTTCAGTTTTTCGATGAGGATATTTTAGAGGTTGTCGAAATTCTGGCTAATCGTGGGCATCGTGTGATTGTTGCCGGACTAGACCAAGATTTTAAAGGGGAGCCGTTTGGTCCAGTACCGAGGCTTATGGCAATAGCAGAGCATGTGACGAAATTGCAGGCTGTATGTCAATCATGCGGTTCACCAGCTAGCCGTACACAGCGTTTAATCAACGGGAACCCTGCTTCATATGATGATCCAATCATTTTAGTTGGTGCATCGGAATCGTATGAGCCGCGTTGTAGACATTGTCATGAAGTAAAGAACAAGCCAATGAGCTTATCATTAAAACAAGAAACATACTAAAATTTCCATGTAAGCAGTATGCACTCAGAGGGGAACCTATCCATAGGAGGGATAGACGATGAGAAGCATACTGCTTTTTTGCATAGGTTTACTCGTATTGATAAGTGCGGCATGTTCCAATACTCAAACAACAGAAGATGCTAACGGTGCAAGGCTAATGAAAAGTGGCACGAACAAAGACGGATTTTATGAACGAGACCTGGAAGCAGATGAAGAGTTCATACCAAACCAGAGTCCTAACAATTATATTAACGTGACAGAAAGCAGACCGAATATCGGTACTGACCAAGATAAAATTAGAGAAGTAATCGATATGCACAAAGATGTCACACCTGGCTCTGTCTTTATAAACGGAAACGATGCCTATGTTACCGTACACTCGGCAAAATCATTCAACGAAGATGACAAAGATAAACTAAGACACAAACTACTAAAAGACATCACCAAAGCTGTCCCGCGCTACCATATCCACGTACGCGTACATGATGGAGATGGGAATAGGTAGTAGATCGGGTGGTGCCAGGCACCACCCGGTTTTTGTCGAATTTTATTTATATTTAGCAGGAGAATCATACCCCTGTAACGAATTAATGAATAGATCTTCTACTAAAGTGACGGTTTAGATTAGCGGCAGTTACCTCCAAAGGAGTGAAGTTATGCCGCGAAACAAGCGTTTATGGAATCCGGAAATGTTTTACCATGTTGTATCTAGAGGAAACCGAAGAGATGCATTGTATTTAGATGATCGGGACTTTCGTGTATTTCTTTCTATACTGAGTAAGACAATGTTAAACCACCCATTTGAACTAGCCTCTTATTGTTTAATGACGAATCATTATCATCTTCAGCTTAAGACAACCACTACATCTTTATCCACACTAATGGCAATTATCAATAAACGGTACGCAAGCTACTATAACAACCGTTATCGTTTAACAGGTCATGTGTTTGAAAGCCGATTCTTCAGTGATCCTATCCCGAATACATTTGGTATGTTAGAGGTAAGCAGATATATCCATCTAAACCCTGTCAGGGCAAAAGTTGTTGAACAGCCAGAAGATTACCCGTACAGCAGTTTTCGTTACCTCGGTGGAAAGGAAAAATACCCACCTTACTTCCTTAGTCCCTCAGTATTACTCGCTATATTTACAGGAACAGAAGTGGAAAAAAGAGAAAAATATAAAACGTATTTTGAAATCAAAACAGAAGTAGTAAGGGAAAAGTACATGCTGCACGAGATGAATCACTAAAACTCGACAAGTGACAGGCACCAACATGATTTGCTTTGACTACGCATTTTCTCTATACTATAATTAGAATGTTATGGCAAAAAAATGAGGTGAATTGTCGTGCTAGATCGTTTGCAGGCGGTAGAAGATCGTTATGAACGTTTGAATGAGCTTTTGAGTGATCCGGATATTGTGAATGATCCGAAGAAGCTTCGTGAATATTCAAAGGAACAATCGGATATACAGGATACGGTAATGGCTTACCGTGAATATAAGAGTGCTCGTGAGCAATTAGCGGATGCTAAGGAAATGCTTGAGGAAAAGCTGGACGCTGAGATGCGTGAGATGGTGAAGCTTGAGGTAAAAGAGCTTGAGGACCAAATTACGGATCTTGAAGAGCAATTACGAGTGTTATTATTACCGAAAGACCCGAATGATGATAAGAACGTTATCGTTGAGATTCGTGGAGCTGCGGGTGGAGATGAAGCTGCGCTATTTGCAGGGGACCTTTATCGTATGTATTCCCGATTTGCTGAGGCTCAGGGCTGGAAGACTGAAGTGATTGAAGCTTCATCTACTGGTGTAGGTGGCTACAAGGAAATTATTTTTATGATTAACGGTAAAGGTGCCTATTCAAAACTTAAATTTGAAAATGGTGCACACCGTGTTCAACGTGTTCCGGAAACAGAATCAGGTGGACGTATTCATACATCAACGGCTACAGTTGCTGCTCTTCCAGAAGCAGAAGAGGTAGAAGTGGAAATTCATGATAAGGACGTCCGTGTAGATACGTTTGCATCAAGTGGAGCTGGTGGACAATCGGTAAATACAACGATGTCTGCTGTACGTCTTACTCATATTCCGACTAATACGGTAGTATCGTGTCAGGATGAAAAGTCTCAAATTAAGAATAAAGAAAAAGCAATGAAGGTATTACGTGCGCGTGTATACGATAAAATCCAACGAGAAATTCAGTCTGAACTGGATGCTACTCGTAAATCAGCGGTGGGTACAGGTGACCGCTCTGAACGTATCCGTACGTACAACTTCCCGCAAAATCGTGTAACCGATCACCGTATCGGATTAACGATTCAAAAGCTTGATCAAATCCTACAAGGAAAGCTGGATGAAGTGATTAACGCATTAATCATGGAAGACCAGGCATCCCGTATGGAGCAGGCTGAGTAATATGATTTCGAAAGTATATGAAGCCCTGAACTGGGCTTCTTCTTTTTTAGAGTCTGCAGGAAGAGAAGCGAAAGCGGGAGAGCTTCTACTTATGCATGTGTTAAAGTATAATCGTACACAGCTTTTTATGAATATGAGAGAAGAAATGTCCCAAGAAGCAGTAACAGAATTTAAAGAGGCTGTTGAAAAACATAAAAGTGGAGTGCCGGTTCAGCATATTATTGGGCATGAAGAGTTTTATGGAAGGCAGTTTACCGTAAATGAGAATGTGTTAATTCCTAGGCCAGAGACAGAAGAACTTGTACTTGGTGTATTGAAACGTATTCAACAACACTTTACGAATGAAAAAGAAATCGTAGTTGTGGATGTTGGAGCTGGCAGTGGAGCCATTTCTGTTACTCTGGCACTCGAAGAACCAAAACTGTCTGTGTATGCTGTGGATATTTCAGAACAAGCACTGAAGGTGGCAGAGGAGAATGCCAAACAATTAGAGGCAAACGTCTCATTTATGCAGGGAGATTTATTAACACCTGTTATAGAAAAACACTTAAAAGTGGATGTTGTCATATCAAATCCTCCGTACATACCAAATGACGAAGTACTTTCTGATATAGTGTTAGATCATGAACCACACTTGGCCCTATTCGGAGGAATAGATGGCTTAGATTTATACAGAAGAATGGTGAAACAGATGCCACACGTATTAAAAGAGAAAGCAATTGTGGCCTTCGAAGTAGGAGCAGGGCAAGGGCAAGATGTGGCTGATCTTTTACTCACAGCTTATCCACAATCCAGCGTTGAAGTTCAAAATGATATTAATGGTAAAGATCGTATGGTGTATGCATTTATTCAATCTAAAGAATAAGAATAAAGAGGCTGGGGTATACGTCAATGATTAACCCGAACTATTAGGTGGCATTTCAATGGATCTTTCGCCTAATAATTCGGGTCTTTATTTGTGTTTAAATCGCTTTGTTGATTTTGCCAAAAGCATACATTTATTATAACTCAGTGGAATGGAGCGAAAGCCACTCGACTCCTGTGGGAGGTAGAGGAAAGGCTGAGACCCCGCAGGCGAAGCAGAGGAGGCTCAGGTTCCTCCCCACGGAAAGCGAGTGGATGTAGCGCAATGGAACGAACTTGTCCTTCCAACTCAACTAATCACCTTTTTCTGGTTGAGAAAAGAGATCAACTATAAGGCGATCATATAATTTTGTGCCTTTAGGAATGGTGTACAGCTCTTTATCCCCATTTAACTTTAAGCGCAAAGATCCTGATTCAGTATGTAACCAAAATCGGTACGTTCCTTCTTGGTATAGATTTTTACTTTCTTCCATCTGTTCATCTCCTTATGCAATATATCACTATCATAAAGTAGAATTTGCATTCATTCATACACAAAAATAAAAGTTTACTAGATTTTTTTCATTTACTAGTTTAAGATTTTTATTTCTTGTCCACACTGGTTGGTGAAGGGATGGGGATAAAACATGAAACATACTAAATTAGCACTTATATATATGTTATTACTTTTTCTAGGAGCAAATATATCCGTAACTTTTAAGTCTGCACAGGCAGAAGGTACTGGAAACGAACAAGTAATGATTCCGGACGAAGCGATTCGGTTACGCATACTGGCAAATAGTAACTCAGATGAAGACCAGGCACTAAAGGCGAAAATCCGTGATGAAGTGAATAAGGAAATTACAAACTGGGTGGAAGAGTTAACATCTATCGAAGCAGCGAGATCCATGATTCAGGAACGTTTACCGGAGATTGAAGATATTGTGGAAAGAAAGTTAGTAGAAGAACACAGTAATCAATCTTTCAAGGTAGAGTATGGAAGTGAAGTGAAGTTTCCGACAAAGGTTTATGGAGAGTATGTGTATCCGTCTGGTGAATATGAAGCTATTCTAATTAGCTTAGGTGAGGCAGAAGGGGACAATTGGTGGTGTGTATTATTTCCGCCATTATGCTTCTTAGATTTTGGTAATGGTGAGGCTGTTGATCCTCAATTAGAAGAAGAAGAGACGAAGGAAATTGTAGTAAAAGAGCAAGAAGAGAAAGAAGAAGAAGAAGTGGAAGTAAAGTTCTTTGTAGTAGAGTGGTTTTCAGACCTATTTTAGTTAAAAGTTTGAGAAGAGCAACTCTCTTCATTGTCTAGCAATATCTAGATAGTAAGGTAAAAATCCGGCTTCCTGAGATTTTTATGAGAAAGCAACAATCTATACGAAAAAAGCCAAAGAAAAAGATGAAAAAACAATCTAGTAAATTGTTCTATTCTTTCTGTCATCCTCATAGAGTAGAGTAACAAGAACAGATAGGATATAAGGAGGAATAGGACATGACGACCGTAATTCGTGCTGCTGAGACAAAAGATGTACTAGTGGTAAAATCATTTTTGGGACAAGCGAATGTGAGTACAAAAGGCTTAGAGGAACAAATTGATCACTTTGTTGTAATGGAAGATGCAAATGGTAGTTTACTAGGAACATTAGGTATTCAAAAGGTGGAACAGGACGGTCTTCTTCGTTCGTTAGTCATATCAAAGGAAGCTGACAATACGAATATATTAGATATGTTTAGACAAATTTTAATGTTAGCCCGTGATAAGGACTTACAACGATTATATTTAGCAACGAATAAAATTGTGTCGATGGAGTTTTTTGCACTAATGGGCTTTTCACGTAAAAATATAGAAGAGGTACCAAAGCACATAATAGAAGCAGAGCATGTAGTTGAAACGTTACAGATGGATGAAACGGTGGTCATGGAGTTTGTGATTTAAACGTATATCTTTGCATGGAAAGTTGATATTCTTGAACAACTTCAATTCGAAGAATAATTAGATTCGGAAATCTTTATTGATAGAGTAGAGTGGATTACATTTTTCTGTCAAAGTAGGATAAAAAACGAAAGTATTTCTTAGTTATTCACAAAGTTTTCCACATAACAGGGGGGTTATCCACAAAATTGTGGGTAACTTTCCTGTTTTTGTGTATAACTTCAACATTTCCCACAAAAATAATGAAGTAGTTTATAAAAAATAACGTTTGTGGTTTAATAATATGATAATGATTCACATGTAGAGGAGTTTTAGTATGAATACGAAGGTTTGGCTTGTGGATAAACAGGACGATCTATCCACAAGTTTTCCACATATTACAGAGGCTGCTTTATTTTTACAACACAATGAAGTGGTCGCATTTCCAACAGAAACGGTATATGGACTAGGGGGAAATGCAACATCAACAGAGGCAGTGGAGAAGATATTCACAGCAAAAGGTAGACCAAGTGATAATCCGTTAATTGTTCACATTTCTACTACCTCACAACTAGAGAAGCTAGTAACCAATATTCCGTCAGTTGCGAATCAGTTGATGGATGCCTTTTGGCCAGGACCATTGACGTTAATTTTTCAGGCAAGGGATGGAGTCGTTTCAGACCGGGTTACTGCGGGTTTATCAACAGTAGCAGTCAGAATGCCTGATCATCCTGTTGCACTTGCTCTAATTGAAAAGTCTGGTGTTCCACTAGCAGCTCCGAGTGCAAACTTATCGGGAAAGCCCAGTCCAACAACTGCTCAGCATGTCTATGATGATTTACATGGTAGAATTGCTGGGATTGTGGATGGTGGTCCAACTGGAGTTGGGTTGGAATCAACGGTTGTAGATTGTACGGAAGAAATACCGACCATATTAAGACCCGGTGGTGTAACAAAGGAACAACTAGAAGAAGTAATTGGGCGAGTTCGTATGGATCCGGCAATTAAAACAGCAGATCAAGCACCGAAATCTCCGGGAATGAAATATACACATTATGCTCCTAAAGCACCCCTCATTATGGTAGAAGGGACAAGTGACTTCTTGCAAATGCTTGTAAATAAGGAAAAGGCAATTGGCAAAAAGGTAGGAGTATTAGCTACTGACGAAACAGTTTCATCCTATAACGCCGATGTTGTGTTGTCTTGTGGATCACGAGAGAATTTATCCACAATTGCTCAACACTTATATGATTCCTTGCGACGTTTTGATGGTGAAAAGATTGATGTGATTCTTTCAGAAACGTTTCCTGTAACTGGAGTGGGAGAAGCCATTATGAACAGACTGGAAAAGGCAGCCGGCTTTCAGAAAATAAGTGAATAATAAAGGCTCTTTTCTAAAACTTTGTTGCTTTTAAACAATAATTCTGGGAGTGTAACCAGTTTTAGAAGCAAATTTAACGTTGGATTAAAAAGAGCAAGGTTAAAATCCGGATTATGGGATTTTCACTCAAAAAACAATCTATAACGATAACAGCCATAATAAAATACATTCTAAATTTCCTTGGACGTGCATATGTTGAAGTAGCAAGTCCGAGGAGGGTTAGAATGGATACAACAGTGATAGTAGGAGAAGTCATAACCTTATTCATCATGGCGTTTGCATTAGGGATGGATGCATTTTCAATAGGGCTTGGAATGGGGTTAATTAGACTTCGATTAAGACAAATCCTATACATAGGTGTTACAATTGGCATTTTTCATATGTGGATGCCACTTGCGGGAATCATCATAGGTCGTTTTTTATCTGACCAGTTTGGTACGATTGCAACGATAATAGGCGGTGTCTTATTGTTGCTGCTTGGTGTTCAAATGTTTATTTCATCCTTTAAAAAGGACGAAGAACCAATGCTTACACCTGTTGGTTTCGGATTATTTGTTTTTGCATTAAGTGTGAGCTTGGATAGTTTTTCTGTCGGTTTAAGTTTAGGCATTTACAAGGTACATCCTATTATCGCTATTTCTATCTTCGGATTAGTGAGTATGCTGCTAACGTGGGCTGGTTTATTACTGGGAAGACGAGTGCAAGAATGGCTAGGGAAATATAGCGAAGCATTAGGTGGATGTATTCTCTTTGCATTTGGTATTAAACTTTTACTGCCTTTTTAAAGGTACGTGCTTTATTAGTTAAGGATCCGTTTAGAGGTGCAAGTTTCGCAATCACCTATTATATGAAACGCTGTTGGATTAACAACAGCGTTTCTTTGTATAGTTGGAATTTCTCTTTTTATCCAATTTTTCATTTAGTTGATTAAAGATTTCAACCACTTCAGGCATTGATAGTTCATTTGCTAAAGCAACTCCTCTTTTAATGGAAATAGCCGCCTTATCGAACAAGTTTGCATGAATTTGTGCATCTGCAAGTGTATACCAGTAGAACCACGCATCCATTTTCGAAATTTTATCTTGATAAAATTGTTCTATTTCTGGGTAGTATTCAGAGTATAATTCTTCGTCAGTAATCATTTTTTTCCCATTCCATTTAAGGACATCTACAAAATAAGTATCTGCAATGTACCTTCTCCATACCGCGATACCGACATTCTTATTAGTCAAAACATCCATCATATGATAAGGAACATCAGCCAATAGCTTTAAAGAATTATTGTTCCATTTGAAAATTCCTAACTTATTTCCTGCAGAAGCTCCAATTGTTACACCGAAGAGATATTCTTTTATACCATCACCAGTTATATCTACAAGATTAGAATAGTGTAATCCTACTCCTTGAATTTGAGTGTCCCAAGTCTTTGTCCATTTTTCATCTACTTTGCTTAATAAGATTACGCCGTATTGAGAAGGGTTAGGCTGTTCTTTTGCCTCTATCTCAAAGGTTATAATAATTTCCTCTTGTCCATTTTGGTCAAAGTCATAAAATTGATAGGATTTGACCGATTTGGGTTCTTCAGGATTTATTAATCGTGCGTTTTGCGGTAAAAACCTATCTATGAATGTAATAATGTCATCATTTGAATTTTCTTCAGCATATGTAGTGCTTAAATAGATGTTTAAAATCAAGGGCAGAGTTAAGGTAAATAAAATGATTTTTCTCACTCATATTCCTCACTTTCTTTTTTAACAAGGTTATTGTTTCCATATTTTATATAAAAATCACCTTTCCTTATATGCTGATTGGATTTTTCTTTAGCAATTGCATGCTATTTCACTCTTTGCTCCTAGCCGTATAAAGGGAAAAACTGTATTCCATTTGTTCAATGCTATATACTATATATATAAGAAACACTTAGAGTAAGGAGAATGTAAGGTGACGAACATTTTATTTGTATGTACAGGAAATACTTGCAGAAGTCCTATGGCAGAGGCGATAGCAAAACAGAACGTACAAGATATACATGTGAAATCAGCGGGTGTTTTTGCTGCAGATGGGAGTCCTGCTTCCATTCATACAGTTGAGGCTCTGCGAGAACAAGGAATAGGGATACAACATTCTTCGCAGCTTCTAACAGAGGAATTAGTGAACTGGTCTGATTACATTTTTACGATGACTCATTCACATAAGCAGCTTGTCATAGAGAGATTTCCGCAAGCTGGAGTTAAAACATATACGTTAAAGGAGTTTGCTGAAGGTTCTGCGGGAGATGTGATGGATCCTTATGGAGGATCACTTGCAATTTATCGAGAAACGTATAATGAGCTCAAAACAATGGTTGATTCTATGGTAGAAAAGCTTAAATAAGAATAAATAGAAGCTGTTAATAGAAAGCTAATGAATATTAAAAACAGAGGTGTAGACAATGAAAGTGGCAATTGCATCAGATCATGGTGGATTAAAGATTCGAGAAGAAATAAAAGGCTTGATGGATGAAATGGGCATTGAGTATGAAGATATGGGATGTGACTGTGATACATCAGTTGACTACCCTGATTATGCTGTGCCAGTTGCGGAAAAGGTAGCAAATGGTGAAGTGGATCGAGGCATATTAATTTGTGGAACAGGTATTGGTATGAGTATTGCGGCAAATAAAGTAAAAGGAATTAGATGCGCCCTTGTTCATGACATGTTCAGTGCACAAGCAACTCGTGAACATAATGACAGCAATATATTAGCAATGGGCGAAAGAGTGATCGGACCAGGCTTAGCTCGTGAGATTGCAAAAATTTGGTTAACGACAGAGTATGAAGGTGGAAGACATAAAAACAGATTAGATAAAATTTCTACTTACGAAAACAAGTAGTTGCAGGGAAGGATGTTGTCGAACATGAGCCCGGAAATTGAAATATGGAGAGGTCAGCTTACCCAAATTATACAAGACTTTAAGGCGCAGGCAGGCCTTGCGAAAAACAAAGTGATAGTGGTTGGCTGTAGTACAAGTGAAGTACTTGGGGAGAGAATTGGAACGGCTGGGTCCGAGGAGGTAGCAGAACTCATTTTTGAGGAATTGCAAAATGTCTCTAAAGAAGTAGGATGCCAGTTTGTATTCCAGTGCTGTGAACATATTAATCGAGCAATCGTCCTTGAACGAGAAACAGCCATGAGATTACAGCTTGAAGAAGTAACGGTAGTCCCTGTTCGTACAGCGGGAGGTGCCATGGCGACTTATGCATTCCAACATCTGAGTGATCCGGTCGTGGTAGAGCATATAAAAGCAGATGCCGGCATTGATATCGGTGATACCTTTATCGGGATGCACCTCAAGCCAGTTGCAGTTCCAATCCGCTCAAAAGAAAAAACACTCGGACATGCCCATGTGACAATGGCCAAAACTAGACCAAAACTCATCGGCGGAGCCCGAGCGGTTTATACAAATGACAGAAGTAATTTATCATGCTGATTCGATAGGTGCCAGGCACTTATCGAATTTTCTTTATTTTTTAAACACCATGAACAAAAGAAAAGGACGTTTTTTTGTAGTTCATTTTTGTTTCATAAAAGCAATGGGCGTCGGTGCGCTGTAATCCTGATGAGAGGGCAACGTACTGACAGCCTGTTTCTTTTGCTAGCGTGTGGATATAGGATAATAATTGCTCTCCATATCCTTTTGATCGCTGTGTTCCCTTTGTAACGAGGTCATACACATACAAATGTTTATCGTTATAGAAGTTTACTAGTTCAATGACCCCTGTTACCGCCACTATGTGTTCTTCGTAATAGGCAGCAAACATGCGGTAGCCCTGTGGCAGCATTTTGTTTAGGAGTAAATAATACTCCTCCATTGTTAAATGAGTTCGAAGTTCGTGCAGGACTGGATATGCGGCTTCAAAGTCCTCGTTCGTTTTCATTTCTTTGATCACCAAATGATTTTGTGACATCACTTTTCCTCCTTTATCCTATATACTTAAAGTAATGCAAATCTGGTCCTGTTGTTAGTGCCAGTTTACTAGAATTTACTAGTGTCAGAGGAGGCGCGAATGAAGACTGAGCTCACCATTCACTTTACGAACGAAAAGCCGTTGTACCAACAGCTTTATCTACATATAAAAAATGATATCTTACAAGGAAAAAGGGAAGCGGGTGAAAAGCTTCCGTCCAAAAGAAAGCTGTCTTCATTGCTAAGTGTGAGTTTGAATACAGTAGATGCAGCATATCAGCAGCTACTGGCAGAGGGGTATATTGAAAGCCGCCCTAGACAGGGATTATTTATCAATGAAATAGAACCAATGCATCCTTTCGGAGAGCTACCACCAAGTCCTCAACAACCCACTACAAACCTAACAGAAAAACTGATTAACTTTAGTCAAGGTGAAGTAGATATTGAGCATTTTCCTTATAAGGCGTGGAGAAAATGCTCCGTTGCAGCGCTGGATAACCCGCAAAATCTCCAGCTTGGTGAGAATATGGGAGAGGTGGTACTTCGAAATCAAATTGCTGACTATTTATATCGAGCAAGAGGTGTGAGATGTTCTGGGGAACAAGTTATTATCGGTGCCGGAACGCAGCAACTTCTTCAGCTGCTATTATATTTATTTCCTAGAAATTCTACACTTGCGATGGAGGACCCGGGCTTTTATCGTGCAAATCTCATCTTTAAGCAAGGTGGTATGAATGTTGTTCCAATAGCAGTTAGAGAACTAGGCATTGATGTAGAACAACTAGAAAACTTGAAGCAGCCAATCAATCTCGTATACTGTACGCCATCTCACCAATTTCCACTTGGGATGATCATGCCCGTACAACAACGCCAAAAGCTTATACAATGGGCAAAGGTTCATGACAGTTATATCATTGAAGATGATTATGATGGAGAATTTCGATATGAAGGAAAACCAATTCCTTCACTACAAGGATTGGACGTTTATGAAAGAGTGATCTATTTAGGGACCTTCTCAAAGTCTCTTATTCCGTCAGCACGTGTGAATTATATGGTCTTGCCAAGCCATTTACTAGTTGAATATAAGCAGAAGCTTTTTTATATGAAACAAACGGTCTCAAAAATTCATCAGCAAACAATTTCTCTTTTTATAGAAGAGGGACATTGGGATAAGCATGTTAACAAAATGAGAACATTATATCGGAAAAAGAGAGAAACTGTGATTGAGAGCTTGAACCGATATTTTGATACAGATAAGGTGATCATCAAAGGTGAAAAATCTGGTTTACATGTGGTGCTTGAATTAATAGATACGAGATATACAGAGTCAGAATTGATTGAGCTTGCTAGAAAAAGAGGAATTCAAGTATATGGAACTGAATTATTTTATGAACAAGTAGAGAAACAAAATCCAGAGATTTTAGTAGGATACAGTGGATTACGTATTAACGAAATTGAACAGGGGATTAAAACGTTATCAGAAGCCTGGTTATAGGATATACGAACGATAAATATAGTGAATGTTTTAATAATTCGGCTACTACTTATTTTATATAAATGGTAAAATATAAAAGATGTAATTTTTAAGGGGGATGGCAATGGGAACTTTATCACAGCAAGATCAACTTGTATTCGAAGCGATGGAAGCAGAGCGTAAAAGACAGCAAGATAATATTGAATTGATTGCATCTGAAAACTTTGTAAGTAAAGCAGTAATGGAAGCACAAGGGTCTGTCCTGACAAATAAATATGCCGAAGGATACCCAGGCCGTCGTTATTACGGTGGTTGCGAGCATGTTGATGTTGTGGAAAATATTGCACGTGACAGAGCGAAAGAAATTTTTGGCGCAGAACATGCAAATGTTCAGCCTCATTCTGGAGCTCAAGCGAATATGGCAGTCTATTTTACTGTGTTAAAGCCTGGAGATACTGTTTTAGGTATGAACCTTTCTCATGGTGGACATTTAACACACGGAAGTGCAGTTAATTTCAGCGGAATTCAATATAACTTTGTAGAATATGGCGTGGATGAAACGTCTCATCGCATTAGTTATGAAGATGTATTAGAAAAAGCTAGATTACATAAACCGAAGTTAATTGTGGCTGGTGCTTCTGCCTACCCGAGAGAAATTGATTTTAAAAAGTTCCGTGAAATTGCGGATGAAGTAGGAGCATACTTAATGGTGGATATGGCTCATATTGCCGGCTTAGTGGCAGCGGGCTTACATCCAAATCCAGTTCCTCATGCACATTTTGTGACAACCACTACACATAAGACGTTGCGTGGACCTCGTGGTGGAATGATATTATGTAAAGAAGAATTTGCAAAGCAAATTGATAAATCCATTTTCCCTGGGATCCAAGGTGGACCATTAATGCATGTTATTGCTGCAAAAGCAGTAGCGTTTGGAGAAGCGTTGCAAGATGAGTTCAAAACATATGCTCAAAATGTGGTGAAAAATGCTGCACGCCTTGCGGATTCATTAAAAAAAGAAGGACTTTCAATCGTATCTGATGGTACAGATAATCATCTGTTATTAGTTGACGTTCGTTCATTAAATACAACTGGAAAAGCAGCAGAGAAGCTTCTAGACGAAGTGGGTATTACCGTAAATAAAAATACAATTCCGTTTGATCCGGAAAGTCCATTTGTAACAAGTGGTATTCGTATCGGTACGGCTGCAGTAACAAGTAGAGGTTTTGGGGTAGAAGAAATGGAAGAGATTGCATCAATCATCTCCTTTATTTTACGTAACCCAGAAGATCCTGCAGCAGTTACAGATGCCAAAAACCGTGTACTAGCTTTAACGAAAGAATTTCCGTTATATGAATAAATGATAAGGCAGACCTGTTCAAGGTCTGCTTTTTCTCGTAAATGAACTTTCAAGGAAGGATGTAACTTTTTTATATATGTTGCTTGAAACAGGAAAACTTTTTCTGTAAAATCAATGGAAGTGTGACTAGATGGACAAGACTAAGTAAGAAGTCCATGGTGGAAGTAGGTTCATAACTTTTAGCGATAAAGGAGCTGTTACGATTGAGTAAAGTATATGTGTTCGATCACCCGTTAATTCAACATAAACTGTCGTACATAAGAGATAAACATACAGGTACAAAAGAATTCCGTGAACTTGTAGATGAAGTGGCAAGCTTAATGGCATTCGAAATTACTCGTGACCTACCTCTGCAGGAAATCGAAATCGAAACACCAGTTGCGGTGGCGAAAACGAATGTATTGGCTGGGAAAAAGCTTGGCTTAATCCCGATTCTACGTGCAGGGCTTGGAATGGTTGATGGAATATTAAAGTTAATTCCTGCTGCGAAGGTTGGACATGTCGGGTTATATCGGGATCCAGAAACATTACAGCCTGTAGAATACTATGTAAAGCTTCCTAGTGATGTAGAAGAAAGAGAATTTTACGTATTAGACCCAATGCTTGCAACAGGAGGATCTGCGGCAGAAGCAATCAACTCCTTAAAGAAGCGTGGGGCAAAAAACATTAAATTAATTTGCATCATTGCGGCACCAGAAGGGGTACAACTTGTACAAGAAGCTCACCCAGATGTAGATATCTATGTAGCGGCAATGGATGAAAAGCTAAACGACCACGGATATATCGTACCAGGACTAGGAGACGCAGGAGATCGTCTTTTCGGAACAAAATAATTAAATGCTTTAACACAGTAAAGGAGTGGGGGACAGGCCCCCACTCCTTTACTGTGTTAAAGTCCACCTTCTTTAAGAATGAGATACTTCCTACTAGTGCAATATATGGTAAGAGGTGGATCGTATATGTTAAAAGGAATGAAGTTTATTGTCATTGGTATACAGCTGTGTACGTTACTAGTGCTGACAGGTGCAAGTAATGGAGCGCACAATGTGCTGGATTCTGATGTATTGTTCCCGCGTTATCCACAACTGCCGGAATCTGTGGATAATAAGGTTAGAACAGTCATTGTTCAGGCAAAGAATATGAAAAAAAGGGTAGTATTAAACAAAATAAAACAACTTCCTTCTATTAAAGTGAACAAAGAGTACAGTACTGTATTTGAAGGGTTTTCCGTGACGGGAGATGAGTCAGACGTAAGAAAAATTATACAAATGTCAGAGGTTGAGAATGTATATGCAAATCAAACCTATCGTGTAACAGTTGAGAAAAGTGTTCCTTATATTGGGGCAGAGGATATACGAAGTCTATTAGATGCAGACAATCACCGTTTAACAGGTGAAGGAATTAAGGTAGGAGTAATCGACACTGGTGTAGATTATTCACATCCTGACTTGAGAAGAAATTACAAGGGTGGCTATGACTTAGTAGATAAAGATAGTGATCCGATGGAAACAAAGGCGCAGCAAGGGATGCCGACGATACACGGCACTCATGTAGCGGGCATTATCGCAGCAAATGGCAAGATCCATGGTGTTGCACCTGAAGCTGAGATTATTGCGTATCGCGCACTTGGACCAGGTGGTATGGGGACAAGTGAACAAGTCATTGCCGCAATTGAAAAAGCAATAGAAGACAAAGTAGATGTCATTAACTTGTCGCTTGGAAATGACGTAAATGGTCCAGATTGGCCAACGAGCATTGCGCTAAATAAAGCAGCAGAAAAAGGAATAGTGGCTGTCACTTCAAGTGGAAACTCTGGACCTAATATGTGGACAGTGGGATCTCCAGGAACAGCAACAAAGGCCATTTCCGTAGGTGCATCAACTCCGCCAATACAAATGCCATATATTACAATTGGTGTCCAAGATAGACAGATAAATATAACGCCGATGCAAGGTTCTAGCAAGTGGGAATTTAGTAAAGAGGAAGAAATAGTCTTTGCTGGAAAAGGTTATCCACAAGATATCCCCAGTTCTGTAAAAGGGAAAATTGCTCTCATCGAGAGAGGAACCATTCCTTTTACTGAAAAAGCAATCAACGCCTTAAAAGAAGGCGCAATCGGTGTTATTATTTACAACAATGTAAAAGGAGAATTTGCAGGTGGCCTTGAGGTAGGGGTTTCTATTCCTGTTGTTTCTGTTTCAAAAGACGATGGTGTGTTTCTAAAAGGGAAAATGAAACAGCAGCCATATATTGAAACGCAATATAAAATGATAGAAGATAGCATTGCAGACTTCAGCTCACGTGGTCCTGTCACATATACATGGGAAATAAAACCAGATGTTGTAGCACCAGGTGTTGCAATTGAGAGCACGATTCCAAATGGATATGAATCCCTGCAAGGAACAAGTATGGCTGCCCCTCATGTGGCGGGAGCTGCAGCGCTGGTAAAGCAAGCTCATCCAAACTGGAATCCCGTTCAAATAAAAGCAGCCTTAATGAATACAGCCAAACTGTTAGTAAATAAAGACGAGCATTACTCCACCATTGAGCAAGGTGCGGGGAGAATTCAAATTGATAAGGCTGTAAAAGCAGATACACTCATTTACCCTAGTTCATTTTCATTTGGGCTATTCCACAACGAAGATCAGAGAAAACAAAAAAGAGTTAAACTCACAATCGATAACCAGTCACAGACGGTAAAGTCATACAAGTTTGAGATACCAAAAGCACAAAACGGAATACAGTGGAAACTACCAAAAACAATAACTGTTAAACCGAAATCAAAAAGGGAAATTACATTATCGCTAGATATTACTCCTTCAGTAATTGAAAAAGGAATTCATTCAGATTGGCTTACCATTTTAGATGAAGGAAACGAAATAAATCTACCGTTTATTTATGTAATAGAAGAACCAAACTATCCACGGATTATGGGTTTTCAGTTCGGCCCGGGAGATGAGCCTAAAACGTTTAAGTACGAAGCATATCTTCCAGGAGGCGCAGAGGAATTTGGGATTGCCTTATATGATCCAGACACGTTACGATTCATCAAGTTTTTAGATTTCTCGAAGAATGTTGCGAGAGGTATGTTTAAAAGAGAGCTTAATCAGAAGGATATCGGTATAAAGGGTACGTTTAAGGCACTAGTCTTTGTAAAGAATAAAGGGAAAGAAGATACAATAGAAGCAATGATTACAATTAATGATACAGTTGTATTGGATGAAAAGTAAAAAAAGGTGAGTAAATCGAAGCTCACCTTTTTATTTTTATATAGAAAAAAATTTTTTTCGTGAAATGTGAACAAATTGTAAACACCGATTTTTCCTATTAACTTTTTATAGGGAATGCGTTGACATTGACATAGCCCTATTGTATGCTTACAAAGGGTATAATGATAAGGTTTACAATTGTATCCTAGCAACGTTTTTGTTGTAATTTTCACTCAAATTTGAGTAGCGATTATGCTAGAAAAGGAGCAGGTGAAAATGAGCAAAAACAATCGTCATCCTCTGCAAGCGATGGCGTTAATGACCGCAATTCTTTCTCAATTAGTAGGTTCTGTCCTTGTCGGAATTTTTCTCGGCAGATGGGTAGATCAGACTGTTGGAACCTTCCCACTGTTTTTAATCATTGGCCTTCTGCTCGGACTTGCAACTGGCGTTTATGCTATGTTGAGGCTAATCAATCATTATTTCTCAGGAGAGTAACGCATGTCCGATATAAGAGACATCTATGGTAGACACAGAAAATACATACTCTATCTATTGGCTATATACGTACTGGGCTATGGGTTTACACCCTATCAAACAGTATTTTTAGGGCTGATAGTTGGGACGTTACTAAGCTTCTACAACTTATGGGTAATGGTTAGGAAGACAGAGAGATTTGGACAAGCGATTGCGGAAGGAAGAAACGCTAGGTCGATTGGGACATTTACTAGATTAGCATCTGCTGCTCTAGCTGTCGTATTATCGTACCAATATCCAGAGTTATTTCATATCGCTGGAATGATCACGGGATTAATGACATTTTACATTGTCATTATGATAGATATTATCATCCAAACTATACGCAAGTAGTACCTGGAAGAGAGGTGAATACATTTGGAACATGCTGCTCCTAGGGTAGAGTTTTTAGGGCTTTGGTTTAGCTTGTCAAACATTATGATGACAACCATTGCTGCAGTTATCGTGTTTCTTATTGCAATTATTGCAACTCGTTCATTAGCAATGAAACCTACAGGAATGCAAAATTTCATGGAGTGGGTAATGGACTTTGTGAGAGGTATAATCAGCAGTACAATGGACTGGCACACTGGAGGAAGATTCCTAACTCTAGGAATGACACTTCTAATGTATGTCTTTGTTGCAAACATGCTGGGATTACCATTCTCGATTGTGAATGATGCGAATCATGAACTATGGTGGAAATCACCAACAGCTGACCCAATCATTACATTAACATTGGCTGTTATGGTTGTAGCACTTACACATTTCTATGGTGTAAAAATGAAGGGCGCAGGAGAATACGGAAGAGAGTTTTTTAAACCAATGCCGTTTTTATTCCCTTTAAAGATCATTGAGGAATTCGCTAACACATTAACGTTAGGTCTTCGTCTATACGGTAACATTTTTGCTGGTGAGATCCTATTAGGACTATTAGCTGGCTTAGCAACAAACGGATACTTTGAGAGTATCGGTGGAGGAATTGTCGGATCACTTGTTGCCGCAATCCCAATGTTGGTTTGGCAAGGATTTAGTATATTTGTTGGCTCAATTCAAGCCTTCATTTTCGTAATGTTAACAATGGTTTATATGGCACACAAAGTGAGTCACGACCATTAATTATATTTTTATAAACAAATTATAGATTTTATAATCTTAAGGAGGAAATTTTACAATGGGTTTATTAGCAGCTGCAATTGCAATTGGTTTAGCCGCACTAGGTGCAGGTATTGGTAACGGATTAATCGTGTCTCGTACAGTTGAAGGGATTGCTCGTCAACCAGAACTTGGTTCAAAACTTCAAACTACAATGTTCATCGGGGTAGCATTAGTTGAGGCGATTCCAATCATCGCTGTAGTTATCGCGTTCATGGTATTCGGTGCTAACTAATAATAAAAGTGCTTTTAGTAATGGGATCTTTCCTATTACACATGTAATGGCGAAGTAACTTTCGAGTGATTCTTCGCCATTCCTTTATGTTTGTATCTTAGAAAAAGTCATAACCTGAGTTATATAGATACAAGTCATACCTGAGAAATGCAGGTGGAACTCTTCGAAGGGAGTGAACAATGTGCCGTTCAATTTAGATTTATTTATCCTTGGTGCTGAAGCAGCACATGGATTTGAGTTAAATATTGGTGATATTTTATACCAGTTGTTTATTTTCTTAGTTCTATTAGCATTACTGCGTAAATTTGCGTTTGGACCGCTAATGGGAATCATGAAGCAACGTGAACAACACATCACTAGTGAAATCGCAAGTGCAGAGCAAAGCAACGCTGAAGCGAAGAAGCTAGTAGAAGAGCAAAAAGAAGCGTTGAAGCAATCTCGTACAGAAGCACAAACGCTAATCGAAAATGCGAAGAAGCTTGCAGAAGAGCAAAAGAATAGTATTATTCTTGAAGCTCGCAGTGAAGCAACTCGTATTAAAGATGCAGCAGTAAAAGAAATTCAATCAGAAAAAGATCAAGCTGTTGCTGCCCTGCGTGAGCAAGTAGCATCATTATCTGTTCTAATTGCATCAAAAGTTATTGAAAAAGAACTTAACGAGCAAGACCAGCAAAAACTGATTAACGAATATATTCAGAACGTTGGGGAAGCACGATGAGTAACGGAACAGTAGCAAAACGCTATGCAAACGCTCTTTTTCAAATAGCAAACGAACAGAATCTATTAGAACAAGTTGAACAGGAACTAGTTGCTGTAAGGACAATTTTTGCTGAAAACAAAGACTTGAGTTCAGTATTAAACCATCCAAAGGTTACAAAGGCAACGAAGAAAACGCTAGTGAAAGATAGCTTTGCTAATTTCTCAGCTCCTGTTTTAAACACTTTACTGATTCTTATTGATCGTCATCGCCAATCTATTATTACAGAAATGGTTGACTTCTTTATTCAAGAAGCAAACGATGTAAGAGGGATAGCAGATGCGAAAGTATATTCAGTAAGAGAATTAACAAAAGACGAACAAACTGCTTTATCAGATACTTTTGCAAAAAAGGTTGGTAAAACAGCGTTGCGTATTGAAAATATAATTGATCCTTCCGTACTAGGCGGAGTTAAAGTTCGCATTGGTAATCGTATATACGACGGAAGTGTTAGTGGAAAATTAGCTCGTGTAGAACGTGAGCTTTTGACTAAAAGATAACAGATAGGGGTGAAATTCATGAGCATCAAAGCAGAAGAAATCAGTGCGCTGATAAAAAAGCAAATTGAAAACTATCAGTCTGAAATTGAAGTGAATGATGTAGGTACTGTTATCCAAGTTGGGGACGGTATCGCTCGTGCTCATGGCCTCGACAATGTCATGGCTGGAGAACTTGTAGAATTTTCAAATGGTGTCATGGGTATGGCACAAAACCTAGAAGACAACAACGTAGGTATCGTTATTTTAGGACCATACAAGGAAATCCGTGAAGGTGACGAAGTACGTCGTACAGGCCGTATCATGGAAGTACCAGTAGGTGAAGCGCTTATTGGTCGTGTAGTAAACTCATTAGGTCAACCAGTTGATGGTTTAGGACCAATCGATACATCTAGAACTCGTCCGATTGAAAGCCCAGCACCAGGTGTTATGGCTCGTAAATCAGTTCATGAACCATTACAAACAGGTATTAAGGCAATCGATGCTCTAATCCCAGTTGGTCGTGGACAACGTGAATTAGTAATCGGTGACCGTCAAACAGGTAAAACATCTGTTGCGATCGATACGATTCTAAATCAAAAAGACCAAGACATGATTTGTATCTATGTTGCAATCGGTCAAAAAGAATCAACAGTACGTGGTGTTGTTGAAACCCTGCGTAAGCACGGTGCTTTAGAGTACTCTATCGTAGTTACTGCATCAGCATCACAACCTGCTCCACTGCAATACCTTGCTCCATTAGCTGGTATTACAATGGCTGAAGAATTCATGTATGACGGTAAGCACGTTCTTATCGTATATGATGACCTTTCTAAGCAAGCGGCAGCATACCGTGAGCTTTCATTACTATTAAAGCGTCCTCCAGGGCGTGAAGCATATCCAGGGGATGTATTCTACTTACATTCACGTTTATTAGAACGTGCTGCTAAAATCAATGAATCATTAGGTTCAGGTTCTATCACAGCACTACCATTCGTTGAAACGCAAGCTGGGGATATCTCTGCTTACATTCCAACAAACGTAATTTCAATTACAGATGGACAAATCTTCTTACAATCTGACCTATTCTTCTCTGGTGTACGTCCTGCGATCAACGCTGGTTTATCCGTATCACGTGTAGGTGGATCTGCTCAGATTAAAGCGATGAAGAAGGTTTCTGGTACATTACGTCTTGACCTTGCTGCATACCGTGAACTTGAAGCATTCGCTCAGTTCGGTTCGGATCTTGACAAAGCGACTCAAGCTAAGTTAAACCGTGGTGCTCGTACTGTAGAAGTACTGAAGCAAGGACTAAACAAGCCACTAAAAGTTGAAAAGCAAGTAGCCATTCTATATGCTTTAACTCGTGGTTTCCTAGATGACATTCCAGTAGCAGATATCACTCGTTTTGAAGAAGAGTATCTAACTTGGTTAGAGCATAACCGTAAAGAACTTTTAGACCACATTGTGTCTACGAAGGATCTTCCTGGCGATGAGGATTTTGCTAAGGCGATTAACGACTTTAAGAAAACATTTGTTGTTTCTGAGTAATAGATTTAGCTAAGCAGTTAGAGTAACTGCTTAGCACTTTACTGTAATGTGTATTTACGCGAAAACAGTTAAGTATTTCGGTATTTTTAAAAAAGGTGGTGAAAACCTTTGGCATCCTTACGTGATATAAAAAATAGAATTAATTCTACTAAAAAAACGAGCCAAATTACAAAGGCAATGGAAATGGTATCAGCATCGAAACTAAATCGTGCTGAAAACAATGCAAAAGCATTCGTTCCTTATATGGAGAAAATTCAAGAGGTAGTTGCAAGTGTAGCAACTGGTGCTTCGGGTGTTAGTCATCCAATGCTTCAGTCTAGACCTGTTAAGAAAACTGCTTATATTGTCATTACGTCAGATCGTGGATTAGCAGGAGCGTATAATAGTAATATTATTCGTGCTGCCTACCAAGCAATGACTGAACGCCATAAAAGTAACGATGAATTTGCTGTTATTGCTATAGGTAAAATGGGTTTAAACTTCTTCAAAAAACGTGGAGTACCTGTTATTTCTGAAATTACAGGTCTTGGGGACCAACCTTCATTCGCTGACATTAAAGAAATTGCAAATAATGCAGTAAATATGTTCGCAGATGGAACGTTTGATGAACTATACCTATACTATAATCACTTTGTAAGTGCCATTGAACATCAAGTAACCGAGAAAAAGCTTCTTCCGTTAACGGATATTTCTACATCTGCAAAAGTTACTTCATATGAATTTGAACCATCACAAGAAGAAATTCTTGAAGTATTACTTCCACAGTATGCAGAAAGCTTAATCTACGGATCTTTATTAGATGGTAAAGCAAGTGAGCATGCGGCACGTATGACTGCGATGAAGAATGCGACTGATAATGCGAAAGAGCTTATCAGTAACCTTACTCTATCCTTTAACCGTGCACGTCAAGCAGCAATTACACAAGAAATTTCCGAAATTGTTGGTGGAGCAGCTGCTCAACAACAGTAATCATAAATAGTTTTACATTCGTTTCAAGTTTGAGTTAGGAGGGAAAACGATGACAAAAGGACGCGTTACCCAAGTTATGGGTCCTGTTGTAGACGTACAGTTTGAATCTGGACATCTTCCTGAAATTTATAACGCCCTTACAATTAACCACCAAGCAACAGGTGAGAACGAAGTTAACATTAACTTAACACTTGAAGTTGCTCTTCACCTTGGTGATGACACGGTACGTACAATTGCAATGGCTTCTACTGATGGAGTTGTTCGTGGATTAGAAGTAACTGATACTGGTGCACCAATTTCTGTACCAGTTGGTGATATCACGTTAGGTCGTGTATTTAACGTATTAGGTGAAAACATTGACCTTGATGAGGCACTACCTGCTGATTCTCGTCGTGATGTAATTCACCGTCAAGCACCAACTTTTGAAGAACTTTCTACTGAGGTAGAAATTCTTGAAACAGGTATTAAAGTAGTAGACTTACTTGCTCCTTATATTAAGGGTGGTAAGATTGGATTATTCGGTGGTGCCGGTGTAGGTAAAACAGTATTAATCCAAGAATTAATTAACAACATCGCTCAAGAGCACGGTGGTATCTCGGTATTCGCTGGTGTTGGTGAGCGTACTCGTGAAGGAAATGACCTTTACCACGAGATGAGTGATTCTGGAGTTATCAAGAAGACTGCCATGGTATTCGGACAAATGAACGAGCCTCCTGGAGCACGTATGCGTGTTGCATTAACAGGATTAACAATGGCGGAATACTTCCGTGATGATCAAGGACAAGACGTTCTATTCTTCATCGATAACATCTTCCGTTTCACACAAGCAGGTTCTGAGGTTTCTGCCCTTTTAGGTCGTATGCCTTCAGCGGTAGGTTACCAACCAACACTTGCTACAGAAATGGGTCAATTACAAGAACGTATTACATCTACAAACAAAGGATCAATCACTTCTATTCAAGCGATTTACGTTCCTGCGGATGACTATACGGATCCAGCTCCTGCAACAACATTTGCTCACTTAGATGCTACGACGAACCTTGAGCGTAAGCTTTCTGAGATGGGAATCTACCCTGCAGTGGATCCACTTGCATCAACTTCACGTGCACTTTCTCCTGAAATTGTTGGTGAAGAGCACTACTCAGTTGCACGTCAAGTTCAACAAACACTGCAACGATACAGAGAATTACAAGATATTATCGCGATTTTAGGTATGGATGAATTAAATGACGAAGATAAGTTAGTAGTTCACCGTGCTCGTCGTATTCAGTTCTACTTATCTCAAAACTTCCACGTTGCTGAACAGTTTACTGGTCAAAAGGGTTCTTATGTTCCAGTAAAAGAAACAGTAAAAGGATTTAAAGAGATTTTAGAAGGTAAATATGACCACTTACCTGAAGATGCTTTCCGTTTAGTAGGAAGAATCGAAGAGGTAATTGAAAAAGCGAAATCAATGGGTGTAGAAGTATAATATAAGGGACTTAGGAGGTTTATGAAATGAAGACAATCAAAGTCAGTGTAGTGACTCCTGATGGCCCCGTTTATGAATCTGATGTAGAAATGGTTAGTACGAAAGCTAAAAGTGGTGAACTAGGAATTTTGCCAGGGCATATTCCAATGGTTGCTCCACTTGCGATCGGTACGGTTCGTTTAAAAAATGAAGGCAACACAGAACTAGTTGCGGTAACTGGCGGATTTTTAGAAGTTCGCCCAGATAAAGTAACAGTTCTTGCACAAGCAGCTGAGCTTGGTTCTGAAATCGATGTAACTCGTGCAGAAGAAGCGAAGAAGCGTGCAGAGCAACGTCTTCAATCAAATGATTCGAGCACTGATACACGTCGTGCTGAACTAGCCCTACAACGCGCATTGAACCGCCTAAAAGTAACGGGACGAATTTAATATGACAAAATGCCTCAGGAGAGTTCCTCCTGAGGCATTTTTTTATGAATGTATATAACCTGGTAAGATTATTATTCCCATACCCTTACTAGAAAAATAGAGTAGTAACACTTCAATTTCTGTTCACCATTTAAGGTCATACATTCAAACGACAATCATACACTCATATTGGACAAAATTTCTATAGAAACGTTTATAGATGCTCTGTCGACACACTATTTTGTAAATGGTATAATGTTTACGGTTACAAGGAATTATTTTGAAAAATAATGAAATTTTTATGGCTAATAAGAGAGGTAACACTTTCTTACTTGCATAAATGAAAATGATGACACGCTACTCTTATACGGAACAAGCGCGTCAAATGTTTCTAAAAGAATTGTTTTCCTAAAGGAGGGGACCGGTGTGGAACTTCTAAATCTATACCAAAATAACTATTTGATTGTGTTTATCTTTTTAACATTAGGAGTTATTTTACCAGTTGTCGCATTAACGGCTGGTCGCTTATTGCGTCCTCATAAGCCTACTGAAGCAAAACAAACCACCTATGAAAGTGGAATTGAACCCTTTCATAGTGCGAGAGTCCAGTTTAATGTAAGGTATTATATTTTTGCCCTTATGTTCGTTATTTTTGATGTGGAAACAGTATTTTTGTATCCGTGGGCTGTAGCATATGACAAACTTGGATTATTTGCACTGATCGAAATGTTACTATTCGTAGTGATGCTATTTATTGGGTTGATTTATGCTTGGAAGAAGAAGGTGCTGAAATGGATTTAAAACTTGAAAATATTACACCAGAAGAAATGGAAGAATTACAGCGTAACGTATTTATGTCTACGCTTGAGGAACTAAAAGGGTGGGCGAGAAGTAACTCTTTATGGCCATTAACTTTCGGATTGGCATGTTGTGCGATTGAGATGATGGGTGTTGGATCTTCTCACTATGATTTGGATCGTTTCGGTTCATTTTTCCGTACCTCTCCTCGTCAATCAGACGTTATGATTGTTTCAGGTACAGTAACGAAAAAGATGGCACCTGTATTAAGACGTTTATATGACCAAATGCCAGAGCCGAAATGGGTAATTGCCATGGGTTCTTGTGCAACAGCAGGTGGTCCTTACGTTAAGTCGTACGCAGTAGTTAAAGGGGTTGACCAAATTGTCCCTGTTGATGTGTACATTCCAGGATGTCCACCAAACCCGGCTGCACTTATATATGGAATTAATAAACTAAAAGAAAAGATTAGATATGAGGCGAAGACTGGGAAGCAGGTGACTAGTCGATGAGTGATGAAAAAAGCCTAGAACAGCAAAAACGTGAAGCTGCCCAAAAAGCGAAGGAAGAAGCTTTAAGGAAATTAGCTGAAAGAAAGGCTCAAGCCCCGCAAGGTGAAGCTGGTGAACTAGCTGAGCAAGCAGCAGTAAAAACAAAAGAAGAGCAAAAACGTGAAGCTGCAGAGAAAGCGAAGGCAGCAGCGCAAAGAAAGCTGGCAGAAAAAGTAGCCCAGGAAGCTGGGGAATCAGAGAAGCAAGCAGCAGAAAAAACAAAAGAAGAGCTAAAGCGTGAAGCTGCAGAGAAAGCAAAGGCAGCAGCGCAAAGAAAGCTTGCAGAAAAAGCAGCTCAGGAAGCTGGAGAAACAACAGAGCAAGCAGCAGAAAAAACAAAAGAAGAGCTAAAGCGTGAAGCAGTAGAGAAAGCAAAGGCAGCAGCGCAAAGAAAGCTGGCAGAAAAAGCAGCCCAGGAAGCTGGAGAACCAGCGCAAGAAAAAACAAAAGAAGAGCTAAAGCGTGAAGCAGTAGAGAAGGCAAAAGCGGCCGCACAAAGGAAGCTTGCAGAGAAAAAGGCACAAGAAGAAGCAACAGAAGAATCATCTTCAGATGATGCAGATCTAGCTAAGCAAAAGGCAATTGCTGTTGCAAAGGCAAAAGCAGCTGCAGCTGCTAAGGCGAAGGCAGCTGCATTAGCGAAACAAAATGGTGAAGAACCAGAGAATATGGACGATGAGGCAAAAGCGAAAGCAAAGGCTATTGCAGCAGCGAAGGCAAAAGCAGCGGCTGCCGCTAAAGCAAAGGCAGCTGGTGGTGGAAGCGCTTCAACAGATGATGAAAAGGCGAAAGCGATTGCGGCTGCAAAAGCCAAAGCAGCAGCAGCGGCTGCAGCCAAGGCGAAAGCTGGAAAGAGCGATGCAGGATCCACTGTGGAGGAAAGTGTTGCTCCATCTGCCAACCAACCGTTTTTAGATAAGTATGTGAAAGTGATTCAAGAACATCTTCCAGATGTTTTAGAAGATTCCTATATTAACCGGTTATCAAAGGATGTGCCGACTTTAGTCTTGAAAAGGGACATGTACTTTAAAGTTTTAGAGTTTTTAAAGTATAATGAGCAGCTTGCATTTGATTATTTATCAGAATTGCACGGTACTGACTTTGTGACACATATGGAAATTTACTTGCATTTATACTCATATAAAAATAAACAGTCGGTAGCTGTAAAAGTGAAAATTGACCGTGATGAACCGGCAATCGATTCGGTAGTTCCTCTATGGGAAGGATCAAATTGGCCAGAGAGAGAAGCGTACGATTTACTAGGAATTAAGTTTACGAATCATCCAAACTTAACTAGAATCATGCTTCCTGAAGATTGGGTGGGTCATCCGCTTAGAAAAGACTATGAACCATACGATGTGGAGGTGTAGTCATTGATTCGTACAGAAGAAATGCTACTTAACGTAGGACCACAGCATCCAAGTACACACGGAGTTTTTCGTATTGTACTAAAGATTGATGGGGAAACCATTATCGAAGCTACACCTGTAATCGGTTATTTACACCGTGGAACAGAAAAGCTTGCTGAAGACCTGCAATATACACAAATTATTCCTTATACAGACAGAATGGATTACTTATCAGCGATGACGAACAACTATGTGATCTGTCATGCTGTTGAAACGATGATGGGTATCGAGGTACCCGAGCGAGCAGAATATCTCCGTGTTTTAGCTATGGAGCTAGGACGTATCGCAAGTCACCTAGTTTGGTATGGTACATACTTGCTTGATATTGGAGCTGTAAGCCCATTTTTATATGCATTTAGAGAAAGAGAAATGATTATTAACCTATTAAATGAACTATCTGGGGCAAGGCTTACATTTAATTACATGCGTGTAGGTGGAGTGAAGTGGGATGCTCCAGAAGGATGGATTGAAAAGGTTGAAGAATTTGTTCCGTATATGAGAAAGCAGCTAGCTGGCTATCATGACCTTGTTACAGGAAATGAAATCTTCGTTTCTCGTGTGAAGGGCGTTGGGAAATACACGAAGGAGGAAGCAATTTCTTATTCTCTTAGTGGTGCCAACCTCCGTTCGACAGGCGTGAAATGGGATCTTCGTAAAGATGAGCCTTACTCCATTTATGATCGTTTTGATTTTGACATTCCTGTTCGAGAAGAAGGCGATTGTTTAGCACGTTATTTCTGTCGTATGGAAGAAATCGAAGAATCTTTAAAGATTGTAGAGCAAGCAGTAGAGCAATTCCCTACTGAGGGCGATATTATGGCAAAGGTGCCAAAGATTATTAAAGCACCTAAAGGTGAAGCATTTGTCCGTATTGAATCACCACGTGGAGAAATCGGATGTTATATATCTAGTGATGGAAAGAAAGAACCATACCGGATGAAGTTTAGACGTCCATCTTTCTATAATCTTCAAATCTTGCCGAAGTTATTAGAAGGCGAAAATATGGCAAACTTAATTGCCATCCTTGGTGGAATTGATATTGTTCTTGGGGAGGTTGATGGATAATGATTGAAGGATTATTACAGTCATCTCCAGGTTTATCAAATTTTTTGATCTTTTTCGGATTAGGAACAGCTTTCCTATTAGCACTTCTTGGATTCGTTACATATGGAATTCTGGCAGAACGTAAAGTCATGGGTTTCATGCAAGGTCGTATTGGACCTAACCAGGTTGGAGGTAAATGGGGACTGTTACAAACTGTTGCGGACGTATTAAAGCTTCTATTAAAAGAAGATACCATTCCAAAGGAAGCAGACCGTGCACTATTTATTTTAGCTCCTGTTATTGCCTTTGCTCCAGCATTTATGGTGCTAGCGACAATTCCGTTTACAGATGCTTTTCAATTTGCTGATATTGGTGTAGGACTCTTGTATTACATCGCTGTTTCGGGGATTACAACAATCGGAATTGTAACAGGTGGTTGGGCTTCGAATAACAAGTATGCTCTTATGGGTGGTATGCGTGCAGCAGCTCAGATGATTTCATATGAAATTCCACTTGTTATGTCTGTTATTGGGGTAATTCTATTATCAGGAAGTCTTAATTTAAATGATATTGTTGCCGCGCAAGGTGAAACGGCATGGTATATTCTTCTTCAACCGGTTGCCTTTATTGTATTTTTCATAGCAGCCATTGCAGAGTTAAATCGTACACCGTTTGATTTACCAGAAGCTGAGTCAGAACTAGTTGCAGGATTCCATGTAGAATATTCTGGATTCCGATGGGCATTTTTCATGCTTGCAGAGTATGTATACCTGTTTGCTATGTCAGCGTTAATTACCGTGATATTCCTTGGAGGCTGGCTGCCACCGTTTGAATTTTTATCATTCATACCAGGTGCTGTTTGGTTCTCTCTCAAATTTATGGTCATTGTTTTCTTATTAATGTGGATTCGATATACATTCCCGCGTTTACGTGCCGATCAACTGATGGAGTTCGGATGGAAAGTATTATTACCCGTTGCACTCGTCAACATTTTCTTCGCAGCGTTAATCAAAGAACTATTTTTTTAAGCTAGAAGAGTTCATTACTAAGCTAGATTACTAATACGAACGATTCATAAAGAATGTTCAGATAAGGGGTGTGAAAGCATGCTAGGATTAGCGAAAGGTTTGAAATATACCCTTCAAAACTTAACGAAAAAGAAAGTAACTTACGATTATCCAAATGAACCACTTCCCTTGCCGGATCGATTCAGAGGCATTCAAAAGTTTTATCCGGAAAAGTGTATTGTTTGTAATCAATGTGCCAATATATGTCCGACGGATTGCATTCAATTAACAGGGAAAAAACATCCTGATCCGGCCAAGAAAGGGAAGATTATCGACACATATGATATAAACTTTGAAATTTGTATTCTATGTGACCTTTGCACAGAAGTTTGTCCAACTGAAGCGATTGTCATGACAAACAATTTTGAATTAGCAGAGTATAGCCGTGATTTTTTATTCAAGAACTTAGAGTGGTTAGATGAAAATGATGAGAACGTAAGAAGGGAGAATAAAGCATGAGTGGCGAATTTATAGCATTTCTATTGTTAGCTCTAGTAGCCATTGCAGGCGGCATTCTCATGATTAACCTTACGAAAGTCGTTCACATGGTCTTGGCACTTGTTTTCTCGTTTATTAGTATTGCTGGAATTTTCGTACTGCTGTCTGCTGAATTTGTAGCAGCAGTACAAATCTTAATATACTCTGGTGCCATCACAATCATTATGTTATTTGGAATCATGTTAACGAGACATAATGACACGAGCGAGCCTGTTTCAAGCATTGGAAAGAGAATACTCGTGCTCGGTGGTATTGCCGCATTTGCCATTACGATGTATTTCGGCATATATGATTTAGACTTACAAAGTCAAGCGAAGGACCTGCACATTGATAACACGAAGCAAATCGGTATTGAGTTATACACAAAGTATATTATTCCGTTTGAGTTAACTTCTGTTGTCCTGTTAGTTGCATTAGTTGGTGCTGTTATTTTAGCAAAACGAGACGATAAAAAGGAGGCGAATGAGGAATGAGTTCAGTTCCATTGTCTGCCTACCTTGTGTTAGCCTTAATTTTATTTTGTATCGGACTTTATGGCGCCTTAACAAAACGAAATGCTGTCATCGTTCTAATTTCTATTGAATTAATGTTAAATGCAGCTAATATCAACTTGGTAGCGTTTAGTAAGTACGGAGTAAATCCAAGCATTACAGGACAAGTTTTTTCATTATTCTCTATTGCTGTTGCAGCAGCTGAAGCAGCCGTTGGATTAGCGATTTTAATTGCACTTTATCGCAATAGAGCGACTGTTAATGTAGATGAGATGAACATTCTGAAAAAATAGTAAAAGAAGTTTAGTACTAGTGATCTGTCACTAGAATAAAGGGGATTGTGATAAACATGATGGGATTTGCATGGTTAATACCTCTTTTTCCACTAGTCTCTTTTCTACTATTATTGGTAGTTGGGAAACGGTTAAAAGAAGGAAGCGCATATGTAGGCATCTTGTTCACGTTTCTCTCCCTCGTATTTTCCATTATAGTATTAATTAATCGACTTACTGAGGCGACTAAAATATGGGATTTTACATGGTTAACGATCGGAGAGATTGAGTTAACAGCTGGATTTGAAGTCAATCAGCTGAATGCATTAATGCTTGTGATTGTTTCACTAGTAAGCTTTTTAGTACATATGTATTCGAAAGGCTATATGCATGACGATGAACGGTTTCATGTATTTTATGCCTATTTAGGATTGTTTACTTTTGCAATGCTGGGATTAGTTCTTTCACCAAATCTCCTGCAAACCTATATTTTCTGGGAGCTTGTTGGGGTTGGATCATTCCTGTTAATTGGTTTCTACTTTTATAAGTCAGAAGCACGAGCAGCTGCGAAAAAAGCGTTTATTATGACGCGTATTGGTGATGTTGGCTTACTGATTGGGATGATTTTATTATTCTGGCAAGTAGGCAGCTTTGAATACAGCGTAATATTTGAGGCAGTAGAAGCAGGAGCCATCTCGGCTGGTATGCTTACACTGATCGCGATTTTAATCTTTATTGGAGCAATGGGAAAATCAGGTCAGTTTCCGCTACATACATGGTTACCTGATGCGATGGAAGGTCCTACTCCAGTATCTGCACTCATTCATGCTGCGACAATGGTTGCAGCGGGTGTTTATTTAGTAGCATCATTGTTTCCTCTATTTGCAGCAAGTGAAACTGCACTATATACAGTTGCAGTAATTGGAGCAGTGACGGCAATTTTTGCAGCATCCATTGGTTTAGTACAAACGGATATTAAGCGTGTACTTGCTTATTCGACAGTCAGCCAATTAGGATACATGATGTTAGCACTAGGATCTGCTGGCTATGTAGCGGGTGTGTTCCACTTAATGACACATGCCTTCTTCAAAGCGTTACTATTCTTGGCAGCAGGTAGTGTCATTCATGCAGTGCATACGCAGAACATTGAAGAAATGGGAGGACTTTGGAAAAAGCTTCGTTACACGGCACCACTTTTCTTAATTGGTACGTTAGCGATAAGCGGAGTTCCATTATTCTCAGGATTCTTTAGTAAAGATGAAATATTAATTGCAGCTTGGGCACATGGGAATCATGGATTGTTCTGGTTAGCTGTTGCCGCTGCGTTCTTTACAGCATTTTATATGTTTAGATTGTTCTTCCTAGTCTTTACAGGATCACCGCGAGGAGATCAAAAGCATGTTCATGAGTCACCGGGAGTTATGGTATTCCCGATGGTTGTATTAGCTGTACTTGCTGTTGTAGCAGGATATGTCAATACACCGTGGTTCGGAACATTTTTAGGAGATTGGTTAACGAAAGATAATCATGCACTGGGACATGGACATATAGAAGGACCGGCTTGGATTATGATCGTTGCGACTGTTGTATCACTTCTAGGTATTTTGCTTGCTTACCTCATGTACGGTAAGAAATCAATCAAGCGAGATTGGTTAAGCAGCCTCACACCTGGTGGATACGGAGTTTTATATAACAAATATTTTGTAGATGAGTTTTATCAAATGACTGTTGTGTTCTTAACGAAGACATTTAGCTTATTCCTCAAGTATATTGAACTCTTTATTATCGATGGCATTATTGCTGGAGTGAAGGGATTAGTAAATGGATTAAGTAGAGTAGGAACAAACATGCAAAATGGTCAGGTTCAAACATATGGTGCGGTGGCATTTGTTGGTTTGGCTCTATTAATTCTCGTTTATACATTAACACTGAGGGGGCTTTAGGATGGAGCAGTCAGTTCTTTTATCACTCTTAATTTTCTCCCCGGTGTTAGGTATTATACTGTTAGCATTCATACCGAAAGCACAGGAGAAAACCATTAAGCTAGTAGGCTTTTTAAGCACGTTATTTCCACTAGCTGTGGCGGTGAGTATTTATACGTTGTATCTTTCGGGAAAGAAGTTGTCTTCCTTTTCAGAAAGATATGACTGGATTCAACTAGGTGATTTTGAAGGAATCATACGAGACAGAGTGTTCGCCATTGATTACGAGTTAGGCATTAACGGATTCGCTCTTGTCTTACTTCTTTTAACAACAGTTTTAGCAACGCTGGCTTCCATTGCATCCATTCATATTAAGAAAGAATGGAAAGGTTATTTCATGCTGTTCCTTTTACTAGAACTGGGGATGCTTGGGGTATTTGCTGCTGAAAACTTAATTTTGTTCTTTATTTTCTTCGAATTAACGTTAATTCCGATGTTTTTCCTAATCGGAAAATGGGGTTACTTTGAACGTGAAAAGGCAGCTTACAGCTATCTAATTTATAACGGGTTAGGATCAGCTGTTTTATTAATTGTCATCATCGTATTATTTGCAAGAACAGGTTCAGCGAACATTGCATTTTTAGCTGATTATATCAGTGGAAATGTCCCGCAGGAACGAATGATTCAACCGATTACACCAGAAATTCGTTGGGGCTTATTTATCGGCTTACTCGTTGCATTTGGGGTAAAGCTTCCAATCTTCCCATTACATAGCTGGATGTTAAAGGTGCACGTTCAAGCACCACCGTCTGTTGTCATGCTACACTCTGGGATTTTATTAAAAATTGGAGCATTTGGTTTAATTCGCTTTGGAGCTGGGTTATTTCCCGAGGAATTTGCCGAAACTTCAGTGCTACTAGCCATTCTCGGTGTCATTAATTTATTGTATGGTGCGTTTCTAGCATTCATCCAAGATGACTTTAAGATGGTGTTGGCGTATTCAAGTATTTCCCACATGGGAATTGTCTTAATCGGTTTAGCTGCACTGAATGAAGCAGGTATTCAAGGGGCTATATTCCAAGTGGTATCTCATGGTTTAATTTCTGCCTTACTGTTCTTCTTAGTTGGGGTTATGTATGAAAGAACAAACACAACCATTCTAGGAGATCTAGGAGGATTGGCAAAGGTTATGCCACTAACAGCCGGATTCTTCTTGGCAGGAGCAATGGCTTCGCTAGGGTTACCGGGAATGTCAGGGTTTGTTAGTGAGTTTATGGCATTCTTAGGTTTATTTAAAGAAATGCCAATTATCGCAGCTGTTGGTGCAATCGGTATTATTATGACAGCTGTTTATCTACTACGAGCGGTATTATCAATGACGTTTGGTCCTTTGAATGAAACTATTCGTGAAGTTACAGATATGAAAAAGGTGGAATTAGTGCCAGTCCTTGTACTGCTAGGATTAATTGTGTTAATTGGAGTTTATCCAGATGTACTGACAGGTCCACTTCATTCCACTGTAAAAGCAATGATGTTAGGAATAGGGGGGTAAGAAGGATGGATTTAGAGACAATGTTGAGCTTTAATTGGGGAGCTATGGCACCAGAGTTTATTATTCTCGGTGTCGCCACCCTTCTCTCCTTGTTAGATCTTTTTGTAAAACAAAATGTAGACCGAAAGCAATTTGCGTGGCTTGGTTTAGCGGGAATTATTGTTGCCCTTGGTTTTGTATTTATGCAGTTAGATGATCCTGCCACACAAATATTAGAAAATACGTATCGTTTAGATTCGTTTTCGAAAATATTTAAAATTGTTCTGTTGATTGGTGCGGGGTTTGTAATGCTGCTGGCGGCAGGATATGAACCAAAAGAAAAGTTAGAGGATAAGGGTGAATTTTACTACTTATTCCTAACAGCACTACTTGGTGCCATGATGATGGCTTCAAGTGGTGACTTAGTAACATTGTTTGTCGGATTAGAGTTGTTATCCCTTTCTTCCTATATTCTAGCTGGTTTACGTAAGAAGCATTTGCCTTCCAATGAATCAGCGATGAAATATGTGATCAATGGTGGGATTTCTACAGCGATTACACTTTTCGGAATGAGTTATGTGTATGGACTAACAGGGTCCACTAATTTATTTGAGATTAGAACTCAACTGGCAGGGTTTATTTCACCAGACTTACAATACTTAGTGGCGATTTCGTTTCTTCTATTATTTGTCGGGCTTGCGTTTAAGATTGCTTCTGCTCCGTTTCATATGTGGGCAGCAGATGTATATCAAGGTTCACCAATGCCGGTTACTGCATTTTTAAGTGTTGTATCAAAAACTGCAGGATTTGTAATTATTCTTCGTCTCTTCTTGACGATGTTCTCACAAGCACCTGCCAATGGTGGAACGACAAGCTTACTGTCTGTTATGCAGGATTATATTGGTGTAATTGCCGCAGTGACGATGATTGCCGGGAACTTACTTGCCTTGCGTCAACGTAATGTAAAGCGATTATTTGCTTACTCGAGTATCGCGCATGCTGGATATGTATTAGTTGCCTTTATGGCATTATCTCCATTTATGTTTGATGGAATTTGGTTTTACCTACTAGCTTATGTATTAATGAACTTAGGGGCATTTGCTGTACTGCAAGTGGTTGTGACGAAGACAGGTAAAGAGGACATTGCAGAATTTGCTGGGTTGTACCGTACTTCTCCATTTCTTGCAATCGCTCTTGGTGTATTCCTCTTATCATTAGCGGGAATTCCTGGTACAGCTGGGTTCATTGCAAAGCTAAACGTTTTCACTGGTATTTTGTTTATGGAGCATTATGTGTTAGCCGCCATTATGATTACAGTAACGGTTATCTCTTATGTTTACTATTTCGGATTACTATCTCAGCTATTTTTCCGTCCTGCTGCTCACAAAGAGGGCTTCAAGACGCCAGTTAGCATTATCATCGTTATCTTCTTAGCTCTACTGGGGACAATTGCTCTTGGTATTTACCCAGACTTGGCATTAAACTTATTTTATGACAATACGAGCTTCGAGTTTGATTTCTTACAATAAAAAAATGAAAGAGGAGGCTATATTGGTAGCCTTCTTTTCCTTTTCTAAAGGAGGTTCGTTATGGAGCAGTTATTCGGGCAGCAAGCATTACTAAGTATGATTTCCCACTTATTGTTTATTACCATAACCTGGTGGGCACTTCAAGCGATTAAAATTGACTCGTTGATTAAACCCAATCATGTATGGCAGGCAAGGATTCTACTGATATTATTAACGATCTGTATAGGATCAACAGTTAGTAATTTCTTCCTTGATTACTCCAACTGGTCGCAGCAAATTCCGTTGATCTTTTAGCTCATGAGTATGTAAAAGACTAAATTTTCTAACATTATGAATAACGCATGATTCAAATTATTTCATCATAATATTGGTTTAGAAATCATTTTAATTTAATTGTTCTGACGACTTTTTCCACGTATGCTAGAAGGCAGTTTGGCAAGAATGAGTAATAAGGAGAGGGCATTGAACGGTACCATATAGATCAAAGGTGAAAGAAGGAGATTATCGATTCAGGCAGAAGTTAAAAATTTTCAAATTCTTTGTATACCCTCATAAATAGATTGCGCACGTCGTACTCTTTTTACGTTGCAAAAATAAAAATTATGGAAAATATGTGTATTGTTCGACATATATCTTGTTTCTCCTACAAATTACCCTTGTACAATGATTAGAAACAGTGATATTATGAAAGGTGTTTTTCAACTATAGGCTTAGGAGTAGAAACGTTTTTCATACTACAATGTGTCTTAAATAGAGACAAATGTCTTTCTTCCTGCATATACTTAACCAGTGGAACTTTTACGTTCTTACTATCGTCAAAAAGTATACGTAAATATAGCCTTAAGAACATGTATTGGCTAGAACTGCTGATAAGGCAGTAACACCAATCATTACTTCTGAATATTAATATATAGAATAATTTTTAGGACGCGGAGGGGAAATACCTTGGAAAAAATCATCGTCCGTGGCGGGAGGCAACTGAACGGCTCAGTAAAGGTCGAAGGAGCAAAAAATGCTGTTCTGCCTGTCATCGCTGCATCCATTTTAGCAAGTGAAGGTAAAAGTGTAATCACTGATGTACCTGCTCTTTCGGATGTATATACAATCAATGAAGTATTACGTCAATTAAATGCTGACGTAGTATTTGAAAATGGAGAAATTTTCGTAGATGCTTCAGCTGAACTGAAAACGGAAGCTCCATTTGAATATGTATCCAAGATGCGTGCATCTGTCTTAGTAATGGGATCTTTATTAGCAAGGAACGGCAAGGCAAGAGTCGCACTTCCTGGTGGATGTGCAATCGGTTCCCGTCCTATTGATCAACACCTAAAAGGGTTTGAAGCAATGGGAGCAAAAGTAAAAGTAGGTAATGGATACATTGAAGCAGAAGTAGATGGACCATTGCATGGCGCAAAGATTTATTTTGATTTCCCAAGTGTTGGTGCAACTGAAAATGTCATGATGGCAGCAACATTAGCAAAAGGTACAACAATTTTAGAAAACTGTGCAAAAGAACCGGAAATCGTGGATTTAGCCAACTATCTAAATAAGATGGGTGCGAAGGTTCGTGGAGCTGGTACCGGCACAATTCGCATTGAAGGTGTCGATCAGCTACGTGGAGTGAAGCATGCTGTTATTCCGGATCGAGTAGAAGCTGGAACATTTATGGTTGCTGCTGCGATCACTGGTGGAAATGTATTTGTTCAAGGTGCAGTATTGGAGCACTTAAGTGCCCTAGTTGCGAAGCTTGAGGAAATGGGTGTTACCATTATAGAAGAAAATGATGGACTTCGTGTAATTGGTCCTGAAAAGTTAAAAGCAATTGATTTAAAAACCATGCCTCATCCAGGATTCCCAACAGATATGCAATCCCAAATGATGGCGTTATTATTAAAAGCTAGCGGCACAAGTATGATTACCGAGACGGTATTTGAAAATCGCTTCATGCACGTGGAAGAATTCCGTCGTATGAACGGACAAATCAAAATTGAAGGTCGCTCGGTTATTATTGATGGTCCTGGCAATTTACAAGGTGCTGAGGTTTCAGCAACAGACCTTCGTGCTGGTGCAGCATTAATTATTGCTGGTCTAGTCGCAGATGGGTATACACGTGTAGGTGAATTAAAGCACTTAGATCGTGGATATGTGAACTTCCATGGCAAATTAGCCGGATTAGGTGCTGATATTGAGCGCATTTCAGAAGAAGTTCCAAATGTTGAAGTGAAAGTATCAGACTTAAATGCTTAAATAGAAGAGGAAGCCGAATTCGGCTTCTTTTTTTATTTGGCTACCTGAGTACACAGTGACACATTATTGAAATTCGATTGTTTTTCGCATAATTGTTGTTTTTCTATTTCTTAAAGGTTTTTATCTAATCAAGTTATGGAAGCCATTAACGAAAAGAGATTCCATTAACACATACAAAAGTGTATGTGTTTTCTTTGAAAAATATACCATTAGTACTGTTCTAAATTCTTTTTATCGTCATAACGGACTCTACTATTTTTTTAAAAGAGTTACGAGATTTTAGTCATAATAGATTGTCCAGTTCCATAAAAATGAAATATAGATTAGGAATTCATTAGGATGGAGGCTGAACGATTGAAACGATTAAAACCACTCGTCGTACTAGGATCAATACTGTTTATTGTTACATTACTCATTCCAACACTACTTGTCCTACCGTTTACCGATAAAACGCATGGAACACTAGTAGAAGAACTAAAACCGCAGGTGATGTCAGCTCCAGAGGTTAAGAACCAATCATCTATTGATATCCCGGTGTATCGTTCGGTGGAAAAGAAAATTGAAAATATCCCGTTGGAACAATATGTAGTAGGAGTTGTCGCTTCTGAAATGCCAGCTGAATTTGAAAGCGAAGCATTAAAGGCACAGGCCTTAGCGGCTAGAACATATGTTGTACGAATTTTACTTAGTGATACAAAGCTTGGGACACCTGAAGGAGCAAAGTTAACAGATAGCTTTAAGGAATTTCAGGCGTATAAGGACATGGAGGAACTAAAAGCACAATGGAAAGGTGACTTTGATACGAAAATCGCCAAGATTACAGAAGCTGTGAACGCTACATCTGGCCAGATTCTTGTCTATGATGGATCCCCAATAGATGCTTCCTTTTTCTCAACGAGTAATGGATATACAGAAAACTCAGAGGAATATTGGACAAACGAAATCCCTTACCTACGAAGCGTAGCAAGTCCATGGGATGAGAAATCACCGAAGTTTACAAATGCTGTATCTATTTCTGTTTCTGATTTTGAAGCGAAACTAGGCGTAAAGCTGCCGAGTAAAGGAGATATTGGAAAGATTATCTCTAGAACAAAGGGTGGTCGGATCGGTGTCGTTCAAGTTGGTGGCAAAGAAATGAAAGGACCAGATGTGCGAGACGCACTCGGATTAAATTCTTCCGACTTTAACTGGGAGCGAAAAGGGAATGAAATACTCATTACAACAAAGGGTTATGGACATGGCGTCGGAATGAGTCAATACGGTGCTAACGGAATGGCTCAAGAAGGCAAGACGTACCAAGATATTGTTACCCACTATTATAAAGGCATTGAAATCAGCAACATCGAACCATTTATCAACGATATCACTGCACAAATCAGTAAATAGTTTTTCGTACATTAAAGCGGTGGGGGACAGTCCCCCATCGCTTTAATGCGTGAAAGGATATGCCTGGTTTTCCTTATCTGGTTGGAATTCAACATAGAGATAATAGTTGTGGTGCTCAGAGAATAAGGAAAGGGTTTTGGTAGTAGTAAGATATGGTGGTGTTGCAAGAGTTTGAACATGACGATAATACCTGTAACTGCTCCATGGATAGTCTGCAGGATCCTTAACGAGGGATGCTTTGAATGGATTTAAATGAATATACCGACTTGTATCGATAAAGTATTTTTGAGAATCGATTACTTGTGAACCATATCGACCCTGGAAGACATGTCCAACTAAATCATACTTTTTATTGATGTACCGTGCGTAAGGGGTTTGGATAGACCACATAATGTGCTGGATATGAGTATCCTTCGTTTCGAGAAGGAGATGAAGGTGATTGTGCATGAGGCAGTAAGCGTGTAAATAGAATGGGTATTGTTGCTGCGTTTTAATTAGCAGATTCAAATAGGTTGAGTAATCCTGATGATCATAAAAGATCGTAGACTTCCGATTTCCCCTGCTTGTAATGTGGTAAATAGCTCCTGGAAACCAGGTGCGTAATTTTCTACTCAACAAACATCACTTCCTTTTCAATTTATTCCCCTATTAAATACGAGATGAATAATAAAATTCCTCCTTCCACAAACAATCTAGCACAAGCCATGGTAGTAGATTTGGAATGTAAACCTCATATAAAGACATTGAAAGGGCCCTTAACGGTTAACCGAAAACCTTTATTTTATCTGTGTTCATAAAGTTTTTTTACATTCTATGAATAATCTTAATACCTTTGTCGAAAAATAATCAGAAAATTTTTTTTTGAAAATGTATAGATTTACGAGATTCTGTTCAGAATGGTTGTTGAGGTGATGAAAATGATGAGAGAGGAAGAAAATAAGAATCCTCGTAAGTCTAAAACAAATCAATTTTTCAAAAAGCGTTGGGTATTCCCAGCAATCTATCTAGCAAGTGCAGCAATTATTCTGACAGGTGTGTTATGGTACCAAAGCAGCACAAACGATTTAGCTGATTCAAAAGGTAAGATTGAAAGCAATGAGCCTGGAACAGCAATGAATGGTGAAGATGCAGTACCGGTAGTAAGTAATGTTGAGAAGTTTAGTATGCCTGTTGTGGATGTTGATTCAGTAGAAATCCAAAAGCACTTCTACGATAGTGAAGCTAGTAGCGAAGAACAAGAAGCAGCCCTAGTATTCTATAATAATACTTATACTGAAAATACGGGTATTGATATTGTTAGCAAGAACGGGGAAGCATTTGATGTTGTAGCTTCATTAAGTGGAACAGTTACAGAAGTAAGAAAAGATCCAATGCTAGGTTTTGTCGTTGAGTTAGATCATGGTGATGGAGTTACTACAATGTACTCAGCTTTAGAAAATGTAAAAGTTGAAGAAGGTGCATCAGTAGCTCAAGGTGAATTATTAGCAACAGCAGGTCGTTCAATTTATAACGAAGAAGCGGGCATTCATGCACACTTCGAAATCCGTAAAGGAAATGAACCTGTAAATCCACTAGATTTCTTCGAAAAGAGCTTAACTTCTCTAAAGCAAGAAGAAATTAAGATGGATGAAACGCAAGAAACTTCAGCAGACAAAGAAGCTGATAAAGAAGCTGCAAACGAAGAAGGAAATGCAGCTGATGAAGAAGAATCAGACAAGGAAAAGTCCGCTGATGAGGAAAAGCCTGAAGAAGGCGAAGGAGACGCAGAGAACAATAAATCTGACACTCCAGACGCATCTATCGGACAAGCAAAAGCTTAAAAACCCGTATAATTGTTATACACAACAACTTGAACCAAAACCTGCCTCTGCACAAGGCAGGTTTTTTCGTGCTTTAAAGTAATGGGGGACAGGCCCCCACCACTTTAAAGTGGTAAAGAGGTGTAATTTTCTATATTTTCTGATATAATAGGGCGTAAGGTTATTTCGAATGGCGAAATGATTCGTAATAGGGGGAAGATGATGATGGATTATTTACACTATCCTTATGCTTCACAGAGAATGGCGACGATTGCTAAAAAGGGAATGGTGGCAACATCACAGCCGCTTGCAGCACAAGCTGGATTAGATATGTTAAAAAAAGGTGGAAATGCAATTGATGCAGCGATTGCGACTGCTGCATGTTTGACTGTAGTCGAGCCTACTTCAAATGGAATTGGTGGAGATGCTTTTGCGTTAGTATGGGTAAAAGGCGAACTTCATGGATTAAATGCAAGTGGTCCATCTCCTACTAGTATTTCAATAGATGCTGTTAAGACAAGAGGATTTGAAAAAATGCCGAAGCTTGGTCTTATTCCGGTGACTGTGCCCGGGGTTCCAGCAGCATGGGCAGAGCTATCAAAGAAGTTTGGTAGATTACCTTTAGGTGATGTGCTTCAGCCAGCCATTGAATATGCTGAAAACGGATTTCCGATTTCTCCAACGTTAGGGAAGTATTGGAGCCATGCGTATGAAGCATATAAAAAGAATGCAACAAGTGAGGAATTTATTCATTGGTTTGAGACCTTTGCACCAAATGGACGTGCACCTCAAATTGGGGAGATATGGCGTTCACCAGGTCATGCAGCCACATTAAAGGAAATTGCAGAGACAAATGGAGAATCCTTTTATCGAGGTAGATTAGCAAAAGAAATCAGTAATTTCTCTGCGAAACATGATGGTTTCCTGAAGGAAGAGGACTTAGCTAATTATTATCCGGAATGGGTAGACCCTATAAAGGTAAATTATAAAGGATATGAAGTTTGGGAGATTCCCCCGAATGGCCAGGGACTCGTAACATTACTTGCACTAAATACATTAAAAGAGTTCGAATTCAGTGAGAGAGACTCTGTTGATACAATACATAAACAACTAGAAGCTATGAAATTAGCTTTTGCTGATGGAATGAAATACATTACAGATTCAGGGAAGATGAAAGTACGAACAGAAGATTTACTATCTGAACAATTTGCCAGTATGCGAAGAGATCAAATAGGAGAACGGGCCATAACACCAGTGCCGGGAACTCCTCCAAAAGGTGGCACGGTGTATTTAGCCACTGCGGATGAAGAGGGAAATATGGTTTCTTTTATACAAAGTAACTATATGGGGTTCGGTTCAGGTATTGTTGTTCCTGGTACGGGTATCGCCCTGCAAAATCGCGGAGCTGACTTTTCACTGGACCCGGAACATGACAATGCTCTAGAACCGGGCAAAAAAACGTATCATACAATTATTCCTGGATTTTTAACAAAGGCAGGTGTTGCAGTTGGACCGTTTGGTGTCATGGGTGGGTACATGCAGCCACAAGGACATCTGCAGGTTGTGATGAATACAATTGACTTTCATTTGAATCCGCAAGCAGCACTAGATGCACCGAGATGGCAATGGATTGAGGATAAGAATGTTCTAGTAGAACATCACTTTCCATTGTCAATTGCTCAGGCACTATCTCGAAAAGGACATCATATTGAGGTAGCAGTAGATTCAGGTAGCTTCGGCAGAGGTCAAATTATCTGGCGTGACCCAAACACAGGTGTACTAACTGGTGGCACAGAATCAAGAACAGACGGATCCATTGCCGCCTACTAAACATGTATTCACACTTTACCACTTTAAAGAAGCGGGGGCCTGTCCCCCATTACGTTAAAGCTTTAAAGCAACGGGGGCTTGTCCCCCACTACATTAATGTGTTAAAGGATGAAGGGAATGAAGCAGTGGCAATTGTTTTATGCGTTTTTTAAGGTAGGAATGCTGGGGTATGGAGGTGGACCGTCTTCGATACCTCTTGTACATAAGGAAGTTGTGCAGCAGTATAAGTGGATGACTGAAGAGGAGTTTGCTGATGTATTAGCACTCGGCAACACACTACCAGGCCCGATTGCAACGAAAATGGCGGGGTATATCGGTTATCGTGTAGGTGGATTTTTAGGTATGGCTATTGCTGTCTTGGCAACAATTGTTCCAACAATCATCCTTATGATTGTATTACTTACGACGTTAACGACTTTCAAGGATCAACCATGGGTTGCCGGTATGACAAAGGCAGTTGTTCCAGTGGTAGGAGTTATGCTCGCAGTATTAACATGGCAGTTTTTTTCGAATGCAAAAAAAGAATTAGGTACATCGGCTTCAGTCCTAATGGTTATTGGTAGTGTGGTGTTACTGGAAGGGCTTGGAGTCCACCCAGGAATAATCATTGGGTTATTACTACTTACAGCTCTTCTTAGAAAAGACAGATTGCCTAGGCAAGAAGGGGGAGAGAATTCTTGATTTATTGGGAAATTTTCCTTGCCTTTTTCATCCCGGGAATACTTGGATACGGTGGTGGACCTGCTTCTATACCACTAGTAGAAAATGAGGTCGTTCATCGATATGAATGGCTAACAGTCCAGGAATTTAGTGAAGTGCTTGCTCTTGGAAATGCCCTGCCAGGTCCGATTGCCACAAAAATGGCAGGCTACATTGGCTACGACCAAGGCGGAATACTCGGTGCATTCGTCGGTATCTTTGCAACTGTGGCGCCATCTCTTATCTTAATGATTGGACTACTTAGTTTACTTTACAAATTTAAAGAATCTCCAAAGGTTAAAAGAATGTCTGCTTATGTGAGACCGACAATTGCAGTTCTGCTCGGCGTGATGGCTTATTCATTCTTCAAATCTTCATATATGGATTCAGGAGTATGGCAAACTCTATTTCTAGTTGTAGTAAGCTACTTACTTTTAGAAAAGTGGAACGTACACCCGGCATATGTCATTATCGGTTCATTAGCTTATGGCGCCATCTTTTTGAGTTGAACGAGTGAGGATGAAAGGATTTAGTCATTTACCGCATTAACGTAACGGGGGCCTGTCCCCCGTTGCTTTAGAGTGTTAAAGTCTGGGCTCGTATACAAGGGGGAGTTGGATGAAGCGGTTGTTGGTAACAGGGTTTGAGCCATTTTTGGAATATAAGGTAAATCCGACGGAGGAGATTGTGAAGTCACTGGACGGAAAGTTCATAGGTGATTTTGAGGTTTTCGGCAGAGTACTACCAGTTGAATTTAGTCAAACGGCCACTTGCGCAATTCAGTATATGGAGGAATTGGAGCCGGATATTGTGCTAGCGTTAGGTTTAGCGGGAGGTCGTTCAAAAGTGACACCGGAGAGGGTGGCGATTAACTGTTCAGACGGTGCACATGACAACAATGGTGTAGCCCTGCAGGATGCACCAATTATCCAAGATGGACCGGCTGCTTATTTCAGTACTCTGCCGATTCGTACATTCATAGATGAATTAAAAAACCAAGGGTATCCTGCCCAAATTTCAAACAGTGCAGGAACGTATTTATGTAATTTTGTCATGTATCATATCCTGCATCATATTGAAACGAATAAAAAGCATATTCCGGCGGGATTTGTCCATATCCCGGCTTCTCATGAGCTTTCTATTATACAACCATCATTACCAAGCTGGTCACAAAAAGACCTGCAGCAGTCAGTTGAAATCATTATACAATCATTATCTATGGGGGAATTAACATGACATTTTCTATTGTAGGATTTGATCCGGAAACAAAAGAACTAGGAATTGCTGTGCAATCTAAATTTTTAGGTGTGGGTGCAGTTGTACCGTGGGCGAAGGCAGGAGTAGGGGCAGTTGCTACACAGTCTTATGCGAATACTGCATACGGGCCAGATGGACTTGACTTAATGGCATCTGGAAAGACCGCGCAGGAAACGATAGAGGCATTAACAGATAGTGACTCAGAAGCAGCCTACCGTCAAGTTGGTATTGTAGATGCAAATGGAAATGCGGCAACCTTCACAGGTGATAACTGCTATGACTGGGCTGGGGGAATTGCAGGAGAGAACTTTGCTGCCCAAGGAAACATTCTCGTCAGTGAAGAAACAGTTCAAGCAATGGCGACTACCTTTCAGGAGACCAAAGGGACGCTAGCTGAACGACTATTAAAAGCACTTGATAAAGGACAAGATGCAGGTGGTGATAGTAGAGGCATGCAGTCAGCCTCTCTACTGGTTGTGAAGGAACAGGGTGGCTATGCTGGCTTTAACGATCGTTTCATAGATTTACGTGTAGACGACCATCCGGATCCAATTAAAGAACTCATCAGAATCTATGAACTGCAACAGCTCTATTTTGCACCAACAAAAGAAGAAAATATTGCTGAGATTACAGGTGAAGTAAGAGAGGAACTTGCATTGCACTTAGAGCGACATGGTTATCTAAAGCAAGTGAATGTTGAGGATGAAACTCTCTTTACAGCCCTTACAACGTATATTCACACGGAAAACTTCGAAGGAAGAGAACAAGAAAAAGGAAAAATAGATTTAGAAGTATTAACTTTTATGAAGAAATAAATGGAGTAATTCCTTTTATCTAGTAAAAAATCATAAGTCCGTCTAAAGACTTATTTATTCAAACATTACTATACTAAACGCCTGAACTGTCACATTCGTGGCAGTTTTTTTTTATTCTAGTAAAAAAAGTGAATATATTTATTTCTAAATATTCATAACATTATAAAAACAAGTGCGAGGAGGGATTGTATGATTAGTATACTAGTAATCGCTCTATTGACCATCACTTCTATTATCTACGCCATAAAAAAGCAGAAACTGGTCTTTCTGTCTCTACCATTTTTATTTCTCTTTATCTATTTCGTTGTAGAGGTAGCATTAGTTCCTGCACCATTTCTCGATACAGTTAAGTTCATATTTTCAATTGGTTAACTTTGTCTACTGAAAGGTGGTGGTAATCGAGACAAAGATGATAGGTTCCCCAGTTTCCCATGTTTGTGTAAATCTTTTGGAGGTGAATGAATGAAAAAGATTGAAAAAGCAGTAGCCGATAGCTATTTCCGTGATCGGACGCGGAATATTATCATCTACCTCATTATTTGGTTTATCGTTTCGTTTGGTGTTGTTTTCTTTGCTGAGTCACTATCTTCCTTTACATTTTTAGGATTTCCATTCCATTACTATATGGGAGCACAAGGAGCCATTGTAGTGTTTATCATTCTTCTATTTGTAAATGCAAAAGTAAGTGACAAAATTGATGAAAAGTATGGCATTGATGAAAAGCAAAATGAACAATTGAGCACGGGAAAAATATCTGATCATTAGAATAGCGTTGTATAAGGGGGAATACGGTGGATCTTCAATTTTTAGTTTCGTTATCGATTATTTTAGCTACCTTCGCACTTTATATTGGGATCGCTTATTACAATAAAGCAAAAGAAACATCAGAGTTTTATGTAGCGGGTCGTGGTGTGCCTCCGATCTTTAACGGAATGGCAATCGGTGCTGACTGGATGAGTGCTGCATCCTTTATTGGTATGGCGGGTACAGTAATGCTTCTCGGCTACAATGGCCTAGCCTATATTATGGGTTGGACAGGTGGATACTTATTGTTAACCTTCCTGCTTGCCCCGCAACTAAGAAAATACGGTCGCTATACTGTACCAGAGTTTATTGGTGACCGTTTTGAAAGTCATACAGCCCGTGTGATTGCGGCCATTTGTACGATTGTCATCAGTTTTACCTATTCAATCGGTCAACTTTCAGGATCTGGAGTAGTAATTGGCCGTTTATTTGAAATTGATGCGAAAACAGGTACGATGATTGGTGTTGTACTCATTGCCATTTATGCGGCGTTTGGTGGGATGAAAGGAATTACATGGACGCAGGTGGCACAATATATCATCTTAATTATTGCCTACTTGATTCCTGTTATCTTTATGTCCCTGCAACTAACAGGAAATCCACTTCCTTGGCTATCATATGGAAACATCGTCAGTCAATTAGGTGAATTAGATCGTGAGCTCGGCGTGTCAGAGTATTTTGCTCCATTTACGAACGGATCAAAATGGCAGTTCTTAGCTTTGATGTTTACATTAATGGCAGGGACAGCAGGATTACCTCACGTTATTGTTCGTTTCTACACTGTATCCACAATGAAAGCAGCTCGTTGGTCAGGTGCGTGGGCTTTATTATTCATTGGATTACTGTATTTGTCAGCGCCGGCGTATGCAGCCTTCTCTCGTTTTATCTTAATGAAGAACGTTGCAGGCAGTCCTATTGACCAGCTGCCAGAATGGACCAAATCCTGGGTGAATACAGGGAAGCTTCAATTAGCAGATACAAATGGTGATGGTATATTGCAATGGGCAGAGCTTATCATTGATAAAGATATTGTCGTAATGGCAACTCCTGAAATTGCCAACCTTGGCGTTTTTGTCATCGGGCTTGTTGCGGCAGGAGCAATGGCAGCAGCGCTATCAACGGCAGGTGGACTATTAATTGCGATTTCCTCATCCTTTGCTCATGACATTTATTACAGAGTTCTTAAGCCAGAAGCAACCGATGCAAACCGATTAAAGGTAGCAAGAATCACAATTGTTGTCGCAACAGTCCTAGCAGGATTGGTTGCATTAAACCCTCCAGGTGCCATTACCCAAATAGTAGCCTGGGCCTTCGCATTAGCATCTGGAACCTTCTTCCCGGCACTTGTACTGGGTGTATGGTGGAAACGTTCAAATGCAAAAGGTGTAACGGCAGGGATGATTGTTGGATTAGCAGTTACGTTAGCCTACATTTTTGCATCAAAATCAGGAGCATTTGTCGTTCTTGGCATCATTGACACAGGTGCAGGTGTTTTTGGAGCAATCGCTGCGATCCTGACGAATGTCCTTGTTTCCCTATCCACGGCACCACCTAGCAAAAAGTCACAAGAAGAAGTCATCAACCTCAGATATCCTGAACAAATGGTTTATAAAGATGGAGAGGTTTGGTTGAACGAAGAAACCAAATAACTATCCATTAAGGTACAAAATCTACTATTGATTTTGTACCTTTTTTCTATCATCTCTAGTAACTCAATTCGACATATTTCCTGGAAAATATCTGAAACATGACAACATATATTCAGTGATGAATAAAGGCTGCAATCGTTATAGATTGTTACTTTTAGTAAAAATCCCAAAAGACGGATTATTACCTTAGTAATGAATTACTTCTATACATAAAGAGGGTTGCTTTTTTCTACCTAAATTTACTTCTAAAACTGGATTGTCTTAAAAGAGTTTTAGAAAAGAGACTTTAATGATAACGAATACCACTTTATGGGGCTTTTCGCTGATTATGAAAAGTACCTTCAGTAAAAAAACAATCACATATTGGTAATAAAAGTAATCTTTTGGTCATACAACCATTAACAAGGACAAAGATTTTAAAAACTTGGTTAGCTTCTTAGTCACTTGGACAAAAGTATCTCCCACAGTTGAAAATTGATTTGTAAAAAAAATCAGATAAAACCCTTGTCCTACTTGAGTTTTTAGCATATATCCACAACCAAGCTAATAAAATGTTACAAACCTAACAAAGAGAGTGTTTGAGGTGAGAGGTCGTGGAACTCTTCGAAGATCCTAGAAAATACTGAAATCTCCTTTAGTTGAAAGAGCATAATTTACTTCTTCGTAGGTAATAAAACGAGTCTCATTTCACACTTCTCACATCCAAATAGGGAGGCGAGAGTGTGCACGATTACATCAGAGAGCGTACTATCAAGATTGGGAAGTATATCGTGGAGACAAAAAAGACTGTTCGTGTAATTGCGAAAGAATTTGGTGTTTCCAAAAGTACAGTTCATAAGGACTTGACGGAAAGATTACCTGAGATTAATCCAGACCTGGCAAACGAAGTAAAAGACATACTTGATTACCATAAATCAATTAGGCACTTGCGTGGCGGTGAAGCAACAAAGCTGAAGTATAAGAAGGAAGAGCATGAAGAGGTAGTAAAATAAAAAAATAACCATATCTCGACATTTTTTTGCAAATTTTTCTTGATTTTTCATTTCAAGACATATACTCTTTGTTAAATTGTGATAATATATCAGTAGAATATTATCGCTTTGAAATTGGCAGGGAGGACTATTTAGAATGTTTGCTAGGGATATAGGAATTGACTTAGGTACAGCGAACGTGCTGATACATGTAAAAGGTAAGGGAATTGTATTAAATGAACCGTCAGTAGTGGCAATTGACCGTAATACGGGTAAGGTACTTGCTGTAGGTGAAGAAGCGAGAAGAATGGTAGGACGTACACCAGGGAATATAGTTGCGATTCGTCCCTTAAAGGATGGAGTCATTGCTGATTTTGATGTAACAGAGGCGATGTTAAAGCACTTCATTAATAAATTAAATGTAAAAGGCTTTCTTTCTAAACCACGTATTCTAATTTGTTGTCCAACGAACATAACGAAAGTGGAACAAAAGGCAATTAAAGAAGCTGCTGAGAAGAGTGGCGGTAAAAAGGTCTATTTAGAAGAAGAACCAAAGGTTGCAGCAATTGGAGCGGGAATGGATATTTTCCAACCAAGCGGTAACATGGTTGTGGATATTGGCGGTGGTACAACAGATATCGCTGTTTTATCAATGGGTGATATCGTCACCGCCTCTTCCATTAAAATGGCTGGAGATCGTTTTGATAACGAAATTCTTCAGTATATTAAAAGAGAATATAAATTGTTAATCGGGGAAAGAACAGCTGAAGACATTAAGATAAAAGTAGCGACTGTATTCCCAGGTGCACGTAACGAAGAGATTGATATTCGTGGCCGTGACATGGTTTCAGGACTTCCAAGAACGATTACCGTTCGTTCAGAGGAGATTGAGAAGGCACTACGTGAATCAGTAGCCGTGATTGTACAAGCTTCAAAAGGCGTGCTAGAAAGAACACCACCTGAGCTATCTGCAGATATCATTGACCGTGGTGTTATTTTAACAGGCGGAGGAGCTTTACTGCACGGAATGGATACACTTCTTTCAGAAGAATTAAGAGTACCGGTATTAATTGCTGAAAATCCAATGGATTGTGTGGCAATTGGAACAGGTATTATGCTTGATAGCATGGACAAGCTTTCTAGAAGAAGCTTTGTATAATTAGTTTATTAAATAATGGCTATTTAATATTAGTGTAAATATTTTAGCAGAAGTTGATTGCAGTGGAAGGCGCGAGACTCCTGCGGTAGTAGCGGGACAGGTGAGACCCCACAGGAGCAAAGCGACGAGGAGGCTCACCGCCCGCCCCGCGGAAAGCGAGTGCCTTCCACGGAAATCAACATTACTGTTTAACTAGGCCTATAATATAAAAAGGTTTTCATGTAATCTTAGTCTAGCTCCAGTACCCAGCCCGCCTGAGGCGACACGGGTACTTCCGCTTTTTGTTTCCACAGATAGATAATATTGGTTGGTGAGATTCGCTGAAATCTCCTTTATAATGGAGAAAGTGAAAAGTGAAGAGAGGGGACTGCGATATGCTTAGAGGTTTTTATACAGCTGCATCAGGAATGCTGACTCAGCAACGAATTACTGAAATGCACACAAACAATATGGCAAATGCCAATACTCCTGGTTTCAAGGCTGATCAGGCAAGTGTACGTGCCTTTCCGGAGCTTTTACTTCAGCGAATACACAACCCGGGAGTTCCAAACACAGGTAATACGTTATCTTCAGGAAGAACAATTGGTTCTTTAAATACAGGTTCTTATATGCAAGAAGCGATTCCACGCTTTATGCAAGGAGATCTTCAAGATACAGGCAGAAAAACAGATATTGCACTATTAGAGCAGAATGTACCTATTGATCCACAAACAGGGCAGAAGTCTGCGTTGTTTTTCACAGTACAGGATGCAAATGGTGATATTCGGTATACGAGAAATGGAAATTTCTCTATAGATGGACAAGGCTTTTTAACGACAAATGAGGGCTATTATGTTCTTGGTCAAAACGGACAACCCATATCCATTGAAAGTGGAGACTTTCAATTAAGTGAAGATGGAACGGTTCTTGAAAATGGACAAGCAGTCGGTAGAATTAATATAGCGATTGCTGGTGACCCAAATTCTTTAATAAAAGAAGGAAATGGACTGTTCCGTAGCGAAAATGGACAAGTACTGCCTTCTGCTTTGAATAATGGGGCTGCCATATTCTCTCTTAAACAAGGCTTCATTGAACGTTCTAATGTTGATACTGCTCAAACGATGACCCAAATGTTGTCTGCCTTTCGTGCGTTTGAAGCAAACCAAAAGGTATTGCAAGCATACGATAAGAGCTTAGAAAAAACGGTGAACGAAATTGGCCGTTTATAATCTTAAGGTAAAGGTGATTATACTATGATAAATCGTTCATTAATAACAGCGACGAATACTATGACGCAGTTACAAAAGCAGCTTGACAACATTAGTAACAATCTAGCTAATATTGACACAGTCGGCTTTAAACGTCGTGAGACAAACTTCCAGGAGTTATTGTTTCAACAGTTTAATAACCAGCCGATTGACGGTAACGAAGTAGGACGCTATACTCCAAATGGAGTGAGACAAGGAGTAGGAGCAAAAGTTTCTCATACGAGCCTGCAACTTGCTCAAGGATCAATTAAAACGACAGAACGTGCGTTAGATGTTGCGCTTCTTAAAGAGAACCAGTTTTTCCAGGTGGAAGTAGACGGTCAAACGCGTTATACACGTGATGGTTCTTTCAGTCTTTCAGTGTTGCCTAGTGGAGATGTACAGCTCGTTACAAGCGAAGGTTATCCAGTATCTAGTGAAAATGGTCCGATTATTTTTGAAGAAGGATATAATAATCTTATCATTGATCAAAATGGACAGTTCAATGTTCAGTATCCAAATGGAACAAGTGAAGTGTTTAACCTTTCTGTTGTGCAAATTAATAGACCGCAACTTCTGCAATCTGCAGGGAATAATGTGTATTCCTTACCAAACTTAGCAGTTATTAATGTACTGGAAGCAGATGTATTTGCAGCAATTGGCAGAAATGATATTGCAGTGCAGCAAGGGGCTTTAGAGCAATCGAACGTAGAAATGCAAAAAGAAATGACTGAACTTATTAACACACAACGTTCTTATCAGTTTAATGCAAAATCTATATCCATTGCAGACCAAATGTTAGGTCTCATAAACGGTATTCGATAGGGTAGCAAAGGGGAATAAATGATGATGACAAATGTGGACAAATCAGAAATGAAAACACGGGAAGATCTTAAGCAAACTAAAAAAGAGAAAAAGGCGCAAAGAGAAGAATCTCCGAATGTAAAGATTCGAATTCGCCTCTTTCCGATTTGGCTACGTTTAATCATCATTGTTCTTGCTATGGCAGTCAGCTTGTTTGCTGGTGTCGCTGTTGGGTATGGAGTCATTGGCAGTGGAGAAGTGAAGGATGCGTTTAAGGAAAGTACATGGACGCACGTTCTTGATTTAGTTAATAAAAAGGAATAGAAGGGGATTTCCCCTTCTTTTTTTATTATTGTAAAATAATTAGTAATACATAAAAGGAGAGACTATACATGTTAGATATAAATCAAATTAAAGAAATTATCCCACACCGCTATCCATTCTTATTAGTAGATAAAATTTTGGAAATAGAAGAGGGAAAGCGCGCAGTAGGCATCAAAAATGTAACAGCAAATGAACAGTATTTTGTTGGACATTTTCCAGACTATCCAGTAATGCCAGGGGTACTCATTGTCGAAGCATTAGCACAGGTTGGAGCTGTAGCCATGCTGAATAAAGAGGAAAACAGAGGAAGATTAGCCTTTTTCACAGGAATTGATAATTGCCGTTTTAAAAAGCAAGTAAAGCCTGGAGATCAATTGAAGCTTGAAGTGGAAATTGTTCGTGCCAGAGGAGCAATTGGTAAAGGAAAAGCAATTGCAACGGTTGATGGGGAACTGGTTTGCGAGACTGAAATTATGTTTGCCTTAGGTGAAAAACAAGAATAGATTGAGAAAAAGACCATCCTGTTAGTCCAGGATGGTTTTTCACTATAATGATAATCAAAAATTATGGATATCGTGCAAGAAATACCTTGAGATGGGCAACCTAAATGAGACCAATATGGATGTGTGGTCATCATTTGATAGATAAGAGAGGGTGGACGATATGAATAAGAAGTGGTTACTTAAGCTGACAGGTTCCATTTTAGCTGTATTGTTAATAACAGGTTGTGGAGATGATCAAGATCCAGCACCTCCTGGTAGTGACGATGCAGGAACAACAAATGAAGAAAATAACGGGAACATTGGTACAGAAGATGATGGTACCATTGATGAAATGACACCTGGAGACGAAACACTACCTGGTGACACAGAAGAAGGTGAAGGAACACCAGGTGAAGGCAACGAAGGAATGATGGAAAACCCAGATCAAAATATGGGTGAAGGTGCAACTGGAAATGGAACAGGAAATGGTGAAGGTACTGGTACAAACGGTAACGGTACAGACACAAACTTAACTGACGATGAAGAGAATAAATAAGCATTGAGAAAAGCATGGGTTTAGTGCCCATGTTTTTTTGTGATCTTGGTGCCAGGCACTTCCCGATATTTGTCGAAAAATGTATAGTGTAATAGTTATACTTTACATTATGAATTGCACTTTAACTTAGTAAAGGATTAGGGACAAACTCCACACCATATACATAATTAAAAACAGCTAGTTATATAGGAATATCAGGCCTCAGACTATATATTCATTTCTATTGAATCGACAATGTTAGATATTGAACATGCTATTATTCTATGAGACTATTACTGTAAATGAAACCGTTTGCATAACTCGTACATATTAAATTTGATAACGGTTCCATTGACTAAGACTAAATAGAGTGGGGGTTTTATAGTTGAACAGGCAAAAACGAAAAGCGTTTACGTTTGTGATGTTATTTGCAATGATCATACAGTTATTTACTGGTTTATTACCTTATGCAAACGTTAGCGCAGAAGTGCAAAGCCCGGTCATAAACGGTAATGAAGTGACGTTTAATTATGAAGGTACAGGTTCTGAGGCGAATATCCTTTTAGTAGGCACTTTCAACGGGTGGGCTACCACCGGTGAGAGTGTTATCCAATTAACAAAGGGTGATAACAATATCTGGTCTGTTACAAATCAACTTGAAGATGGTCAGCATCAGTATAAATTTATCGTAGATGGAAATTGGATGACAGATCCATTGAACCCTGCAACAACGAATGAAAGAAATAGCGTGTTCACCATTGGTGAAGGAGCTACTCCAGAAAGAACGGTTACTCTTGTAGGAAGTCTGCAGGATGAACTTGGAGCTAGTGCAGACTGGTCTCCTGGAGATAGCACAACAAACCTCATCCCCAAGGGTAACAATTTCTATGAATTTACTGGTCAACTACCTCCTGGAGATTACGAATATAAAATTGCCATCAACGGCAAATGGGATGAAAACTATGGTGCGAATGGAAACGCAGGTGGAGAAAATATTAAGCTACACGTAGATGAGGAAACAACCGTTACGTTTTTATATCACGATGACACACATAAAATAGCGGACTCTACATGGTATGAAGTAATCCCTGCCGATAAGCAGCCACGAGTTGTCGGGAACATACAACCAGCTATTGGAGCAGGTTCAGAATGGAGTCCTTCCGAATCAACGGCACTACTCTACGACGATAATTTTGATTCAATCTATACGTTCCAAACGGATGTAACCAAAGGAAATTATGAATATAAAATTGTGCTAGGCAATAACTGGGATGGTCAAGCTTTTCCTAGTTCAAATGCAACGTTAAACGTACTGGAAAATTCTCCGGTTACCTTCTTTTTTAATAACGGGTCAAAGGATGTGTATACAGACTACACACCTACCGGCTCTGACGGGAGTATAAATGGTGATGCTTTATACCATGACACGTGGAATGAAGCATACAGAAAACCATTTGGAGCCATTCCTACAGGAGAAGAAGTAACACTTCGTCTTGCTGCGAAAAAAGGGGACTTAACAAAAGCCAGTCTACAAGTGAAAAACTATCAAACTGGCAACACAAAAATTTATCCAATGGAAAATGCAGGTTGGATGGAGGTGGAAAACCAAGGACAAGTTGATTTTTGGGAAGTAACCTTTACACCAACTGATAAAGGTGTACATGGCTACAAGTTTATTGCTAGTGATAAAGATGCAGTATTTGAGTACGGAGAAGATACAATTGAAGGCGGACTTGGAAAAGGAATTAATCAAAATGCAGGACTTTTCCAATTAACAGTATATGACCCAGGCTTTAAAACACCGGACTGGATGAAGGAAGCAGTCGTTTATCAAATATTCCCTGATCGTTTTTACAATGGAAATACAGCGAACGATTCAGCGAAAGATGAAACAGGAGCAAGAGGTCTTCAGCCAATTGAGCATAAAGAATGGTCTGAGCTTCCAGATAACCCCCGTCAAATGAATGAGCCAAATTATACAGGTGATGGTGAGTGGAGTAATGATTTCTTTGGTGGAGATATTGCGGGTATTCAAGAAAAGCTGGACTACATTCAGTCACTTGGTGTGAATACACTGTACTTAAATCCAGTTGCTCATGCTGCTTCAAACCATAAATACGATGCAACTGATTATAAAGCAATTGATCCAATGTTTGGCACACCAGAAGAATTTGAAGCTTTTACAAAAGAGCTAGAATCACGTAACATGCACCTTATTTTAGACGGTGTTTTCAACCATGTTGGCGATGATTCTGTTTATTTTGACCGCTATGGAAAGTATGAAACCGTAGGTGCTTATGAATATTGGGCTCTTGTATATGACCTAGTAAATAAGGATGGCCTAACTGATGATGAAGCAAAACAAAAAGCACGCACTCAGTTAGAAGCAGAGGGCCAAGTATTTAATGATGAGTATGGATTCCACAATTGGTTTAACATTGAAAATGAAAAAGTAGATGTTGGAACACCACTTGAGCGATATAAATACCAAGCATGGTGGGGATTTGATAGTTTACCTGAAATAAAGTCTGTACCAGGCGAAGCGGTTAACTATGATAGTGAGTTAAACAACAAGAAATTTGCTGACTATATTATGTATGACGAAGACTCTGCAGCAAAATCATGGATTACTACTGGCGGCTCAGGCTGGCGTTTGGATGTAGCGAATGAGGTAGATATGGAGTTTTGGCGTGAATTTCGTAAAGAATTAAAGGCAACATCCTTCGCAGGAACAGGTAATACGTTACAAGAAGGAGAAGAGCCACTAATTCTTGGGGAAATTTGGGATGATGCCTCTCAATATTTCCTTGGAGATCAATATGATTCTGTCATGAACTACCGGTTTGAACGGGCAGTCATGAGTTACATGAAAAATGGAAAAGCAGAAGAACTTGAGCGTGCCTTCCAAGCCATTCAAGAGGATTACCCAGAAGAAGTATTTCATGCACTTATGAACTTAATGGATTCACATGATACACCGCGTGCCATCTTCCTGCTTGGTGGAGGAACAGATAGCTTTGAACGAGCAGAGCTTGATCCAAATTATAATTATGAATTAGGAAAGACACGTTTAATGCTGTCTTCCATTATGCAAATGGGATATGCAGGTGCACCGACAATTTATTATGGTGACGAAGCTGGAGTAACAGGATCAAAGGACCCTGATGACAGACGAACATATCCATGGGGCAAAGAAGATCAAGAACTGGTAGCACACTACAAAAAAATCGGAAAAGTTCGCGAAGATCACCAAGACTTATTTGCTTACGGAAAGGTGAATCACGTTTATGCAACTGGTGATGTATTTGCCTTTACTCGTACGAACGATGATAAAGCAGCAATAGTTATTACAAATCGCGGAACATCTGAAAAAACAGTAAAGATTAATGTGAAGGATATTCTTTTAAACGGAGTTACCTTAACCGATCAATTAGACAGTGCGTACCGAGTATCAACTAAAAACAATGAAGTGAGCATTACAATTCCAGCTAACACTGGTAGAATGCTAGTTTCAACAGATACCTTACCACAAGCCCCAGAGAAGGCAACCAACTTACAAGTGGAAGAGTCATCCAAACAAGTAACGTTAAACTGGTCAGGTAATGCAACAACATATAAAGTGTACGAAACGAATATTCAAGGTGCTTTGTACAAAGAAGTCACAACAACTTCTGAAACGTCTATTACAATTGATAACTTGACAAACGGAAGAACCTATTACTTCGGTGTAGTAGCTGTTGATGAAAATGGAAATGAGTCAGCATTAATAGAAACGCAAGAAGTGATTCCTCATTATGAATTATCTGCTGCCATCATAAGTGATGTATCAGAGCTACAGGATGGAAATCTGGATTTATCTGCAACTTACAATGTAACATCTGGTATTACAATTGATGGAGCAACAAATGAAGGTCTTGCAGAAGGCGTTCAAGCAAAGCTGCTCGTGAAAAAAGACTCAGGCGATACGTGGGAAGAACATCAAGCAATCTATGTTTCTCAAAATGAAAGTGTGAATGTCTTCCAAGCATCATTTCTGCCATTGGAAACAGGTTCTTACAGCTACAAAATGTCCTTCACAACAGATGGTCGAAAGTGGAAGGATACAAATGTAAAAACAGTGAATCTGAATCAAAATCCAGATGATAAACAGGCACCAGCAGATTCAATAACCCTTGAAACACCAACGCAGGAATCAGGGCAAGTGAATTTATCATGGTCAGTCAATGAGCCTGTCGAAAATGATGCGTATCTAGTGGCAATCATAAGAAATGGTGTAATGATTGATATATTGAAAGATCCATTGGTTACAACATATCGTGATTATGGAGTAGAAAATGGAACGCAGTATGAATATCAAATTAAGCTATATGACAGATATGGAAATAGTGCAGCGTCAAATGTTATAAACGTAACGCCAGACATTGTGATGGTTGAAGTTACATTTAAAGTAAAAGCTCCTGATTACACACCATTAAATGTGCCGCTAACGATGCCAAATAGTTTAAACGGATGGAACACAGGTGCATGGGAAATGAGTCGAAACGGTGCTGTCACAGCTGACTGGGAGTACACAGTAGACGTTCAAGAAGGGACAGAAATCACGTACAAGTATGTAAAGAATGGTTCATGGGACCAAGAGGGCTTAGCAGACCATACGCCAAATGACAGATCAGATGATGATATGAGTTACTATGGATATGGTGCAATTGGTTCTGATATGAAAGTGATCGTAGAGAACCAAGGTAACAACAAAATGGTCGTTCAGGATTATATCCTACGCTGGATTGATCAGCCACTTGTAATCACAGGGCCAACAACGGGAACAGAGACAGACAAAGAGACCATCACTGTTACGGGTAACACCATTAAAGAAGGAAACCTTACAATTAATGGTGAACCAGTACCTGTGAACAACGATATGACATTCAGCCATGAAGTGAAACTTAACTATGGTGAAAATATTATTAACCTGCATATCGAACCATCAGAAGATAGTAAAGCAAATATTTTCCAAAATGATTCAGAGGCAATTGCGAAAAATACAAAGAACTACACAATTTCTGTTTTCTCCAGCTTTATAAGCGACCCGGGCGAAATTGTCATTACAGAAGAAGAAGCAACAATGAAAGAAGTAAAAGAAGGAGACAAGACTAGAGTTATTGTCACACCACAGGTAGAAAAGTTGAAAAAGCAACTCAAGGAAAATAAGGATTTTCATACGTTAACCCTATACGTAAACTCTACTGACAAATTAGCAGAAGCTGTTTTGAATGAAAAACTTGTCCAGGAAGTATTTAAGCGTAATAAAAAAGCAAACATTGTTGTCAAAACAAAATATGCAGAATATATCATTCCAGTAGACACACTTCATCAAGGAAGCTTAGCACAGCAAGTGCGTGGAAAAGTGGAAGGTATCAGAATTCAGCTAGATGCTAAGCAATACCAAGCTGCTGAGGAACTATTACCTAGCTCAGATGCTGTTACGTTTAACGTAGTTGCCCTCACATCAAAGGGTGAAAAGAACATCACCTCCTTAAAGAAGGAGGCAACACTAAAAATTACTGGATATGATGTGCTTAATCATTCATCACATCAAGTCATATCTCTTCCAAGCAAAAATATAGTGGAAACTGTTACCTTTGAAGGTAAACGAGCAACCTTTACAAGTCAAAAACCAGGAACGTTTATTATTAAGAAAAAATAATGCAAAAAAAAGCAGACTGTGAATGATTCGCAGTCTGCTTCTCTATTAGTCTTGTTTAAAATAATCCATAAAGGCGTGAAAGATTTCAATACTTTGGTAAGACATTAATGTAAGGGCAGTAATCGAAAATACACCCATCATAATAAATCGAATCCACATCGGAATTCCTCCTTTTGTATAAATTATTTTTATTCAAAAGGGGAAGAAACCACATAATTCGATTGATAGAGAACGGGAATCAGAAACGCACTTAATCTTCGATAACTACTAGAATAGTAATTTTTAAAGGCAATACCTATAAATAGACTAGCTAATAAAGTGGATAAAGTACCATTTACTAGCGGATCTTTGCCCCAATTACTGTCGAGTGGTTCCAAATCAAACTGATTTTGTTCATATTGAATGGATTCAGAAATTAATTGAGGGTGATGATCATCATGATGGCTAGAAATCGTAATAAAAAACACACTAACTAAAAATAAAAGTGTTACGTATTTCTTCATTGATATCACGCCCCTTCAAAAAAAGTATGTTACCATCATATACCTATCATGTATATTTTAAAACTACAAAAATATGACAATTATTTTGCAACAAACAGTCTAGCAGTTTTCCGTTTGGTTGTGTCGAAATTATATATATGCAAGGAGAGTAACAATCAACCAAATAACTCATCAGCTAGTTGTTTGCCCAGTGCAGACTTCACCATCTCATCAATAAGACTGTCGCGTTCCTCTTCAGATAAGTGCATGAGCTCTTCCTCATCAATAGAGATGGATACATATTTCGTTTTTATTTGCATATGGTTCCCTCCTTGCACTCTCTTTATCTATTAGACTAAAAATTTACAGAAAAGTTACATAATTGTAAAATAATAAGAAATACGCCTATCAAACTGTATAATAAGAGAAAGGACTAACTTTCATAGGGGCTGAGATTATGAGGGGAAAAGTGGTGTTGGCTGGAGGAACAGGCTTTATCGGACAATACTTTGAGCAGAAATTTATGAAGCAAGGGTACGAGGTGAAAATCATCTCAAGACAACACCAGCATATTTCTTGGAATGATCAAAAAGCAATTCAAGAGGCACTAGAAGGATCGGAAATGCTCATTAACTTAGCAGGAAGAACAGTCAACTGTCGGTATAATGAGCAAAATAAGAGAGAAATTATGAACTCTAGAATAGAAACGACTACGATTTTGGGAAACGCCGTTGAAGCCTGTCAGAGCCCACCTAGGCTGTGGGTGAATTCAAGTACGGCAACCATTTATAGACATGCAGAAGACCGTCCAATGACAGAAGAAAAAGGAGAAATTGGGGAAGGCTTCTCTGTTGATGTGGCAAAAGCATGGGAAGAGGCTTTCTTTTCATATAACCTTTTGAAAACAAGACAAGTGGCTCTTCGTATTGCCATTGTGCTCGGACCTAGTGGTGGAGTGATGACTCCTTATATGAATCTCGTTAAGTACGGACTCGGTGGAAAACAAGGCTCTGGAAAGCAAATGTTCAGCTGGATACATATCGAGGATTTATTCAATATTGTAAGGTTTATACAGGAGCATGACCATCTTAGTGGTGTGTTCAACTGTTCTGCTCCCGAACCTGTCAGCAATCAAGAACTGATGAAAACATTACGTGAGAAAATGCAGAAACCATTTGGCCTGCCAGCTATGAAGTGGATGCTCGAACTAGGTGCTGCTTTCCTTCGTACCGAAACAGAGCTTGTCTTAAAAAGCCGATGGGTACTGCCAGATCGCCTGCAACGAGAGGGATATCACTTTACCTATCATACGTTGAATCAGGCACTGGACAACATTTTTGCGAATTAAGAAATAGCCAGAGTCAACCGGTAAAAGGTTGATTCTGGCTATAAATATTTCTCTTTAAAAGACGGACTTAATTCACTCCATACATCAAACATGTTGCCATCTACATCATAAAAGACAAAATTGTTTCCGGTGTGGCCACGATCTTCAATGTCCCCTACTTTTACATCCTTCTTAATAAGCTCATCACGAAAATGGATGAGTGCTTCCATTCCATCCACTTCAAACGTTAAGGAAAACCGACTTGTCCCCTTGTAATCTATAAAATTAGCACTTTGTTCATTAGTTGATTTTACAAGAAAGAAGGCTTGATTGGCTAAATCTAGAATGGCTTTGTCATCATCAATATAATTTAACTTGCCACCAAGCTTTTCCACATACCATTCAGCACTCATTTGGACATTTGTCACTGGAATATATGTTGTTCCGACACGTAATACACTCATCTCAATCTCTCCTTTGGATTCGTTTCATTTTTTCACTTTCATCTATGTATTCGAAAAACCCAACTTGATTTCCCCACGGATCTGAAAAGGTTGCCCATCTTACCGGAACCTCTTCTCTTGAGTGAATGTCAAAGGAATCTATACTCCATTCTTTTATCATCCGCTCACGCTCTTCTTCAATTGACATGACTCCTAAACGAAGTGGTCCACTAGTACCAGAAGGGTTTCCGTGTGAAATTTGTAGCCAGCATCCAGGAAGGAGTTTCCACTCGGCAAATCCATCATGAGGTGTGAAATCAGGCAGTCGTTTTAATAGTGTAGAATACCACTGAACTCCGCGCTCAAAGTCAGAAACTTGAAATTGGAATGTCATTTCATAGATCATGATTTTCACCTCGCTTTATTTTGCTTCCTTTTCTTCTGTATTTGTTTTTCTACATAAAATGTTAGAAACGCCATTCCTATTAATCCAACTCCACCGAATACGACAGCCAAAATATCTGCTGTTTCTTTATTTAATGTAAAAATCATGGAGATAAAGTTATACGCGATGATCACAAGTGCTAACCAATGTGAATACCTAGTAAAGAATTTCTTCATTTTTGCCCACCTTTTACCACGAATCCTCTCATGTATAGTTAATTCCTAAAAATGCCTCCTCTACAAAAAAACACCCAAAAGGGTGCAGATTCCTAGTGTTGTACACTTGATTCATTGGAGCCCTTTGCTGCGTCAATCATTAGAACAATTGCAGTGACAATGTGCATAATCATACCAACGACTGGAATCCATCCAATTGCAGACGTAACAATGCCCAAAATGCTTCCATGCTTTTTCTCATTTTCTCTTGAACAAAGTACGAGCGTGACAATATGTAGAATTAACATAAAGAATAATGGCGTCCATGCGAGTGATAATACAACTGCTCCACCGATAACCGGTATACCTAGAAATGCCTCTAAACCACCAGTAACCCACTTCAAAATTGTTGAGACCTTCATCTATTTCCCTCCCTTTTAACACGTTCATACTGGCAAGAGTCAGTGCTGCGTTGCGAGTATGAAGTAATTAAACTACCATTCAGTAGGCCCAATGATCCCTACTGACAGAAGTTATGCTTTATTAGTAGGTTATCATGAAACCAGGAAAATAGTACGATTATTTTGTGAAAAAGACAATCCATGTGATAAATGTTCCAAGTAGAACAAGTATCCAAAGAAAAGATACATAGCGTGGTTTGGTTTTTGGTTCTGTCACTGCATACATGAACAATCCTGAGATAAAGGACCAAGTACTGAATACTAGAATACCAGTTAGGAAGAGAAAAAGTCCTTTCATAAAGGACGATGCATCAAAGCTTTGAACAAAAAGGAATGCGGGTATCGCTAATGCAAACGGAGTCCATAGCAGAAAAATAATAGATTGAAGTAAAAATGATGAAAAGAAATGCTTCAGCTTATCGTTAATTCGGATATTTGGTAATGCAATAACCTTTTCCTTCAATGGTGTTATATAATCCAAGAAAATCCCCCCGATCTCTCTATATGTAAGGCTCTTTTCTAAAACTTTGTTGCTTTTCGTACACTTATTCTGTGTGTTCAACCAGTTTTAGAAGCACAACGAGGGTTGAATTAGAAAAGAGCAACTCTCTTTATGTATAGAAGTACCTAGATACTAAGGTAAAAATCCGGCTTCTGGGATTTTTACGAGAAAGCAACAATCTATACGAAAACAGCCATATGTAAATAGTAACAATAGAAAATCGAGAAGTTTGTAGAACACTGTCGACTGTATGAATTTTCCAAGACGTAAAAACCTGCCTCTTCGTCACTTCAAAGTGATGGGGGGCAGGCCCCACTGTGTTAATGTGCTAAAGTTCTAGCAAAGTGTTAGAACTTCATGCTGTGAGGCAAGTTCAATAAATTGAGCCATACTGCTGATTTCTCCACAAGTTAGCTGGTCTGCTAGTTCATAGAAGTCAACGCAGGTTTTACATGCAAATAAAGGTACACCAGCTTGTTCTAGTTCCTGCAAATGTACCGACACGAGTGATTGCTCTGTTAACGTAAATACGCCAGTATTCATAAAGAATACTGCTGCCGGCTTTTCCTCGCGTTGCTTTAACAGGGTGAAAAATGTTTCTAGCACACCTTCTCCTAGTTCCCCGTCACCTTTGCCCAATTGATTTGAGCTTACTAAAATTACTTTATTTTTCATACTTTCCACTCCCAATTCTTTTTTTCGGTAGGCTGGTTTTGTATAGATTGTTTCTTTGCGTATCCCAAGAGCCGGATTTTTACCTTAGTATCAAGATCCATCTATACATATAGAGAGTTGCTCTTTTCTAAACTAAACTCATTTGCTTGTAGAACTGGTTGTACACTCAGAATAATTATAACAATGGCAACAAAGTTTTAGAAAAGAGCCATTCGTTATCATTATCTCAAATGTAGGGAACATCTCAAATTAATGTTTTGATCTGAAAAAGTTGTTACAATAAAAGATAATGACTTATTTGGAAGGGAAGAGAGTAATGAAACCGAACATTTTTATTACGAGAAAAATACCTGAAAACGCCCTGCAGCTGTTACGTGAGCAATGTGTGGTGGAAATGTGGGACAAGGAAGATGTCCCGGTACCAGCTGAGCTGTTACGAGAAAAAGTTAAAACAGTGGATGGGCTCTATTGCATGCTGTCAGATTCAATCAACAAGGAAATGATTGAAGAAGCAATGAATTTGAAAGTAATCAGTAACTTAGCTGTTGGCTATAACAATATTGATATACAAGCAGCATCTGAAAAAGGAATAATGGTAACCAATACACCTGGTGTTCTAAATGAAGCAACAGCCGATTTAACATTTGCTCTCTTAATGGCGACTGCAAGAAGGATACCAGAGGCATCTGAATTTGTTCGGGAGGGTACGTGGAAATCTTGGTCACCGATGCTCCTAACTGGACAGGATGTATTTGGTGCAACAATCGGAATTATTGGGATGGGAAGAATCGGTGAAGCTGTTGCGAGAAGAGCAAAAGGATTCAATATGAACATTTTGTATCATAACCGAAACAGAAAAGAACAAGCTGAGAAAGAACTAGGTGCTACATATGTCAGCTTAGATGAGTTAGTAACACAATCTGATTTTGTCGTTCTATTAGCTCCGTTTACGGAAGAAACAAAAAATCTAATTGCAAAAAAGGAATTAGACCAGATGAAAGAGAATGCCATTCTCATTAATGTTGCCCGTGGCGGAATGGTGAACGAAGCGGATCTATATGAGGCATTAGTGCAAAAGAAGATCTGGGCAGCGGGTCTAGATGTATTCGAACAAGAACCGGTCCCACTTAGTCATCCGTTATTAACATTACCAAACGTTGTCGTCCTGCCTCATATCGGATCTGCCAGCATTAATACTAGAATAACCATGTCAGAAGTCGCAGCAACCAACATGCTGCAAGCCCTAAACGGACAAGTCCCAAATGACCTTGTTAACACAAACCTTTTAACGCGTTAAAGGAGTGGGGGCCTGTCCCCCAATGCTTTAAAGTGGCAAAGTGTAACCACACCCGAAAACGACGAAAACCTGCCAACAAGGCAGGTTTGTCTATTTGACTGTAATTTTTGTTTGTGTTTTTTCATTGTTGTTACGTTTTTTGAATTCTTCAAGCAGGGCATTTCCGTGGAAGCCTTCAGTGATCAGCTGGGTCAGGACGTCTTCAGATCGGTCCAGTTTACTAACGATTAGGCCATTTAATAATACACTCATATTGTCTTCCATAAGTGAAACGCTAAGTACTGTGGCGATAAAAGGTGCTGGTAAATTGTCTTCCCGTGAGATTACGGCATCAACTCGAAGCTCTTGTTCTTCATCTTTTAGCTTGTTAAACATTTCGGAATGACTTTTGTCCACGTACATTTCAATTAACCAATGTCGCTGGTCATCCTCCTTGTTAATAACAAGTCCATCAATTAAGTGTACTTCTTGAGCAATTACGTGATTTTGTGGATGTGAGATTTTTAAGGATACTAGTTTGAACGTTTTCATAGCTCCTCCTCTTGTCCATACTTTTTACTATTATATCATGTAAACTATCTCCATCATAACTTGTATCGTAAACCTGGGGCAATCGTTATTTGCCCAAGTTTACCGTAAATCATTAAACTAGTAATCAAAAGTGAGGTGTTACTATGAAGCCAATTCCAGATCACTTAACACAAGGTTTAAAAATTGTCTTTATCGGGTTTAATCCAAGTATTAGATCAAGTGAAACCGGTCATCACTTTGCCAATCCGAACAATCGGTTTTGGAAAATATTATTTGAATCAGGATTGACTCCACGTTTATATCGAACAGAAGAAGATCAAGACTTACTTCAACTTGGGCTTGGATTGACCAATATTGTAGAACGGCCAACGAAAGAAGCGCTAGAAATCTCAAAAGAAGAATACGAAGAAGGAAGATTACAGCTAATAGAAAAGCTAAAAGAATATCAACCGAAAATTGCCTGCTATGTAGGAAAAGGTGTGTATCAGGAGCTGTCAAAAAAGAAAACCACTCCATGGGGACTACAAGAAACCTCCGTAGTAGAAGGTGTGCTGGACTTTGTCGCACCATCATCTAGTGGTCTTGTAAGAATGAGACTAAACGAAATCGTCGATATTTATAAACAATTGCATGAAATTACGTAACAAGAGCTTGGTTTCCGGGCTCTTATTTTCTTCCTAGGCTCTTTTCTAAAACCTTATTGCTTTTCCTACTATTATCCTATGTAACATGCCTTTCTTTATGAAATTATTTCTCCATACATAACAATACTTCAGTATCAAACAATAACGGTACAAACTATTGATACAAGAGGTGCGAGGATGAACATTAGAGAAAGTAAGCTATTACCTAATTCAAATGGTAGCTACACCCTTGAAATTAACATTGGAAGCTATAATGAGGAATTTGCAAGTGAGCTTGGCCACCCATCCAAATCGCGGGAAAGTCTCCTGCAGGAAGTAAGAAGAATCGCAAAACAGCAGTACCCTAATCTCAAAATTACGACCATAAAAGTACTCGCTGGAGCCATGTTAATTGGTGTCATTAGCCTTGGTGCTGGTGAAAGGTTAAATGTTCAAGCAGCAGGAACTACTTATCAAGTAGTATCAGGTTATCCTACCATTTCTCATACAGTCAAAAGCGGGGACACGTTATCGGTCATCGCCCGGGACTACAGCGTAACCGTAACCGAGATAAAGGATTTTAACAGACTTACAACAGATATCATCCATGTGGGTCAAATTATAAAGATTCCTTACTACCAATATACCGTGGCAAGTGGAGATAGTTTATCGTTAATTGCCAAAAAACTAAACTCGACTGTAACGGCAATTAAAGAAAAAAACAAGTTAACATCAGATCAAATTTATATTGGCCAAAGACTACTCGTTCCGGTTGCAAAAACAGAAACAATGGTGGTTTCACCTGCACCAGCCCCAATAACGGAAACAACCACCAATACGTACACAGTCAAATCAGGGGATTCATTGGGATTGATTGCAAAAAACTACGGAACAACCGTTGAAAACCTGCAAAAATTGAACTCGCTAACAACAACGGTCATTTACCCTGGGCAAGTATTAAAGGTGCCGGCACTAACGGCTCCGGCACCGACACCAGCACCGACACCAGCACCAACTCCTGTCGAAGCGGCACCTGTTCAAGATACAAGCTATACGGTAGTGCTTGGAGACTCATTATCACTGATTGCCAAAAAGTTTAACGTGACAGTCGATCAAATCAAAGCAACAAATAAGCTGACAACTGACATGATCTTCGTTGGTCAAAAGCTGACGATACCAGTTTCAACTACTCAGGAACCAGCACCGACTTCACCTATCTTGAAGCCAACTGATCCAGTACCGACACAAACTACCTACACTGTGGTACTGGGAGATTCATTAAGTGTTATTGCAAGTCGAAACAATACAACTGTAACAGCAATAAAGGAACTCAATAACCTTCAATCTGATATGATATTTGTCGGTCAAAAGCTAGTAATCCCTACAAAAGAAGTGGTAGTTGACCAAACCCCACCAGTTACGCCGACCATTGATCCATTACAGGTTGTGAAGCAGTCGAATGTTTCAGTATATGAAGTGAGAGGAAAAACAGAAGCAGGTGCAAAGGTTACAATAACAGCAACTGATCCATCAGGAAAGACGCTCAATGCAGAGACAAATGCGTCTAATGAGGGCTTGTATGTTTTCAAACAAGATTTTAATTCACTACAGGATGGCAACATTAAAATTGAAGTTCTAGCGACGGATGCAGCAGGAAATAAAAGTACCACCCAAACTGCAACTGTCATAAAGGACGTGACAGCACCAACCAGCCTTGAAATAGTAAGCGAAGAAACCATCACAAATCAAAATGCTTCTACTTTCCAAGTCAGGGGATCGGTGACAGGAGCTGAAAAAGTAAAAATAGAACTAACAGATGAAGCAAATAACGTCATACATGATGTAATTACAGTAAATATTCAATCGTACCAAAAGAGTGTAAATGTATCCTCCTTAGTGGATGGAAAAATAACGGTAAGAGCTATTGCAGTGGATTCATATGGGAATGAAGGAGCTCCTGTAACGAGAACGACGACAAAAGATACGACCGGACCTGGTGCACCAACACTTACTGGTCCAGATTATATCAATACAGTCAATCAGCATGAAATAACCCTATCAGGTGCAACAGAGCCAGGTGCAACTGTGGCACTAACGATAACCGATAATGTCAACAGTACAACAAAACAAACAACAGCCGACTCGAATGGCCAGTACTCCTTCACTATTGATGCAAGAATCTTTAATGAAGGAAAAACAACATTTACAGCAACGAGTAAAGATGCAGCAAAAAATGAAAGTGAAGCAACCACGATTCAGATTACAAAAGATGTAACAGCCTCAGACCTTGCACTAGGTGAAGCTAAGAACATTACCACCGAATCTAGCGGAGTCTTTTCCATTGATGGAAAAGGAGAACCGGGTACCTCTGTTTTAATTTCTATGGAAGATCAAGAGGGAACAATCGTTCATCAAGAAGTCATGACGGATGAAAGTGGGGCTTTCCTAACAACAGTAGAAACACACTCACTGTCAGACGGTGTTATCACGCTTTTAGCATCTCAAATGGATGAAGCAGGTAATAAGAGCAATACGGTGACAAAGGTCATACAAAAAGATACCGCAGCTCCTTCTATTGTCAGCATCAATCCTTTGGATATCTTGACACAAACAAATGCCGGAGAATATACAATATCCGGAACGAGCGAACCGTTAACGATTATAGTTGCAACTGTTACTGACAATGAAGGGAAAACTGTTTCAAAAGAGATAAAAGTAGCAGCAGATGGAAGCTTTTACACAAACGTTGATTTAACAGGTCTAAATGGAGAGCAATTAACACTTTCCCTGCAGCCAAGAGACAAAGTGGGAAATAAAGGGAACATTACAGAAGAAATCATTACAGTTGATCAGACGGGTCCGCAAACTGTAGAAGCAAGCTTTTTACCGATGATGAATAGAGAAACAGTAAGTTCGTATACAGTTTCTGGTATAACGGAAGCCAATGCACCTATAGAAATCGAATTTACGGACGGTACAACGACAATTATTAGTCAGGGACGTGCAGATCAAGATGGAAATTATACCGTTCAGACAGATTTAACAAGGCTAAAAGATGGTGCAATCTCAGGAATCATTAAAACAAAGGATACACATCAAAATATAGGTGCAACGAAAGAAATCTCTGTAACAAAGGATACAGTTGTAACAGATGTGACAACAGTCTTAGGCGATGAGTCAGGTAAAGTATCGACTACAAATGTTACAAGCTATGGACTAAGCGGGACAAGTCAGGAAGAAGGCGCTACGGTGACGATTGAAGTCACAGATGGGATATCGGTAGTCAAGGAAACAGCACTAGTGATAGACGGCAAATACCAATCTCCACTGAATTTATCAAACCTGACAGATGGTACACTCACTGTGACAGCTGTGCAGCAGGACATTGCTGGGAATAGGAGTAATGAATTTACAACAACGATTGAAAAGGATACAGCTGTAAACCAGCCTGTTATTCAAAGTAGTAAATTAACTAGAACTTCGACAGGATACACGTATACAATTCAAGGTATCGGTGAACTAAATAGCAAAGTATACGTTACAATTTCTGGTCAATCAAGTCCTGTCACGATCACGAAGGAATTTCCATTGAACATTACAGACACGTTCACAGCAACCATTGACGTCACATCGTTAAACGGGCAAAAGCCATTCATCACGGTTTCTCAAGAGGATAGCTTTGGAAATGAAAGTAAGCTACTCATTGCAGGAATCTCGTCTTATGTCGTCGGTTCTGGAGACACACTGTGGAAGATTTCAACTGTTCTAGGTACGACGGTCAATGAATTGAAGTCATTGAATCAGCTAACAACTGACATGGTGTATATTGGCCAGCAACTAAAGGTTCCACTTGTGGCCGGGTTAACAGAGGAAGCCATTTCAGAAACACAAGCCTTTAACTTGGGATACCTGTACCATGGAAGCTCAAACACGTATATGGAAACGATGCAGCATACAAAAGGAACCATCAATGTCGTATCACCCACATATTTTGACATCAATCCAGACGGTACACTAAAGCTTACGCAAGTGGTCGATCGGTACTTTATTGCCAACATGCAGTCCAATGGGATACGAGTTGTTCCATTTTTAAGCAACCATTGGGACAGAGCTTTAGGAGAAAAGGCATTGCAAAATCGTGCCGTGCTAACAGACCAGATTGCAGAGGCAGTACGTATTTACAATCTAGATGGTGTCAACATTGATATCGAAAATGTGACACATGAGTACCGAGAAGAATATACCGAATTTGCCAGAATGCTACGGGAGAAAATTCCAGCAGACAAAGAAGTATCAGTTGCCGTGGCGGCCAATCCTTATAACTATCAAACGGGCTGGCACGGTTCCTATGATTATACAAGCCTAGCCGCATCTACTGATTATTTAATGGTTATGGCATACGACGAAAGCTACACAGGAAGTAAACCGGGGCCTGTTGCAAGTGTCCAATTTGTCGAAAAGTCGATTCAATATGCACTGGCTAATGGTGTGCCAAAAGAAAAAATCGTACTCGGTTTAGGGCATTATGGACGGTACTGGATAGAAGGCTCAACTTTCGGAGGTAATGCAATTTCTAATCAACAAGTGTCAGAAGCGGTGAAGCTGTATGGAGGAACTGTGACGTTTGATCAATATAGTATGTCACCGAAGGCAACCTTCACGATTAAAGAAGGCGATCCTAAATTATCTGTATATGGAGTGGTATTAAAGCCAGGAAACTATACCGTATGGTTTGAAAATGAGGAATCCATGAGGGCGAAATTTGAGCTCATTGAGAAATATGGAATTAAAGGGACTGGTAACTGGGGAGTGGAAATGGAAAACCGTGAGTTTTGGACAAGTTTCTCAGAATGGCAAAGTAATGTGCAACAGGTTAATGGGGAAGGTTCTTAGGAATCTTCCTTTTTTTTCTTATGTAAAACGGGACAGAATGGAGGAAACTATGGAAAAAAGGAGTGGGTAATTCATGATTATGAACCATCGTACCCTGAAAGACGGTACTATCCTTTTATTCCTTGATCCGTCATTAACAGAATTTGCACGTGAGCTTCAGCACGGGGAACAAGGTAAAAAGGTAACTCTGCAACAAAGTGTCATGGAGTATGTAAAAGAACGTGTACCAAATGCAAATGGAAAAGTAATAAAAGTGATGCTGGGCTCCATTGTTGTGACAACACTGGCATTTGGCGTGAATAATACGTCCAAAGCCGCAGCATCAACGAGTGATTCAGTTCAAAGTCAGCAAAGTGTGTATACAGTTCAAGCAGGGGATACCCTTTCAGGAATTGCCAAGCGCTTCAACACAACCGTCACCGATATAAAACAGGTTAATCAATTAACGTCTGATGTCATCTATATTGGTCAGTCTTTAAAAATGCCAGTAACCACGTCAACGGTTACAACAACAACCTATACTGTCCAGAGTGGTGACTCCTTATCTGTCATAGCAAAAAGATTTGGAACAACAGTGGATCAGTTAAAGGCAATCAACAATCTAACATCCGATATCATCTACGTCGGACAGACATTAAAGGTAGCAGGTACAAGTGCTATTACACCAGCGCCATCATCAACTCAAACTACATCAACCTATACTGTACAATCAGGAGACTCCTTATCTGTCATTGCTAGAAAGTTTGGGACAACCGTTACAAACCTAAAACAGTTGAACGGATTAACATCAGATACAATTTATGTCGGTCAGACATTGAAAGTAACTGGAACTGCTTCAACTCAGGAAACAACGAATACTTATACGGTGATATCAGGTGATTCGTTATCAGCCATTGCAAAGAGGTATGGAATAACAATCACCGAGCTCAAACAAGCAAATAACTTAACGTCTGATTTAATTAGGGTTGGACAAGTATTAACCATTCCGAGTGCAGGAACAACAACGCCAGCACCAGCACCTACCCAAACTCAACAAAGTACGGAGCAGCGAATGCAGGCACTTCTGCAGGACTCCAAAAATTATCTAGGTGTTCGCTATGTTTGGGGAGGAGAGTCACCAAGCGGGTTTGACTGCTCAGGATTTGTTTATTTTATGTTTAATAAGCACGGTTTTGACTTCCCGAGGCAAACATCTGGTGATTATTACAAAATGGGAACAGCTGTATCAAAGGCGAATTTACAACCGGGAGATCTCGTATTCTTCGGGGTTAATACACCAGGAGTTGTGTCACACGTAGGCTTTTATATGGGAGACGGGAAATATATCTCAGCAACCTCTTCGAGTGGGATTGCAATCGTTTCTTTGGACAATGTGTATTGGTCGAAATATTATATGGGTGCCAAGCGGGTTGTATAGAAAAAGGATTGGTGAAATTATTCACCAATCCTTTTGTGCCTACTCTTCTACTGTTTCAGTGCTTTCCTCAGTTTCAGGAAGTTGATCTTCTGTTTCAATGACTTCGTTGCCTTCTGTTGCGGTTACATCAGCCTTTTTAAGTTCAAAGTACTTATCCAGAACTCTCTGGCCAATCAATTTATTCACCGGATTTTTATCAGTGTCCAGATTTGGAACCACAATGGAGAATGCAACTTCCGGATTGTCGTAAGGTGCGTATCCTACAAGTGTTAAATTGTAAGTAGACCATGTATGTTTTAGCTTACCATTTGCATCTCGTTCAAATACAAAGGATTGAGCCGTACCTGTTTTACCGGCAGGATTATTTGGGGATTTACCAAACCATGTAGTAGCTGTTCCTCTTGGCTCCTGCATCACTCGTCTAAATCCTTCTTGAACTCTGGCAAGTTGTTCTTCACTCATATCAATCTGATTTAAGACAACAGGCTTAAACGGTTTTACAACCGGACCTAGTTCGTTCTCTAATGATGGTTGTCGTATCTCTTTAACGATTTGTGGCTTCATGCGGTATCCACCATTTGCAATTGTAGAAACATACTGTGCTAATTGTAGTGGTGTATACGTATCGAATTGTCCAATGGCATAGTCAAGCATTAACCCTGGGTTTGAAAGTTTACCTGGATACCCACTACTTTCAGAAGGTAAATCAATTTCTGTCTTAACGCCTAATCCAAATTGGTGGAAATAGCTTCGCATCGTATTCAATGCCTCAGGCTTTAAGGGTAGAGACATATGAGGGCTATAGTTTACCCCCATCATTTTAAGAGCAATGTTAAACATGTAAACGTTGGAAGACAGCTTTAATGCATTAAGGTCATCAACACTTCCTAATGTTGCATAGGATCCCTTTGGTTTTGGATTTCCCTTGAAATACATAGAGCGGTCATTGAATTTAGTACCAGCATTAATAACGCCTGCCTGCATACCCGTTAAAACGGTAGCACCCTTCACAGCCGATCCCATTGTATAGGCTGAAGCAAATGTTCCAAGAGCATGATCATGTATAACATATTGCCCATTTTCCGTCTTTATTTCCTTCCCGGCTAGTGAATAAATTTCCCCTGTTTTCGGGTTCATCATCACAACATAAGCACGGTCCAAGAATCGGGCTCCTGCTTTTCTTTTGGCAGAAAGTAATTCTTCTTCGATAATTTTTTCAACCTCAGCTTGAAGTTCAAAATCAATCGATAAAATCAAATCATTACCGCTTTTTCCTTCATTTATGACTTCTGTGTTCAGCACATTTCCAGCCTTGTCGGTAATGTTACGAATCTTCTTCTTTTGCCCAGCAAGTACATCTTCGTACTCTTCTTCTAGTTGACTTTTCCCAACACGGTCATCCCGGCTATAGCCACGTGCTAAGTAATAATCCAGTTTATCAGCAGGAAGACCTTCATCAGCCGATGTGATACTGCCGAGAACGGATCCTAGTATTTCAACATGTAGATCACGATCCCAGTCAGTGGTTACATCAATATTTGGTAAGCTTTCTAAGTTTTCACTAACGATGGCAAGTTCTTCTGCAGTGATCCCATTTTCACCTTTTTTGATAATCTTAGGGGTTAAAGAAGAGGCACTGACCATTTCTCTGAAATAAGAAACAACATGCATCTCTTCATCTGTAATCTCTTTTAAATCATCATCAGTTATACGAGAAAGTTGAAGTTTATAAGCATTTTTCTTTTTCCACTCTTTCTCTGTTAGTTTTGCCTTTGCTTCCTTAGGACGAGTTAAAATCCAATAATCCTTAAAATCACGCTCTGTAATTTTCTCAAAACGGATTTCGTCCTGTGGAACAAGATTTGCAAGCTTTTGTGCAATATCCAGGAGCTCCTCAGGCTTTGTTCCTTTTGGCTTCGTATACGTAATCGCATTCTTTGCCACATTATCAACAATCGTTCGGTGATCACGGTCATAAATCACTCCACGAGGAACCGATACACTCACCTCAAGGTTTTCTGTACGATTGACTTCCTTTACATAATCTTCACCGTACACAATTTGAACAAGACCAAGCCGTACAATCAAGGCTGCAAACAAACAAAACACAATAAAAAACAAAAAATTCAACCGCAACGGAACGTGTGTTTTTTTCTTTTTATTCATATCTTTATCCTTTCTATCTATAAGTAGGGAACTGGCCCTTATTTATTTGAAGACATTTATCATCAATATGGTGGTAATCAAAACATACAAGCGAACCCAACATTTATGCTAAAAACCATCTAACAAATAGTGTATCATACATTATCCAAAATATGTCTATTAGCAGTTGTGAGCCGTACTCTTTATTATACCACCTTTAGAGGATTCAGTGGTCATGGGAACGGGAAAAGGATAGACGGGAGGTCTATCCTTGTGGCTGTAGTAATTTTTGTTCAATTTCTTTTAAAGACTCTAGTGCTTTAGTTAAATAGTCATCATCATATAGCCTAAATAATTGAATACTTATTTCTATATTTTCTTTGGCTATTTGGTAATTTCCTTCATGAAAAGCATTGTATCCGATCAGATAGTAAAGATTCCCAAGAAGATAATTATAGGAACTCTTTTTGCAAACATTGATACCATGTTGACAGTAGGTAGTGGACTCCTTGAAATTCGAAGTCATACCAAGTGCTTTGGCTAGATTATAAATAATTCTAATTTCAACTTTCTTATCAATCGGAGTTCGTAGATGTCGAATTTCTTTTAATGCATTTAGATATGTATCAATTGCTAATTGGTATTGAGCAGTTTCAAAACAAATCACGCCAATACTATTCATAATAGCAAGTTCTTGTTCGGTTACATACTTAGGTGGAGTGTAGGTTAATTTTAAGGAATGTTGTAATAGTTCGCGGGCTGCTTCGAAGTCTTGATCCAGTTGAGAAATGCATATGCTTTCATGCCACCCGAGAAATTGCAGATTGTTATTACTTTTTGAAAATGTAGGATGTTTTTTATATAATTTTATCATTTTCAGTAAAGTTTTATAATCATTTTTCTTTAATGTTTCCCTGATACTTTGCTTTACAGTACTAGCAAAATCTGTTTCAGGGTATTTGGCAATCTCTGAAAAATAACTTATATCAACACCCAACCGTTCAGACAGTAAAAACAGCTTATCCCAAAGGGCATAGACTTTTCCGGATTCTAATCTACTTAAATAATTTTTTGAACAAATTCCTTCACTTAAATCCTTCTGAGTGATTCCTTTTGCGATTCTTAATTCTCTAATTGCGGGTCCAATTCTTCTAAAATCCATATCATTACTCATATTTTCAACCTCCCAAAAAATATGTAGAACTCGTCAACCCCAAAGACTTTATTTGTAGAAAAGAAGAGAAAAAGGGCGAAAATTGAATGTAATTTCATTATATGACAGAAAATTAAATTTTCAAAATATATTATTCTATATTTAGTAAGAATGAAAGGAGGATTATAGTATGAAAAAATTTCTTGTTGTTTTAATGATGGCATTTGCAATGGTTTTATTTGATGCTCAAGATCTTGGTGTATTTACTGCAGAATTACCACCTGAGCATTAATATAGGAAACTGGATACCTCATCCAGTTTCCCCACAAAGGAGGAATGTGCAATAGAAAACTATTATCTTACAGGAGTTCGCGTGAATGGGTTGTCAAATGTGAGAGGAGAGCGGCTTAGTCCGGTGCATCTTGAATTTTCAGGTGTGGACGCAGATGGTGGAATGGCTGGTAGGTTTTCAGAGGCTGTTTTTCAGTCTGCTAGAATACTTGGAAGTGAAGTGAAGGAACAGAGAAATGGCTATCAGCCGGAACCTCCTCCTTCTATAGAACTCTTATATGCTTCGAGAGATAGGGCAGATGGTGTGAGTGTGACCATATTATTTCATCAAACTGGGCCATCTGTTATATTATATTCCCAAAATTCCTCTTCAACTAACTCCGAAACATGTAATCCATTAATGATTCCTAAAGTGTTAGAGAAGCTTTGGATCGGGTTTGAAAACCGATACTCTTACTTCACCATTCCATATGTCGAAAAAAATTGTCAAGTTTAGTGAAAAAAAGTTTTTTACGAAAGACCGTAGTAAAAAGTTAAAAATCCAATAACTAAAATTAAATTATTGATGAGAAGAAGAAATATAAAGTGTATTTTGGTGATTTTACTAGAGTTGAAGACTCGTTTACGATATGTCCAAGGAGGGGGAAATATTGATAAACAAAGTGATATTAGTAGGTAGACTCGTAAAGGATCCAGAGCTGAAATACTTAGAAGATGGAAAAGCAGTCACGTCTATTACGCTAGCAGTGAACCGCAATTTTAGAAATCAAAATGGTGATTATGATACAGATTTTCTGAATTGCACACTGTGGAAGAAAAATGCAGAGAACACCGCAAACTTTTGCAGAAAGGGATCCGTCATTGGTGTAACCGGCAGAATACAAACGAGAAACTATGATAATCAAGATGGCCAAAGAGTATATATAACAGAGGTCGTAGCAGAAGGCGTTAAATTTTTAAGCGCAAAGAAAGAAGCATTCGTATAACAAAATCAAATTGAAGGAAGTGAGAAGTCACTAACAACAACACCTCTTTTTCCCACAATAAAAAGAATCAATGAACTCAACTACTCTACACTATGCTCTCTTATCTTAGGTGAGGGAGTCCTCATTTATTTACTAGCCTAATTAGGCTAGTTTTTTTTGTTCAATCTACTCTATTAATTCTTTAGTACTAGTAGAAAATATTTCTTTTGTCGAAATAATTTTGCCTTTTGCAGTATATTTAGTATTGATTTAATAGTCTAAAAATTGTAAACTATCAATATTGCGAGACAATGCAACAATTTTTTACATATAAGTTTATTACTAGATTAATAGGCTTATTGTACCAATACCATTTGAGGGGGATACAAAATTGGTTAAGAAGAAAAACACTAGCAAGAAAATTGCAACATCAGTTCTTGCATCAGCTCTACTTTTCTCTAATCTAGGATTTGCGGCATCTGCTACGACTACGCCGTCTGCTGCAAAGACTGAACTTGAATCCAAGATTAATCAGATTAAAGAGTTGCATGCAAAAGAATTAACGAAGATTGATGTAAAAGACAAGACGCTAAAAGCAACACTTAAGGCGGATGACAAGGTTCGTGTAATTGTTGAGGTTGAAGGACAAACTCCTGTAGAACATGCAACAAAAGAAGGTGTTCTTTACAAAGAGTTATCTAAAGAAACAAAAGCGTCTTTAACGGCTAAGCTTGAGAAGTCTCAAAAGAACGTAAAAGATAAGCTAAAAGCAAAGAACATTAAAATGGCTCACAAATTAAGCTTCACTACTGCTTTCAACGGATTCAGTGGAGAAGTTAAGTTTGAAGATGTAGCAAAGATTGAAGCAATTGCTGGAGTTAAGAACGTATATCTAGCAAATGAATATAATCGTCCAGAAGAAAAGCCTGATATGAAAACAAGTCACTCGTTCATTCAATCTGCATCAACTTGGGCAGATGCTGGTTATGAAGGAGAAGGAATGGTTGTAGCAGTAATTGACTCAGGCGTAGACCCTTCTCACAAAGACTTTAAGTTAGATGACAATTCTACAGGGGAAATCACTGCTGAAGATGTAGCTAATTCAGGATTGAAAGGTAAATTCTTCACAGAAAAAGTACCTTATGGATTTAACTACTATGATCAAAACCAACAAATTTTAGACTTAGGACCTGACGCTTCTATGCACGGTATGCACGTTGCAGGAACTGTTGCGGCAAATGGTGATGAAGCAACTGGTGGAATTAAAGGGGTTGCTCCTGAAGCACAAGTACTTGGTATGAAGGTATTCAGTAATGATCCAAACTATCCTTCGACTTGGTCTGATGTATACTTAGCAGCAATTGATGATTCTATCAAATTAGGTGCTGATGTATTAAACATGAGTTTAGGATCAACTGCTTCTTTCTATGATGAAAGAAGTGCAGAGGATTTAGCGATTACTAGAGCGGTTGATAACGGAATTGTAAGTGCCGTTTCAGCTGGTAACTCTTCTAATTTTGGACACGGATGGGACAACCCGTTCTCTAAGAACCCTGATATTGGACTTGTAGGTGCACCTGGCTTAAACACAGATACACTTCAAGTGGCAGCATCAGGAAATGAAGCATACTTATTCCAACATGAAATCACAATTACTGGAAATGACACATTCTCTTCAGTTGGTTATGGTATTGATGATTGGTCTAAGCTTGAAGGGCCATTAGAGCTTGTTAGCTTAGGTGGGAAACTAGGTAACCCTGCAGACTATGCTGGTGTAGATGTAACTGGTAAGGTAGTTTTAGTTCCACGTGGAGGTTTAACTTTCGTTGACAAAACAATGAATGCAGCAGCAGCAGGTGCAGCTGGAATTATTGTCTACAACAAGACAGAAGGATTCTTCTATGAAAATCAAGGTGGCTGGGATATCCCATTCATGAAAATTTCTGGACAAGAAGGAAAAGATCTTGAAGCTGCTTTATTGGCTGGTCCTGTTACATTAGATGTTGCACAAACTAAGAAACAAGAAGATCCTGAAATGGGTCGTATGACAGACTTTACTTCATGGGGAACTACTCCAAGCTTAGAGTTAAAGCCTGAAATTACAGCTCCAGGTGGAAAAATTTACTCTACATTACAAAATGATGCTTATGGTGTAATGAGTGGTACATCTATGGCTTCACCACACGTTGCTGGTGGTGCTGCGTTAGTACAACAATATTTACAAGAAGATGAGCGCTTCAAAGGCTTATCAGTTGGCGACCGTGCTGATAGAGCAAAGATTTTATTAATGAATACAGCAGATATTATTACAGACTTACATGGACAACCTTTCTCACCTCGTCGTCAAGGTGCTGGTATGATGCAAACTTATGCAGCAGTTAGCACACCTGTTTATGTAGTAAATAAAGGTACAAACCAAGGTAAGGTAGAGTTAAAAGACTTTACTGAAACGAAGTTTGATATGACTTTAACTGCAACAAACATGACTGGTGAAGCTGTGACATATGCAGTTAAAACAGATGTATTAACAGATACAGTTGAACAAACAGCAGATGGTATTGACTACAATCCACTAATTGCTGGTAACCTTGAAGGTGCCGTAGTTGATGCTCCAGAGACAATTACAGTTCCAGCTAACGGATCAGTTGACTTCTCTGTAAGTGTTGACTTCACGAATGCAAAGATTCCTGGTCTAGACAAAGATGGCAATGCAATCTCTCTAGATCTTAAAGAAGATATTTTCGTAGAAGGATTTGTTAAGTTAGATGCACCTGAAGGTACATTCGATCTAACAGTTCCATACGTTGGATTCTACGGTGAGTGGGATCGTCCTGATATTGTAGATGGATTTGAAGGTCTTGGTGAGAAGCGTTTCTATGAAATTGGCGTTGATATGTTATTTGGAAACGGTGATTATGCTGTAAGTCCGGTAACAACAGAGGATGGACAAGTAATCTATCCAGTATCTCCTAATGGTGATGGAGACTACGATGATATATATCCAATTCCATCATTCCTACGTAATGCAGATGAAGTACAATTCAATATCTTAGACAGCAATGACAAGTTCTTACGTAGAGTCAAACTAGAAAAAGATGTACGTAAAAACTGGTATGATGCAGGATCTGCTGCTTACTACTCATTTGACCCAAGTCGTGCGTGGGATGGAACAGTTAAGTCAAAAACTGTTGCTGATGGGTTGTACCATTATGAAATTAAGTCGGTTGTAGATTACGAAGGTGCAGAATGGCAATCGAAGAAGATTCCAGTATATGTTGATACAACTGCTCCAGAAGTAAAAGCAACTGTTGATCCAGAAACAAAGCAAGTAAGCTGGGAAGCAGTAGAAGAAGGAACTGGAGTATCTGGTTACTATGTATTTGTTGATGGCAAGCTAGTACAACAGACTAAAGCAGATGTTACTAGTGTGACACTAACTAACGTAGGGGAGAAGGCACTAATTGAAGTAGCAGCTATGGATAATGCGTATAACGTCGGAATTGGCACAGCTGCAATTGGCGATGTAGATATGCCGTTAATCTTTATCGGTGAAACAACTCCTGAACCATTTGGAGCTTACAAGACAAATGTAGTTCCAGTTGAAGGTTATGTTGAAGAAGACTTCGGCTTAAAATCATTAACTGTAAATGGTACAGCTGTGACATTCACACAAGACAGCACTACTGGTAACTATAACTTTAAAACAACTGCATCATTTGATAAAGATGGTAAGTACGATGTAATTGTGACAGCTACTGATTTCTCTGGAAAAGAATTCTCAATTTCACGTAAAGTGTTTATTGATACAACTGCTCCAGTAATTAATGTAGATGCTCCAACTACAGTTGATCCAGAAGTAGAAGAAGTAACGGTTAAGTTGAACTTAACAGATAACTACAACTTCTTATCACTATATGTTGACGATAATCATGAATTTGAACAACCATTCAAGAGCCCAGTTGATATCATGACTCCGGCTAATAAAAACTATGAATTGACATTACCGGTAAATAAAGGTGAAAACAAATTCTCACTTCGCCTAATTGACCTTGCTGGAAATGTGACAGTTCAAGAAGTATCAGTTGAGCGTTTAGCAACGAAGCCTGAACCAGTTGTACAAAATGGTTGGAAGCAAGAACAAGGAACATGGTTCTTCTATAAGAACAATGTGAAGGCTACTGGTTGGGTATTAGATGGTAGCACTTGGTATTACATGAATAGCAAAGGTGAAATGCAAACAGGTTGGGAAAATGTTAATGGAAAATGGTACTACCTATCTGCATCTGGAGCTATGAAAACTGGTTGGTTAAAAGAAGGACCAACATGGTACTACCTAAGCAAATCAGGGGCTATGGCAACAGGTTGGACAGTAGTTGGTGGAAAATACTACTACTTCTACAACAGTGGAAGCATGGCGTACAGTACAACAATTGATGGTTACAAAATTGGTGCTGACGGTATTTGGATTAAGAAGTAATACTTCAAATCAAAAAGGTGCAAGAAAAGATATACTTTTCTTGCACCTTTTATATTGGTTCTGAAATCTATATCATTATTAATTGATAATAATTCTGAAAGAAGAGTCCGAATCAGTTATAATGGAAAATAAATTTAAAGTAGTAAGGTGATTAAATTGAAGTATTGGTTCGTATATTGGGTTCCAGTAATTGTAATTGCTAGTATCATATTTTGGTTTTCCGATCAACCTTATCAAAAACAGGATGTGAAGCCATTTCTCGGTGGTTTTATTAATGAATCGTGGATAGAAGAGAGCTTTGATTGGGTTCACTTTGAATACGCTGGCTATGAGGTGAGTACCGAAAGACTAGGTGGAGCTGCATTTGTTGAATTTTTTATACGAAAGGGTGCCCACTTTGGAGTATTCTTTTTATTAGGTTTTTTTACATACAGGGCTCTTTCTCTAACCTTATTAAAAGGACGAACGGCTTCCAACTTCATTAGTTCTGTGATATTCATTGTTGTTTATGCTGTACAAGACGAAATTCATCAGCATTTTACAGGAAACCGCACTCCTCTCATTCACGATGTAGGAGTTGATACATTCGGAGGGATTGTCGGGATTCTCTTTTTTATGTTCATTTTTCGTAGGCGAACCTATTGATTGTAATCCCAGACAATCAGCCAATCTCCTTTATAGTCAACGACATATACGTCTTGCAAAAAGCTAAAGGAGCCATACTTCCCCTTGTATTGCTGTGTCACGATAAACTTATACGCTTCTTTGTGAGCATTTGCCTCTTTTGACATTCTCCAGTTTTCTACCTTTTCTTCTTTTTCGATTGTGTAGGTAAAGGTTTCAGCACCGAAATGGCCTATGAAAACGTGGGCACGGTCTTGTATATAGGCACCTTGTTCGAACTTTTTCTTCATATCAGGGTGAAGGAGCTCCCAAGAGTTTGAGAAATCGCCATCCTGTTCATAGCCATAGAATTGATCAACAACACGTTCAGCCTGCCTGCTCCCGGAAAAGAGGAACGAGCCAAATAGATAAAGGATGAAGATACCTAGACAGATGATTCCAATGGGCAATAGAGGTAATTTTCTACGTCTTCGCATAACGTTCTCCTTTTTGTATGGCTCTTTTCTAAAACGTTGTTGCTTTTCGTACACGTATTTTGTGTGTACAAGCAGTACTAGAAGCAAAGCGAGGTTGAATTAGAAAAGAGCAACTCTCATTATGTAAAGAAATACCTAGATACTAAGGTAAAAGCAACAATCTAAACAGCCTTTTGTATAGATAAGCTATATAAAAGGATATGATGACAAGCTGAGGAATATTAATAGAATGTTAGATAAAAGAAAAGCAAGGATCGCTAAGGATCCTTGCTTTTTAGTCATTTCCAGACTCATCCTGATAGTCCAGTTGGATGAGGTCCCAGGCTGTAATAATTCCAAGAGGAACTTCGTTTCTCTTACCGTTTTCGGTAATAATGACAGCTTCCAGGTCTACCTTATTTTTATGTTTGTGTTCGTAAATTTCTTCAACTGTAAAGATATCAGTAGATTTTGACACAAACTCGACGGGGTGGTCATGTACGGTTGAAATGATATCATAGACTTTTATATCTGATAAATCAACGAGTGTATTAATGATATTCTCTGATATCCAGCGGACAATATCATCGGTCGCCAAAAGGCCGATAAAATCATAGTTTCTATAAACTGGATATTGTGAGTAGCCATGTATCTTGATCACTTGGAACACCTCTTGCATGCTGTCCTCGTAATCGAAGTACACTACATTTGTAGTCGCAATTGAGCGGGCAAAGTTCGGCCTTTTAAAAATATCGGCAATCATTTCAATATGACTGACGACTGTTTCATGAGGCTCGGCAATATAAAAGCCAACTTCCACTTTATCATGCACAATGGAATTACGTAGTTTTGCATATTGCTTTAAATCATCATAGTACTCTTTGATCATTTGATGTCTTTTTGCACCGACGTCTAGCAAAACTTTGAATCTATCATCATTAATTTTGACAATCTCTCGCAGGGTTTCATGAATTTGGTTAAACGCGACTTCAAATCGTTCTGATAGTTGATAGTTTGTTGAGGTTTTCATTCTATTGAAGCTCCTTCATGATATGTCTCTATCCTATTATAAAACAAAGGAATACTATAGACCTAGTCTAAAATAGTCTCTTTTCTAAAGCCTTCTATTAGTACAATTATTCTGGGGGGTACAACCATTTTAGAATTAGAAAAGAGCGACTCTCATTATGTATAGAAGTATTTAGATACTAAGGTAAAAATCCGGCACTTGGGATTTTTACTCATAGCAACAATCTATATGAAAATAGCCATAATAAAAAGCATTGGCAACTTGATTGCCAATGCTAAAGTGTTACTTTTTTACCTTTGAAGCCATTAACCCATAAAACTTCTGCCATTCCTTCGCTTTGTCTTTATGCTTCGGATTAACGAGGACTTCTTCTTCTTTTTTTGCCTTTTTCTTTGTCACCTATTCACCACTCCAGCCTGCACGTAATGAGAACAATTCGTGTAAATCACGAGTAGACAGCTCGGTAATCCATGCTTCACTTTGGATGATTTCTTCGTTTAGCTGCTGTTTTTTCTCGAGCATTTCATCAATTTTTTCTTCGAGTGTTCCGGTTGTGATGAGCTTATGAACGTGAACGAATTTCGTTTGGCCAATTCGGTAAGCTCGGTCGGTAGCTTGATTTTCAACTGCAGGATTCCACCAACGGTCGTAGTGAATAACGTGGTTGGCAGCTGTTAAGTTTAGACCGGTTCCACCTGCCTTTAACGACAGGATTAGGAATTGCTGTTTTCCTTCTTGGAAGTCTTGAATCATTCGGTCACGCTCTGTCTTCGGTGTACCACCGTGAAGGAATCGGACAGGCTCCTTAAACTCGTTTTCGAGGAATTCTCGAATCATATTCCCCATTGAAATATATTGGGTAAAGATAATACAGCTTTCTTCTTGATCACGGATATTTTGTACAAGCTCTGCCAGTTTTTCCATCTTGTTCGAGCGAGTGACAACATCTCTCGGCTTTTCTTCCTTCAAATAGAGACCTGGATGATTACATACTTGCTTGAGTTTACCGAGCATCTTTAGGACAAGTCCTTTTCGCTGCATGCCAGTCAGTGCTTCGATTTGTTCGAATGTGTCTTTTACGAGCTGTTCATATAAAGAAGCCTGCTCAACAGTTAAGGCACAATACTCTTTTTGCTCCTGTTTATCCGGTAAGTTTAGTGCAACTTCCTGGTCCTTTTTCGTTCGACGTAATAGGAAAGGACGAATCATTTTTTGCAGCATTTCGACCCGTTCCTTTTCGTGATCACGTTCAATCGGAACAACGAATCGCTTATGGAATTGATGTAAGCTGCCCAGATATCCTCGATTAATAAAATCGTATATGGCCCAGAGCTCAGATAATCGGTTTTCCATCGGTGTTCCTGTTAACGCAATATGATGCGTACCAGTTAAGCTTCTAACCGAGCGGGATTGCTTCGTATCGGCATTTTTTATGTTTTGTGCTTCATCAATACATAAAGAACTCCACTGCACGTCTTGTAGCTCTTCTAGGTCTAGGTGGGCAAGACCGTAAGAGGTAATAACAATGTCTGCATTTTTTATAGATTGTTTAAAGAGATTGCCTTTTTTACGATGAGAGCCATAATGTAGCTGTACATTCAGAGAAGGCGCAAATTTCTCAAGCTCTCGCTGCCAGTTGCCAAGCACGGATGTTGGACAAATAATGAGTGCTGGTGTCTTCGGCTTCTCTTTTTCTTTGACATGTAAAAAGTACGTAATCATTTGAACCGTCTTACCAAGACCCATGTCGTCTGCAAGGCAAGCTCCAAATCCAAATCCACGCAAAAACGATAGCCATTCCACACCGTGCTGTTGATAAGGTCTGAGCTCTCCTTTAAAGGTAGAAGGCACTTCTATAGGAGGAAGCTCTTTGGCTTCGGTAAGCTTACGAATCATGCCGGATAACTGGTCATTGATTTCAATTTGAATGTGCCTGAATAATTGAGCAGACTCAAGCTCCTCGATGTTTGCTTCACGTTCTTCCTGCAAGAGCTCCTGTTCCAGCACGTCCCAAAAACGTAAGCCTTCACGATTGGCTTTTTGCATGATGGTTTGTACTTGCTTAATAAAGCCAGGATCTAACCGAATCCATCGACCACGTATATTAATGAGTCTTCGTTTTTCCTCAACAAGTTTTGTAAACTCTTCCTCTGAGATGTCGATGCCGTTTGTGGACAGGCGCCAGTCATATTGAATAATTGCATTCATCCCAACAAAGGATTGACGTGATGAACTTGGTGAAGTTTTTACTTTTGCTTTCAGTTGAGCTTGAGAATCTTTAATCGACTGCCACCACGAAGGTAATAAAATTTCAACACCTGCACTTGTCAATGTTGTGCTTGCACTTGTTAAAAACTCAAATGCCTCAATTTCAGATAACGTGTTCTTAATGGAATTGCCTTCTCGTAACCATGGAATTAGTGTCGTCCAGCGATCAATCGAGCGAGTAATGGAGAGGGAGGACTCTTCGTCTAGCTCACGAATCTCCTGCAATAGAAGCAGTTCATCAGGAAGATCTTTATCCCTAAGCACCACTTCAAGATGCCAGTCCAGTCCGTCTTCCGTAGGTTCTTCCAAACGCAAGCCAATTCGAAACTGGGACGGATCCTCCTGCCAGCCAATCTTCTGTAGCCAGTCGTCTTCGTCTACAACCATTCCTGTCTTTTTCAATAATGGGTAACGTGATTGCAGTTCTTTCCACTGCAGCGAGAGTTCGTCATCCGATTCAATCCATTCTTGAACAGATGAGCTGAACCATTCTTTTTCAGAATCTGAAAGAACAAGGGAGGTGTGACGCCAAGCGATATTCCCATCAAGCCATGCATCAAAGTCTGGTATAAAGTCACCGACTTCAATGGCTTCCATGAGTGCTTCGGCAATAGTTTTAAGATAGGCAGATTCCTCGTCCCACTGAATTCTGGATAAAGAATTTTCGTTTGAATGTGCAAAATAATCTAATGCAATTCGAGGGGAGAGAAGAACACCATCATGTCGCTTCCAGCTGTGTGGTTTAAGAAATGTTCCATAAAAGGTGGCTTCATGTCTGGCAAATGCGTCATGTCTCCAATCTTCCAATTCAAGAGAAAATCCTGATTCATTTTCACACCATAAAAATAAACCTTTTTCAGAAAGCCACTGCGACCTTCCTATCATTGTTTTAATCTCTAACATGAAGCAACTTTCCTCTCTCTAATTCCTCTTGAAACGCACGTAATCTTTTATGTTCTACTGCCAGTCGTTCAATAAACTCTTCCCAGCGATCTACTTGCTTTATCTTTTTATAGTACGTTCTTAGTTTCTTTAAATAACGAACTGCCAGTTTATAAGATGGGCGGTTTCTCTCCCTAATCGCTTCGTTCACTGCCCGGTGATATAGAGGAATTAATACCGTCAAATCTACCTGTTCAATATGCTTTAATAGCTCCCGGGGCTGTTCATCGATTTGATAGCCGACGAGCATTTGCAAATCAGCCCATGTATGGTAATGGTGCTTCTCTAGTAAATAGTGATCAAACTCTTGAAAACTGTATGGAAGCAAGGCTTTCAATACATGTTCATAGTCTGCAGAATTGTTGAGGTGCTTTGTATTTTCCTCATAGTAAGGGAGAAACTGTTTTGTCATATTCCGCTTTGAGTGATAATCAATTAACCGTTTATGATGCTCTTCTAGAATCTCAAGTGTTGCATCCAGCCAAATGCGTTGGCGCTGCCATTCCTTTGATGTCTTTAAATTGGCAATCCAGAAGTAATAGAAACGTAGAATGTTTCCTTGTATAGGTGTCAATAGTTGAAGCGCGTCGTCATCGTCTTTTTCTAAATACGCCATGTGTGCCAAGGCAAACTGACATTCAACAGCATAAGACTGTTTTCGTTTAATAAATTCTTGTTGTTTTTCCGTAAGAAATGCTTTTTCATCTGAAATCCATTCATTACGTAGTAGAACATTCCAAACGGAAAAGTAGACCATTAACCGTTCATACTGATATTCATTGCCTGAAAACAACAGCTGTGAGAGTTTTTCACGTGTTTCAAGCAGTAACGGTTCAGATGATAAAGGTACGGCCACGCTTTTGATTTCAACTAAACGCTCATTAACAGAATTAAGTAATTCACTCATGTAAGGAAACACATAGGAGTCCTTACTGCTAATGGAAAGCTTAGACTGCTCAGATTCCTCGACAAGCTTTTGCATCGTATAAATCGCTGCATGAATAATAAATAAATCTTTCATAAACGGAGTTTGAGGTCCACCTTTTTTCAAGCCTTGAAAAAAGACACGATAAATCGACTCAAACAAAAACAGTTGATTAAAGGAAAAACGGTCCTGCTTATGCTTTTCCCTAAACGCATGATAGCTTCTTTTAAAATATGTATACCACTCACTAACTTTTTCACCGATTTGTGTTTTCTCTTCTTCCTCTTTCGGTAGGTCTTTTGGCCTAGTTTTTACAACTTCCAGTATCTTACTACTTTTCCAATCTTGGAAGAAGTCACCAACTCTTCCAACCATCGCATAACTATAGAAAAAAACGGCTAATTTATGGCGGCAGATTCCCTCAATGGAGCAGGAACAGCTGCTCAGCACAAAAACATCTAAATCCAGTGAAACGTCGTAAAGCTTCTCATCCTGCACCTGTGCTTCAATATAACGGCCTTCCATCGTTGCATTGAACACATGACCTTGACGATATAAATTCAAGCCTTTTTTCATCTTTACCCGATCATAATCTATATCAGGACTCAGCTCTCTCATAATTTCCTGCGAACAATAATCGAGCTGTTCCTTCGTTAACTCACTTTGTAACATCATTTCACCACATTTCTTTTGCCGTTTCTAAAGGCTGTTTTCGCATAGTTTTTCGAATGTTCCGGGGCATCTTTTCGACACAGTAATGAAAGTTAACCCTTGGACCTGAGCAATAGTAATTACTTTACTTGTTGAATAGCCTTAATGTCTACGAAAAGAGCCTCTCTAAAAAAGGTTATTTCTTTATTATAACGCATATTGGAATAATCAAAAAATAAATCCTGCAGTTTCATGTTCCTTAGTATCGCCAAGACTATTAATACAAGTGAAGGAAACCTAATATATATAACTAGTGAGCTCAAAAGGGGGGATTCAAATGAAGGTGAGAAAGGCGATTATACCGGCTGCGGGACTCGGGACTAGGTTTTTACCTGCAACAAAGGCACAGCCGAAGGAAATGCTTCCAATTGTTGATAAACCGACGATACAATATATTGTAGAAGAAGCAGTTGCCTCAGGGATAGAAGATATTATGATCGTTAGTGGACGGGGGAAAAGGGCAATTGAAGACCATTTCGATAAATCCTATGAGCTGGAGGAAACCTTGGCGAAGAAGGAGAAATGGGATTACTTAGAGGAAGTGCAGCTCATTTCAAGATTAGCCAATATTCATTATATACGTCAGAAGGAGCCTCTTGGACTTGGGCACGCCATACATTGTGCAAGGAAGTTTATTGGTGACGAACCGTTTGCGGTCCTTCTTGGTGATGATATTGTGCATTCCGAAAAGCCATGCCTGAGTCAGTTGATTGAGGTGTTTAACCGGTATCAAACAAGTGTAGTAGGTGTGCAGGAGGTACCTCTAGAGGAGGTCTCAAAATATGGAGTAATCGGATATAAAGGACATGAGCTGGAGGAGAACTTACTTAATGTGAGTACACTTGTTGAAAAGCCCCCAGTAGAAGCTGCTCCTTCAACGTATGGCATTATGGGGCGTTATATCCTGCGGCCTGAGATTTTTACGATATTAGATGAACTGCAGCCAGGAGCAGCAGGGGAGATTCAGCTGACAGATGCAATTAGCGAATTAAATAAAATTCAGGCTGTACTGGCATATAATTTTGAGGGAGTTCGTTATGATGTGGGAGATAAGTTTGGGTTTATTAAGGCGACGATTGATTTTGCAATGATGAGAGAGGACATACGAGATGACGTCCTTACTTATATAGAGAACATCATAAAACAGAACAACTCCCCCTACAAATGAGTAAGGGGAGTTGTTTTATTATGGCTTTTTTGCATAGGTTGTAGTTTTTCGAAACGAGAAACTCGTTATTTTCATTGTTTTGGGGTATCTTTTCGTCAAAGGAATAATGTTATGATGTATTAGGCTATAAAGGATTGATTAATACCAACAAATATAACGAAAAGAGCCTTCATTAATACGTGTCAAAACCACCAAAGGCAAGTGTGAGTCCCTGATCTTCAAGGAAGAATACATTGACATCTTCTCTAATCATGACTTGATATCCAGTTGCTAAACTTTCATCAATGGCTGCGTGTAACTCTTCCTTCGAGGCAGCATCTGGAAATAGAGTTACGCCTAAATCTACTAATAAATCACGGTATTCAACAGTACCGATCATAACATCATGCCTAAAGGATGCAACTTCTTCGTCACCTTTATAAAACGTTAAAGTTCGTGGAGTTGTTTCATACGCTGTTACACCATATGAATCGAGAACTCCTTGGATCAGCTTTAGATCATCTTTTACTTCAGACCAGGCACCGCTAGCTTCTAATGTATAACCGTCTATCGTTGTACTATGAGCCATTACACCATTGCTGTATAAATAGTACCATGCGTAACTATCATTTACCCATCCAGTGGCCATTACACCATTGTAATGTAGGTAATACCAATTCCCATCTTCTTTTACCCATCCCTTTGACATCAAACCAGATTCACCTAGATGATACCAGTGAGAACCTTCCTGATGCCAACCAGTCTTCATGCTTCCATCGGTATTTAAATAATACCAATTGTTATGGTCCTGGATCCAGCCGGTTTGCATCACGCCACTTGCATTCATAAAGTACCATTTATTTTGGTCTTTTATCCACCCAGTTGCCATCATGCCGTTTGGTTCAAGATAATACCAGGCACCATCATAAATCCAACCCGTTTGCATAGCTCCGGACTTGTTTAGATAATACCAATGGCCGCTATCTTTGACCCACCCTTGTGATGGAGCTGAGTTTTGGTAGTAATACCATGTGTCAGATTTTTTGACCCAGCCTTGCGTTGTGCTTGCTGCTTCTGCCGTGTAGGATATTCCAGAGTATAATAGAGTCATAGTTGATAACGATAAGATAAATTTTTTCATAATGTCCCCCTGTGTTATTAAAATATTTTTTATTTCTCTATCGATTCCGTTTTTGAAATAATCCAATTGTCACCTGTTTTGGTGAAGGTGATTCTTAATTCATCTCTTCCATTCCAACTCAACCCTTCAGAAGGAATTTGATTAAACTGATACTCGAAATCACTAACTTTCTTTACTTCATATGGAGAACTCGGATCAAAGATATAAGGTCCATCCGTATGATGGAAGTACAATCCATCGGATCTCTCTTCCAGTCCATATCCGATATGTGTTTCAGCGAGTGAGGGTGTAATAAAGTCAGAAAAATGGTTGAGATAATCGGCTTTGGTAGTAAAATAGTTAAATTTACTAATATTACCAACTTCAGTTACTGATTCAGGCCCATATGATTGATATACCTTCTCTTTAAATGTTTTTAATAGATTATATAAGTCAGGTGGAGTCATAGCCTCATCTACTTCTTTCACTTCTTCCTTTTCTTCTTTCTGCATCACCTCCTTATCTTTCTCTTCAACGGGTGGAGGCGTAATGGTTGATTCCGGTGTCTTAGTAGGTTGTTCGGTTTCTGGACTTGGAATCTCTTGTTCTTTAGGTTCTTCCTGTTTGATTTCTTGTTTCGTATCAGCATTTTGTTTTTCTTGGTATTGATTCTGTACGAGTATAAAAGTACCTGTGAAGAAAAGAGTGAGCACGGCAGCGCTTACTACATATGGAGCTACTCTCTTATAAATAGAACTTTTCTTTTGATTATTCGTTACAATCTTGTCTAGTACGTTCTGTTTCATAGAACTAGTAAACTCAAAATCAGCTAATTCTTCCGTTTGGAGTAGATTCATTGCTTCTTTTACTTGTTGATCCATACTCAGGGCTCCTTTCTACAATAGAATCCTTCAATAGTTCTTTCGCTCGGATAAATCTAGATTTGGCCGTATTAATATTTAAGGAAAGAACAGTACTGACTTCTTTAAGTGTTAGATCATGATAAAAGTATAAAAGGATAATTTCTTTGTATTTAACAGGAAGTTTTAAGATTTCCTGCAAGAGCTCACGGTTCTCACTTTTTTGTATATGCTGGATCTCTGGTCCATTTTGTTGACCTGTAAGAAAAGCGGAGATGTAATCACTAACGTGTACTTTACGGTAGTGCCAACTTTTCACATAATCCTTACAATGGTTGACGGCAATACGGTATAGCCAGGTTTGTATACTAGATGTACCTTCAAAGGTATCTAATTTTTCATAACACTTGATAAAGATCTCCTGCGTAAGATCCTCGGCTGTTTGCCGGTTTCTGACAAAGGAATAAGCCAGATGTAGAATAGAGGTTCCGTATCTATCCATTAAATCTGAGATGGTTTCTTGATTCCCCAAAACGTTCATCACTCCTGATTCAAGCCTTCTATATTAGTTTAGACGATTGCATGTTGTAAAAGGTTGGAAGTTTAGAAAGTTTTTTAAAAAAATATTTTTGTTTATTGGAAATGTATGTAAAGGGTTTCCCAGGAAAATGGAGAATGTAAATAGGATAAACTTGATGAATCAGGCAAGATAATAAATGATAAAAGGAGTAAACAATGAAAAACTACATAATTGGAATACTAGTACTCTTCACACTGACTTTTCTTTTTGGATGTGAGAGTGAACAAGTAGCAGAAAAAGTGAATAGCAAAGAGGAAACTAAACAAGAAGAGAAGAAGCAGGAAGAGGCACCTTTCTTCTGGAAGGTGACGGAGGAAGAGAATACAGTATATTTACTCGGTTCCATACATGTTGGAAATGAAGATATGTATCCATTAGATCAAGTGGTTGAAGAAGCATATGATATATCAGATTATCTGGTAGTAGAGGCGAATATAACAGACATAAGTGAAGAGATGTTTAATCCAGAGCTTATTTCACAGATGATGTACATGGATGGCTCTTTATTGTCTGAGCATATAAGCGAGACTTCTTATGAAAAATTGAGTGAGTTGATCAGTCAACACAATTTAGAGGGTTTATCTATGACAGAATTAAATCATATGAAACCATGGATGATAAAAATGCTTCTTTCTGAGTTATTACTATCTGAAGAAGAAACTATACAATCAGAATTTGGTATTGACCTTCATTTTCTAGAACGTGCAACAGCAGATAATAAATCAATTCTTGAGCTAGAAGGTGTGGATGAACAACTCTCCTTTTATTCAAAAATGCCGGATGAACTTCAAATTCAGGCTTTAGAAGAAACACTGGTTGCACTTGAGGAGGAACCTAATGATGCAGCAGTAAAACAAATCATTGAAGCATGGAAGACCGGCTCTGAAGAACAGTTAGCACCACTTGTTTCAATTGATGAGGGTGGTACGATTAGTGATTATCAAGCATATGAAGTAGACCTGATGGAAAAGAGAAACATCCAAATGGTAGAGAAAATCAAAGGCTACCTTACAGACGGAACCGGACAAACATATTTTGTCGTGGTTGGGGCAGCTCACTTTTTGGATGAGATCGGCTTAGATAATTTGCTGAGCAAGGATTTTACCGTTAAATCTTATGAAGAGATGAACTAAACTTCTGTTTTAGGAACAATTTTTTGTAAGTAGTTAAGATAGTGTATTCTCAATTTTTTAGTATCCAGTACCTTTAAGAATCGAGGAGAACTCTTTATCAACGGAGATTAGGAATAGAAAGAGCCCAGAGAAGTAGATTAACCGGAAGAGTTAGAAGAAGGAGATATGATTTGTCATGTCTCCTTCTTTTGTAAACCATATTCAATACATAGGAAATTCTAATCAATCTGTCTTGATCATTTCTAATTCTTTATTGCTTAGGGAACCTGTGTAAAAACCATCTACACCTAATTCAGCATAATAGAGTGCTTCTTCCAATTCAAAAATAGGGTGAGTATAAACATATAAATTTAATTGGTGTAATTGATTTACAAATACCTCAGAAACTCTTGAAGTATGCAAGGTGACAGCTGAAATCTGTTCTAAATGTTCACTGACAAATTGTAAAACCTCTTCATCACTATCTGGTGACATGTACAAGGTATAAATAACATGATCAAACTGATAGATATTATTGATTACAGAGAACATCTCTTGATTATAGATTTGGGGTATAATTCGAGATAGAATGTCTTGATCATACTCTGCAGCTTCGACCATCCTACTAAATTGTTTGGCAATCATAAGTGGTTCTGTGTGTTTAGTATCTGTGACAATGGAGATATCCGGATATTCCTTTAATAACTGAATAATTCCATCGATATCCAAAGGTGTATAATTCTTGTTTATGGGTTGATTCATAAAATACTCATGTGTCCAGGGTTCGTGATCAATCTGCGTTTCAGGAGTTTGCATCAACTGTTTAGCATAAATTAATCCCCAGTCATGTCTAGCGACCAGAATCTCTTCTTTTGTCAGTTCCATATCAACTTCGAAGATCTTGCTTCCTTTATTGAAATATGAATTTTCAAAGGCTTCTAAACTATTGGTATAGTAAAAACCATCAACCTCTCCCATTGCATGTGAAATTAATTTCTTATCTTCTAGTATGGGTTTTTGAAGTTCTACAAAACTAAAGAAAACAAGAAGGCTGATAGCTAGGTACGAAATACTTACTAATATCATATTCAACCTACTGTTAATAACATATTCTATGGATATATTTCTTTTATGTTTACCCATTTTAGTTGTAACTGCTAGCGATAACTTCCTTTTATAGTTTACGAAAAAAACAAAGGCGATAAAAATCATAATGATCAATATCGTAACAGGAGTTAAAAATATATTTACAAACTCACTGAATGAGCTATTTCGTATGTCAGATAAAAAGATGTCGATGGATTTTGTAAAGTACAAATTACTGAATCGTTCGTATTGAGATTTAAAAATAGTAGAAATGAACAGAACAAATGAACTAACAGCAAAAACAGTAATGCTTAATTTTTTATACATAATAAGGACCTTTCTAATTTCATATGATTTTTTACAAATGACTAAATACCTAAAAACACCTCACTTTCCTATGGTTAGGTAACTATAGTCATAAGTGAGGCGTATACAATATAAGCTAATCGTTTGCAGGTTTAATCAAATCTACATATTCATCACCTAGAAACCTTGCATTATAAAATGATGAGTTTTTAGATAACTCTCCATTCACATGCTTTATGCCATATTTCTCGTATAATGTTTCTTCGCTAGAATATAAATTTGTTCCTAATGCTAACCGATTTCCCTCAATTTCAACCCCAAGACTAGCCAACACAGTAGGATATATATCTAGGTTAGAAAACAGTCTTTCCTTTTCTTTAACAGGCTGGACCGGAGAATTCAGGAATGAGTTATAAATGACTCTTTCAAACTTGTCATCCGCGATATTTTCTTCATAGTATTGTGTGGGCTGCATACTAAGATGGTCACCTACTAGTACTACCGTTGTATTTTCATAGAAATCCTGCTCTTGCAGCCAGTTAATAAATTCGGAAACTTGTTTGGATGTATGTGCATGTACATTTTCATACTGAGTTGGATGGATTTCCTCTGCGCCAGATTCCAGCCAACCATCTGTGAAGTGAGTATTGACCGTTAACATATTAAGGTTAAAAGGCTTGTCCTCTTTTGAAAGAATGCTTATTTCTTGTTTCGCCCACTCAAATAAGTCATTATCTTCAAATCCCCAAAATACGACATCTTCAGGAGTCATTAATTTTCTGTCGATCGCTGTATTTAAGTCAAATATATTGTGACCGCCGTGAGTCATAAAGTATTGGTATCTGCCACCGAACTTTGCATCTGAACCAAACATGAATTCTAAGTTATATCCTTCATTCTTTAATATATCTCCAAGGGCTATAGCACCGGTTAGGAAGTTTTCATCTGTATAATCATTCCCGCCGATAGGTAACTTTAAAGGAAGACCTGAGGTTGTAGAAACTAATCCTGCAATCGTCCAGTTCGTTCCTGGTGTATTATAGGACCCTCCAATAGATTCAGTGTTAGAGAAATTTGTATTTTCTACTGCTAATTTTTCTAATTCTGGCATAACAGAGTAATTCCAACCGCCACCATTTTCCTTACTTAACATAGTTGTTTCCATTGATTCTAGATAAATCATAATTAGATTCCTTTTGTTCTCTGGAAAACTAATTTGAACATCATTCGGATTCACATATTCTTCCTCAATAAAGGTTGAATAGTCAGTTAAGCTTTTCAGAAAATCATTAACACCGAGTGTTTGATAGGAAAATCCTATTGAACCAAGTAGAATGACAAGTACATAAGCTAGTTTCATTTTATTTGTATGAAAAATGGGGAAAAAGTTTAATTTGACCTTTTTATTTTTAAAATCCATTTCAATAAAATACTTATTTTTATTAATGCTAAAAACAGGCAATAAAATGACTACTAAAGAAAGTAATAACAGGTACCACTGTTCTTTGAAAAATTCATATACGACTGATAAGTCGGCACCCTCTAATCCTGAATTAAGATAAAATAAAATTCCGTCTAAATTAGAATTACCATATACATTTACATAGTACTTAGATGCGCTGGTGATAATTAAGGCTACTAGTATTAGTACAATATAGATTATATAGTTTATTGCCTTACTCATTATTTTCTTTCAACCTTTAACTTATATTTAATATTTAATTCAATAAATCTGATGGCGTGACTTAATAAGAACGCTATAACTATGCTAAGTAAAGAATATTTAAATGTCAGTACGTTATCTGCGTATATATTCCAATAAGGAACATTGATAATATAGATCAATGTGAAATATAATATGTTATTAACGAGTAGAAGCATGGTTATCGTTATACCAATAATATTTACGTACGTTTTTTTACCGCCTACTAGTAAATATACATACACTCCAAGTAATGAAGGTAAAATAAAAGCTAAAAAATAATTAAAAAACATTAGAAATACCTCTTTCTCTTAGTTGGTTTTTAATTCGTTTACATTTATAAGATTACTCCTTAGTCTAAGACATTCTACACAATGAATGACAAGCTATAAAGTGGAAAAGATAACCTGTGTACTAACACTTTAGAAACTTACGATTAGAAGTCACAGAATCAAACTAATCATTATTTACTTAAAGGATATCCTTTTATGGAATTTTTATTTATAATGGCTGTTTTCATATAGATTGTCGCTCTTTTCTAATTCATCCTCGTTTTGCTTTTCGTACACAAATCGTATGTCTTAAAGATTAAGGCTAAAAGTTATTATAGCACATGATACATATATAGTTTTAATTAAAGATAATAGAAAAGGATTACGTTCTATTTAACCAGAACGTAATCCTTATTATAATTGTTCAAGCTTTACCAATTTTTCTTTCGTCTACTCCGCCTTGGCAAGCCTTTAATTTTAAGGACATCCTTCATCTTTATTCTCGGTTTTGGGGTTAATACTGCAGGCATCGAATATAAGGTAGAGTTGTAAACAAGTATAGGTACTTCTGTAGTATCATCGTATTGCTGTCCGGAATGTATATGTCTCGTTTCAATTTTAATTTTATAGAAACCTGATTGAGTGGGTGTCCAGTTAAGTATATTCGTATTTGAGTAGTCTTGAAGTTCACGCCACTGTGAGCCATTGTATAGGGAGAATCTGAATTCTACACCTGTAGTAATGTCTGCAGATGCTTGTAGTCTGAGAGGATGATTGTTTTTTTGTATTCCTTTACTAGTTAACTTTAGGTTCGTTAAGTTCGCTGGTTCAAAGATTGAATAATCAATAACCATCTCTGAGTCAAAATCGCGTTTACTCTGTTCGTGTCTCGCTTGAACCTTAACTGAATATTCTCCAGACTTGCTAGGTTGCCAGCTTACGAACGGGTTTTGTTGATAGTCTTGTAAAAGAGTCCATGTATCTCCGTCAAATACAGAAACTTTAAAAAGAGTTTTTGTATCATCTTCTGAAACTCCAATAATAGTAATAGGGGAATTGACTTTTTGCGGACTTTCTTTATCGGTAGAAACGCTGGTTAATGTTGCAGGTTCAAAAACTGTAAGTGAGAGTTCCTTCTCTTCATCCGCCTTTTGATGGGATAGCTTATGACGTGCCTGAACTCTTACTTTATAGTCACCTGGTTTCGTGGGTTTCCAAGTAAAAGTGGCAGCATCAGAGTATTCTTGTATGACCGACCACTTTTCTCCATCAAAGACCGAGTATTGAATTTCATTTTTAGACTGGTTTGTTTCTGTAGAAATCGAGATCTCTTCATTTGTAGAATATGGTCCTTCTTCATTTAAAGAGATGAGCGTTAATTCAGCGGGAATGTATATATCAAATGATAGTTCTTTTTCATCATCATATTCTTTATCCGATACCATACTCTTTATTTGAGCTTTGATACGATAAGTCCCTTCTTTCGTAGGATTCCACTTTAGACTTTTAGAATGAGAAAAATCTTGAATGGTCTTCCATTCTGTACCGTCATGTATAAGGAATTTATACAAAGATTCCACTGATCCTTCCTTGTTAGCTGAAACGGAAATAGTAGTATTTTTAGGCTGAGGGCCATCAGCATTGGTTGTCACAGATTTCAATTTACTGTATGTCATATATTCTTTGGATATAGCAATTGACTCGAATGATTTCGACGAATTCGTTATATATACAGTTGTATACAGATTGACTTGGTCAAATAGCCACCGCACCTCTTCATCATACATTCTTACACATCCGGAGCTTGCATATGTCCCAATAGAAGCGGGATTTGCATTTCCGTGTATAGCATATGTCGTACCATAAGTTCCACGGGCATTAAGGCCTAACCAACGATCACCTAATGGATTCTTTGGATCACCACCAGGGATTCCTTCTTTATAATAGGGACGATTCTTTATTTTATTCACAATTTGAAAGGTCCCCTCTGGAGTCAAATCAGTGCTCCTGCCTGTTGCCACTTTAAATTGCCTTACAAGATTTCCGTTTTCAAAAAAAGCTAATTGATTGGTCCTCTTATTAATGATAATTAACTGGTTACCCTCATTAGCTTCTGATTCGGAAGGGATGATAAACAAACATAAAAAAACAAGTATAATACCAGTAATACTACGCATCGAATCCCCCATTTTTCCTTCTTTCTACACACTATTGGAAGGACAAAAGGGATATGACTACAAATGGTAAAAAATGGACCTGTATTTATTACAAATAAAATGTTGATAAAGTCTATCAAACTGGCAAATAGTTCATATGAACTAAAGTAAAGTGTTAGAATATAAGATAATTTATCGAATTTTCTTTATTGAATAAATAATTAGATAAGAATAAAATAAGGGATGGAATGACAAATATGTCAAAAGAAGGGGGACTTTCGTTGCGTATAACAATGAAATCTAAATTTAGTAGTCTATTAATCTTTGTTTTTTTATTAAGTATGCTTGCATCTCCTTTTTCATCAGCTGCACAAAGTGGAGAACAAAAGCCTTCTCTTGTAGCTCTTGGAGATTCTATTACGTATGGTTGGAATCTTGATCAGGACCGTACTAAACCGTCAACTCATGCATTTCCATACTTAATTGGAGATGGATACTTCCAAGTAAATAACTTGAGCTATCCGGGTTGGACATCTGAAAATCTACTAACAGCTTTCGAAACAAATCCAGCGTATGGACAAGCTATCGCAGATGCAGATATGATTACATTAAGTATTGGTAGCAATGACTTACTTCAAGCTGCTAATCTATCAGAGTTATTAGCAAGTGGAAAACCAATCACAGATCCAGCAGAATTGTTAGCGCTTCAACAGAAGGTTGCTGCAGCTTCTTTGAAGCTAAGTGAAAATCTTCAAACGATCATTGGATTTATTCGTGTACAAAATCCAGATGCACCAATTGTTTTCTATAATATTTATAATCCGTTCGGGCCGAGCACAGATCAATTTGCAGGCTTTGTACATAGTATTGGTGAGCAAATTGTAAATGGTGTGAATGCATCAGTCATTACACCGGTTGCTGAAGGGTCTCAATCAATTTTAGTGGATGCGTATACAGCATTTAATGGAAAACAAGCTTCATATATCCTACCAAATGACATTCATCCAACAGTAGAGGGACAACAGGTGTTAGCGAACATTGCTAGTGACGCTATATTACCTTTACTGCCACAGGAATGGAAACTTGTAGATGGCAACTGGATGTACAAACATGGTTGGAACTTGAAGAAAGGCTGGCTTCATGATAAGGGAGCTTGGTACTATTTAGACAAATCTACTGGTATCATGCAAACTGGTTGGGAACTCGTTGATGGAAATTGGTATTATTTAAATCAAAGTGGAGCAATGAAGACCGGTTGGTATAAAGAAAATTCAACATGGTACCATTTAAGTGCAAGTGGTGCAATGAGTAAAGGTTGGCTATGGAAAGATAACCAATGGTATTATTTTGGTAAGAGCGGAGCAATGAAGACTGGTTGGTATGAGGAAAATGGAACGTGGTACTACTTGAATACGTCAGGAGAAATGGCTAAAGGATGGAAGCTAGTTGGGAAGACGTGGTATTACTTCTACTCAAATGGCAAAATGGCTCATGATACAACTATTGAAGGGTATAAAATAAATAGCCTGGGTGTTTGGGTGAAATAAAGTTAGGGGGTGCTATATTGCACCCCTTTTATAGTGTAATGGGGATATCTTATTTAGTAGGAGAAACAATTAGATACATATGCCCTATTAGTATAGAAAAAGGTCCAGTATCATTGCTACTGGACCTTCTCTCTTAATACATATAATTATACAATCCGTTAAACAATCCATTCACAATACTAATTTGATAGCTTTTATTAACGATATTTGTTCTTTCTGCTTCATTTGAGATGAAGCCCATTTCAAAAAGTACAGCTGCAGTTTGATTACCTCGTATGACGGTGAAATCTCTGTCTTTTACGCCTCTGCTTTTTGCACCAGTTCCTGCAATGACAGCACTTTGGATATCACTTGCAAGAAGTTTGCTTTCTGTTGGTTTTGCTCCTGCCACTGAGTTGTAAAACGTTTCAATCCCGTTTACAGATGGATCAGTTGTTGAGTTTACATGAATGCTTATAAATGCATCCGGTTTTGTAGAATTGGAAAATACAACTCGTTCACTAAGTGATGGATATGTGTCAGAGTTTCGAGTCATGTACACCCACGCATCGTGCTGTTCAAGTAGGTTTTTTAATTGTAATGAAACATCAAGGGTAATATTCTTCTCATAATACCCTCCACCTATTGCACCTGGGTCATGTCCTCCATGTCCCGGATCAATTACAATTTTTTTCCCAGCGAATTTCCCAGGGGATGGATCCCAAATGCCATTTTGATTGAAGAAATAATTCTTTCCGTCAACTGTTGTCCAGCCAATTGTCATCACACCAGAATTTTGAAGGTAATACCAATGGCCATTTAATTCTTTCCATCCGGTCAGCATTACTCCAGAATCGTTTAAGTAATACCAATAGCCACCAAGGTTTTGCCAACCCGTCATTAACGCACCACTAGAGTTGAACAAATACCAATTTCCTTCGATTAACCCCCATCCTACTTGCATTTTACCATCACTGTTCAAGTAGTATCGTTGTGTACCCTCTTGGTACCAACCGGTTTTCATTTTGAAATCATCTTGAAAGTAATACCACGAACCAAGTTGAAGAATCCATCCCTTTTTCAGGTTCCCATCTTGATCAGCAAAATATGAAGTATTGTCTGCGGTGAAAATCGTATTAGTTGCCAATCTCCCATCAGATAAGAAGTAGAATGTCTTATTTTGATCAAGGAGCCAACCTGTATGAACGATCCCTTCAGCATTCGCATAATATTTATTCTTGTTAATCGTGTGCCATCCAGTTGAGAGAACACCGTCTTCACTAAAAAGATACATGACATTGTCAATTAAGGTTGGACCTGAGGCAGCCTCACCATTTGGATGGAAATAGTACGTATGCTCCTGGTCAGATAGCCAGTTTGTTTGTATTTCTCCATTTGAATTAGCGTAGTACTTAATGCCGTTAACTGTATTCCAACCTGTAACTAACACACCGTCTTCATTAAATAAATAGGTTTTATTCTCAATTACAGTTGGGCCAACAGCAACTGTTCCATTTAGGTGGACGTAATACGTTTGCTCTTGATCTGTTAACCAACCGCTATAAACTGAGCCATCAGTATTTGAATAATATTTAACACCTTCTAGTGTGTACCAGCCAGAAAGTAAGGAACCTTGTTGATTAAAGAGATAGGTTACGCCATTAATATCATAAGGACCAATTGCAGCAGCTCCACTTTGTGTTAAATAAAAGCGACTCGTATCGGAAGTCACCCAACCTGTTTGCATAGCCCCGTTTGATTGTAGGTAATAACGCTTACCATTTTCAGTAATCCATCCTGTTTGCATGGCACCACTGGAGTTTAAGAAATACCAAGTGTTGCGATCGTTAATCCACCCCGTTTGCATGGCACCACTGGAGTTTAAGAAATACCAAGTGTTACGGTCTTTAATCCAACCCGTTTGCATAGCGCCACTAGAATTTAAGTAATACCATTTGTTATGATCTTTAACCCAGCCAGTCTGCATGATGCTAGTACTACTATTGAAGTAGTACCACTTCCCACTTTCTACTACCCATCCTTTTGCAGGTTTGTCATTTTGGTAGAAATACCAATTCCCTCCCTTTGATACCCATCCTGTAGTTCCAGCATATGAGGTAGTGGAGAAGGGTCCTATGGTTAGGGTAACAACCAAAAGAAGTAGAAAAACTTTTTTGTAAGAATTCAAGTGTAATCGCCCTTTCTATTAACTGAAGCATTTAATTCTAGTAATCAGTAGTAACTATCTAGTACAAACAACCTATATCTACATCGACAAAACTCGCCATTTACTTTACATATTTTCAATGTTTTTAGCGATATATGAAGAATTGGATAATTATAGGATACAATTTATGTAGAAGTATGTCTCTTCTGAAACAGTTTTGTAATATAACTGTAAATTTTGAAAACCTATTTTTGTGAGATAATAGTTTCAGAAATTGATAGAAGAGCGGAGGTTACTATGAAAAAAGTATTATATAGTAGTTTACTAACTTTAGTATTACTTTTTAGCGGCTGGCTATTTGAAGGGAAGGCCAGTGCTGCAACTCAAGGTGATTTAGTTGCTTCAATAGGACAAAATTATATCGGCGTCCCTTATGTTTGGGGTGGATCTTCACCAAGTGGATTTGATTGTTCTGGATTTATCGGATATACATTCAAACAAGTTGGTGTTACTTTACCGAGAACAGCAGCAGATATTTATACTGTAGGACAAGCAGTAGGGTGGAATGACTTACAAACAGGAGACTTAGTATTCTTTAGCACATATAAAGCAGGAGCATCTCATGTAGGAATTTATATTGGAAATAATCAATTCGTACATGCATCAAGCTCTAAAGGTGTAAGAATAGATTCTTTAACAGGTTATTATTACAATACATATATCGGAGCTAGACGTGTTGTTAGTGGTAGCATGGTTGGATGGTTAAATGTTGATGGGAAATGGCACTATTTAGACGGAAATGGAGCTTTAAAGACAGGTTGGTTTAAAGATGGGAACTGGTACTATCTTGATGTAAACTCTGGACAAATGTTGACAGGTTGGCTAAAAGACGGAGGCTACTGGTACTACCTTGAAGGCAGTGGTGCAATGAAAAAGGGCTGGGTACATTGGGCAGGTGACTGGTATTACTTAGCAAGTAGCGGCAATATGAAAACTGGCTGGTTCTACGCAGATGGTGCATGGTATTATGCAAATCCGAGCGGGACATTAGCTGTTAATACTGTAGTTGATGGATACGAATTAAGCTCAAGTGGTGCTTGGATTCAAGAATAATGAAAGAGACAGATCAAAGCGATCTGTCTTTTTTCTTGTTTCCAAAACTAGTAAAATGAAGGACTAGGAGAATAATAATAGAAAATAAATTGATAGAGTGGTTTCTTCTAGATTGATTCTAAGATATAGTTATCTAGTACTAATAAATTTAATGTAAATGTAATAAATCTGAAATTTTTTTAAATCGACCCTATAATATGACAAAAAATCCCAAACAAACATGGTATTTTAGATGTATAAACTAGATATTGGGAGGATGGAAATGAAAAAGGTTGCGTTAGTTCTTGTATTATTGTTCACTTCTTTATTCATGTCGAATACTGCATTTGCAAGTAGCGGCACGCAGTTAATTATTATTAATAAAAAAACTAACAAACTAGCATTCTATGATAACGGTGCACTAGTAAGAACGTTTAGTGTTGCGACAGGAAGAGAAAATTCTCTAACTCCTGAGGGTACCTTTGAGATTGTAAATAAGATAAAAAATCGGCCATATTATACGAAGAATATTCCTGGTGGTGATCCAGCTAATCCACTTGGAGATCGTTGGTTAGGGTTAAATGCAAGAGGTACATATGGGACAACCTATGCGATTCATGGGAATAATAATGCAAACTCGATCGGAAAATATGTTTCTTCGGGCTGTGTCAGAATGCACAATGAGGAAGTTCGATGGTTATTTGATCAAGTGAAATTGTACACAAAGGTTATTATTACAAATAGCAATGATACTTTTGCCAAGATTGCAGCTAATAGTGGTTACTTTACGAACGGCTGGGAGCAGTTGGATGGTAAGTGGTATTATTATGTGAACGGTGTTGCTAAGACAGGCTGGCAAAGCATCGGAAATACGTGGTATTACTTCAATAATAATGGATCAATGAAGACAGGTTGGCTGTTAGATGGAGGAAAGTGGTATTACTTAAATTCGTCAGGAACAATAAAAACAGGCTGGCATAGTGAAGGTGGTCAATGGTTCTACCTGGAGCCATCGGGTGTTATGAAAACAGGCTGGTATAATGAAGCGGGTAAATGGTATTATCTAACGTCATCAGGCGCAATGGCTAGAGGCTGGGTGAAAGATGCAGGTCACTGGTATTACATGAATTCTTCAGGTGTGATGACTACAGGTTGGATTCCTGACGGCGGACATTGGTACTATTTATCATCATCAGGTGCAATGGCTAAAGGTTGGGTAAAAGATGCAGGTCACTGGTATTATCTAAATACATCTGGAGTAATGGAAAAGGGCTGGATTAAAGATGCAGGTTCATGGTATTACCTAAACTCATCTGGCGCGATGCAAACAGGCTGGATAAATGAAGGAGATTCAACCTATTATCTTGCATCATCAGGTGCAATGCAAACAGGCTGGAAAGAAGTAGATCAAAAATGGTATTACTTCTACGATAATGGTGTAAAAGCAGTTAATACGACAATTGATGGTTATCAATTAGGTCCAGATGGAGCGCGTATGGGTGCAGATTACTTAGCATTGGGTGATTCTCTAGCAGCTGGTCAAACACCATATGGGGAAGATGCATTAGGATATCCAGATTACTTAGCTGAACATTTCTCCTCTTCATACCAATTAATTGATTTTGATAACCTTGGGAAGTCCGGGTATACCTCTCGTCAATTAAGAGAAGATGTTCTGAACAATGAAGCAGTAAGAGCAGAAATCAGGGAAGCAAGTCATATTACAATAGACATTGGTGCAAACGATATATTCCCGTTATTGTTAACAGATGTGACGCAAGTAGGAACAGCAATTGAAGAAGTGAGTAAGAACTTGGATACTATTTTAAAGACAATTGATGAATTGAATCCAACAGTTGATGTGTATGTAATGGGCTACTACAATCCAATTCCATACTATCCAGAGGATCAGCAAGCACAGCTCTATCCGTTATTGCAAGCGTTCAACACAAAGCTAGCGGAGCAAGCACATACAAACGGAGATGGTTTCATTTCAACAGAGTCCATTATTGCTAGTAACTATCAGGAATACCTTCCTAATCAGCAAGATGTTCACTTAAGTCAACAAGGCTATCAAGCCATTGCTAGTGAATTCTGGAGAGTTATTTCAGGTAACTAATTTAAATGAGGAATGCGTAGAGCGATGTAGAGCTCTACGCATTTTTTTGTGGAAATGAGATGAGAAGGTTTAGAAGAAAATGTCCAAGTAGAGGATATGGAAGTCCTGGTGACAAGCAGGGACGCAAATGGGTTACTCTGTAGACATAATAAATGCTCCTTTTATACTAAGTTGGAATAGAGAAACTCTGAGTCTAGTAATCTACTCGTAACATCCAAATTTTAGTAGAGTATGATAGAATGTTAGGTAGATAGAAATGAAGAGAGAGGATGAGAGTGTTGAATCATCGAAAATGGTTGTGGTCGTTAGTTATGATTGTAGTAGCGTTTATATTCGTGAATCCTAGTGAAGGCTACGCTGCAGAAACGCCTATGAAGGTAAATTCAGCTAAGTTGGAGGTTTATCGCACCTTCGAAGAGTTGTCGGATGCACATCTGCATATCTTTAATGAGGACACGAACCCGACGTACACACGTTACTTTCAATTAGGCTATGGTGATGAGGTTACTGTAGTTAGAGAAAGAGAATATGCTGCCGAAATTAAAGTAGGAGAAAAAACAGGCTGGGTTCATAAAGATTATTTGAGCACAAATCTAATGGAACAAGAATGGTTACTTAAGGTTGAACGTAATCTGAGAAGTCAACCTGGAACGGGATCAGACAGTCAGGTAGGGAGATTGCTTGAAGCGGGTACAAAGCTTTATGTCCTAGAACATAGAGTTCTAGAGGGTGAATATACGGAGTGGTACAAAGTACAAACAGAAGCAGGGGAAGTTGGCTGGATATGGGGAGCTTATAGTAGAGAATCCTATCAGCATCCTAAACTGAATTATATACAATATGCCAATCAAGGCTATAGTGTAATTAAATATGAGTTTGGAAAGAAGAACGCTGTCACCAATGAGTTGTCGATTTTTACGCCTCTTCAAAGTGTTGCGAATGTGACAGCAGGTGAAATTAATAGATTTATCGCTTCTAAAATCTCAGACAAGGATTCTGTCATGTTGAACAAGGGACAATCCTTTATTGAAGCGCAAAATAAGTCAGGATTAAATGCAATTTATTTACTGTCTCATGCTGGACTTGAAACTAGCTGGGGAGGAGCAGATATAGCAAAATCAAAATTTAATTTTTATGGAATTAATGCTGTTCTAGATGATCCTTCAAAAGCGTATGCGTATGACTCAGTAGATTCTGGAATCATAGAGGGAGCTAGATATATTCGAGAGAAGTATGTAGTTAAAGATGGCTCGACAGTAGGGATGACACCGTATGCACAACCGACATTGGACAATATGAGGTATGACCAAAGCTTTTACCAATATGCAGATGATGAGGCGTGGGCGAGTAAAATAGCTTATATTGCGAAGGAATTTTACCAATTTACGTATCCAAATGGCTACTCTTTAAAGCAGGGCTGGGTAAAGGATGGAGACTCATGGTATTTCTTTACTAATGATGGGCGAATGAAGACAGGCTATCATGAGGAGAATGGGAAAATCTATTACTTGAAAGAAAATGGGTATATGGTAAGTGGATTGTATACGATAGACGGAGTGAAGTATCTATTCCATGGCAGTGGAGAACTAGCGAAAAAGCCGGGCTGGGTTGCGTCAGGCAGTGACTGGTATTTCAGTACGGAAATAGGTACACCACGCGTAGGATGGCTTCCTTCTGGTAGCAGTTGGTATTATTTAAAACAAGACGGGAAAATGGCAACTGGATGGGTTCGTGATGGCAGTCAATGGTACTATATGAATACTAGTGGAGTCATGCAAACTGGCTGGGTGAAGGATCACAAGAACTGGTACTTTTTACAGTCAAATGGTGCGATGAAAACAGGATGGATGAGTATGGGCAAACACTGGTATTTTTTCCAAAACTCAGGTGAGATGATCACAGGGTGGAAACAAATAGGGCAAGCTTACTATTACTTCTATCCAAGTGGAGAGATGGCTACGAATACTGTGATAGATGGATATAAAATTAGTGCAAGTGGAGCATGGGTTAAGTAAGGGGAAAGAAGGCTAGATTCGTAGGGACATAGATGGAAATTGGATACAAAAAGGCCCTTTATAAGGGCCTTAAGGCTGTAGATACCTATTTCTGCAGTCTTTTTTCATGTATAAATTACTTTAGTTCCAGTTCAACTTCATATTTCTCTGTAACTTTATCGGTATCAGCAAATTCACCATCATAAACAGTCCAAAATAGCTTGATTGATTCAATCTGGTCAATATTACTTTCTTCTAGATACCAAACCAACAATGCTTCTTTTGTTTCTCCTCCTTGAATTTCACCAGATAGATTATCAGAAACATCAACAGCCCAATTAATAGATTCTCCAGTATTGGTTAGAAGAGTTGGTGTATGAAACCGAAAGGCTCTGTCTGTTGTGTTCTGCAGTTGAAATACTACTCCGATGGCTGGCTTCTCTGCCTCTGTGCCATCTTCATAAAGAAATTTGGCATGATTACTCATCACGACTTCTTCAATATTTGTTTCTAATCCATTAAAGTCATTTGACCACTGTGCCTGATCATAATGCATCCATCCGTCACCTGTTACTGATGTAAAAATTAATTGGATGGTAAATAGTAGGATAGATAAAAGTTTAATAACCATGTAAATGCCCACTCTCTAAACTTTTATAGAAAGTTTTATTTTTGATCTAGCCAATTAATTGGACCAAATTTTTCTGCAGTTTCTTTCCACTCAATTTGAGCTTTCTTCGTTTCCTCATAATACGAGATGAATTGATCCATAAACTGTTCGTTCATTTCCCCGTCTGGATGATTGATAAGGTTAATGAAGGTTTCAGTAGCTTCCAAAAGTTGTGTATGCTTTTTTACAAAATCCTTTGGAGCCTTTGTCAATTTTAAAAACGAAACTTCCTTACTATCTTCGGTAACCTTAGGGTTATAAACTCTGTAATCTCCAAGCGTTTTATCCAAATGTAAAATCGTCTCTTCTTTATCATTTTTGTAAGGAACCATTACATTTGTATCAATATTTTCTAGCATTCTTTTGATAATCTGATGGGTGTACTCGATATACATCTTTCCCTCGTGGGAATTACCGATACTTGGCAAAGCCTCTAAGTCTGTTTTACTTAACTTCTGCTCTTTTTTATAAACGGCAAACCATTTTTCAGACGCTTTTGTAATAAGAGTGTAATCAGCTATTACCTTCTCGATATCTGAAATCTCCACTTTATCATCGTCTAGTTTAGACTTAAAGGATTGAATGGTTTTTTGATAGTCTTGATAGGCAGTTAATAAATCCTTATGTGCTTGTTTATAAGGTTTTGAAGCTTTAGTGTTCGTTAATTCCTCTGTAACATCTTTTAGAGATGTAAGGAGAGATTCCGTTTCACCACTATAGTTATATAGAGTTGGAGAATCTGGAACAACTGGGCTAATATCATTTGCCCCATAAGAAACCCAAAACATAAATTGATAGATTTCGGAATTAATCCTCACTAAGTCATTAAGCAGGAACTCTGGAATTTGAGTATCAGTCGCTGTCTCTGAAGCCTCATCAGTAGTACTCTTTTTCGAACAACCAGCAAGTAAAATAAGAAATATTAAGATAAGATAAAATAATTTCTTCATCGAACTCTCCCATCTGTAAAAAAGTAATCAATCCTTCCTCTGTTGTTCTATAAAGAGGGCAGTAACCCTTTTTTTAGTAATCGACAAGTGCCAGGCACCACCCGAATTTTCTTGTTTCACAAGAATGTTTCACAGCTAAAAACTATGTACTATGTTGACCAGTTAGTGATATACTTTATGTGAAGGATTTCACAATTATGTAAAATAGGGAAGATGTATGGAAGGGTGAGAGTATGTTCTTTAGGAAGATAAGATCTGCATTTTTTTCTTCTTTAATTTTACCTTTTATCTTTATTCTGGCTGGTTTTATTCAATCAGTCGTAACAGGTGATCCGATCGGGAGCGAAGAACTGTCATCTTCTGGATTTCTATTAATAGTTTTTTTATATGCAGCACTTGGAAACTTTTTCTATGGCATTCCTGTGTCTTACATATCAGATTTTATTACAAAGAAAACAACAACCTTTCGTTTTGTTCTCGCAGGATTTATTCATATTGGATTTGGGTTTCTTACGACGATCATCCTAGAGGGTTTTGGGTTATTTGCAGTGGCTTGCTCTATTTTGTTCTTCCTGCTAGAAGAATTCCAACGTAGTAGAAAGGAGCAGAAGCAAAGAACAAGTATAAAGAAAACGTTGATTCATTCTGTTGTAATCGTACTGTACGCTCTCGGTGCCTATTTTGGGGTGGACTATATTAGTAACACTCAGTACAGCGAAACAGTAGAAAAAACAAATAAAGTGTATCTCATCCCGAAAGGATATGAAGGATCGATCACCGTTTTTTATAATGTAACAAATTATCCATCTCTCCAAAGAGAAGGAGAGCTTCAAGTCATTCCAGTACGTGTAGAGAGTTTGGTACCACTAAAAGAGACAGAAATGGAACAGCATGGTATTTATTTCACGAGTGATCCTGAACATCAATCTGGTAGACTTGTGAACGATCTCTACTATTACGTTGATGAAAAAGGGCAAAGAACAGCAATTGATGAAAAATGTGTACATGTTGGAAATAGTGGTTCAACGATAATGGAAAATGGAAAGGAAACTCAATTTACTAGTCTGCAAGTTACTGAATCAGAGTGTGGTAAAAAGTTTCAGGTGAATGGAAAGGCAATGTACACCATCCAGTCCAGTGAAGCAGAAAAATATTGGATCGAAAAACTTACGTATCATGAAGAGTAAAATAAATTATCTTTAAATTTTATAAAAGTGTTGACTTTACCGCACAATCGTATTAAAGTACTATCTATGAATCTTAAATTCTGAATTTAATAGCAATTCTCTTATCAAGAGAGGCGGAGGGACTGGCCCTATGATGCCCGGCAACCGTTCCATTTTTTTATGGAATTGGTGCTAAATCCTGCAAAACAAGTACTTGTTTTGACAGATAAGAGAGGAATACACATACATGTGAAAGCCTCTCGAATCGTCGAGAGGCTTTTTTACATTCGTAATTCCTCTCCCTTGTTTACGTATAGTGATGGTACGTGCACATACCATGACGAGTTACATAAACGCCAAACTACCTAAAAAGGGGAAAAAACCAACATGAAGAAAACATTCGTAAAAACAGCATTAACATCCGCATTAGCATTTTCATTATTATTAACAGGCTGTTCTGCAGGGGGCACTTCTGAAAAAGCAGCAACAAAGGAAAAGGTTTCATTTGAAAACGTACCAGAACGCTTCGCGGAAGGTGAAGGCGCAAAAATTAAAGTTATCCGTAAAATTGGCGGAGATGATCATACCGCACAATACTTAGCAGGAGCAAAAGCAGAAGGAGAAGCACTAGGATTTGAAGTAGATGTATTCACAGCAAATGGCGACTCTGCAAAATTCTTAGACGCAATCGACCAAGCAGCAACACAAGATTATGACGGTGTCATTATCTCTCACGGTGATGACGCGGCAACGGTTGAAGGTGTGAAAAAGCTGAAAGAAGCAGGAAAGGATGTTGTAACCTTTGACTCAAATCCTGACATTGCTACAGTTGGTGGAGTAACACTAACATCACAAGATGATGAAGCACTAGCGAAACTTGCACTAGACCAATTAGTAAAAGAATCAAACGGTGAAGCAAACATCGTATACCTATGGGTAGATGGTTTCCCTCCAATGGTTCGTCGTAACGCTGTATACCAAGATACATTAAAGGCAAACCCTGGCATTAAAGAAGTGGAACGTTTTGGTGTTGCAGCTGCTGACACTTCTGTTCAAACGCAAAACGCGGTAGCCGCAATGCTAAATAAACACCCAAAAGGTGAAATTGATGCAATTTTTGCTGCATGGGATGCCTTTGCGATTGGAGCAACACGCGCAATTCAAGAAGCAGGACGTAATGAAATTAAAATTTACGGAATCGACGTATCAAATACAGACCTTCAAGAAATTCAAGCTGGTAACAGCCCTTGGAAATACACGGCTGCCGTTGATCCAAAGCTAATTGGCTCTGTAAACCTACGCTTACTAGCAAAGAAATTAGCTGGTGAAGAAACACCTGAAACATATGACCTTGAAGCATCTTTAATTTCACAAGAAGACCTTCGTAAAGCAGATGGAGCAGTGAACATGGAAAGCCTGGCAAAAATCATTGACGGCTGGGGAACTTCTACTGCGTTTGAAGAAGACTGGATGAAGGTATTAAAGGATCACTATACAAAATAAAACCCAAATGGGACACTCTTCTTTTTCACATAAAGGAGGGTGTTCTGCCTGTTTAGCTATAGGAGAGAGGAGGGCATCACATGACAACACTTCATATGAAGAACATCTCGATCGAGTTTCCAGGAGTTAAAGCACTGCAAAATGTAGATTTTACGTCAGAAACAGGCTCAGTTCATGCACTAATTGGAGCAAATGGAGCGGGGAAATCAACATTGATGAAAGTGCTATCAGGAGCCTACAGTCATTACAGTGGTGACATCACGTTAGACGGGAAAATCCTGCCAATCCGTACACCGAAAGATGCACAAAATGTAGGAATCCAAATTGTGTATCAGGAAGTAGATACAGCACTTGTATCATACCTGTCAGTTGGCGAAAATATTTTGCTAAATGAATCAAAAAGTCTTTTTCTAAACTGGAAGCAGCTTCACTCAAAGGCAACTCAAATTTTGAAAAGATTAAACGTAAACATACCGTCTCAAAAACTAGTAAGTGAGCTTTCGCTTGCTGAGAAACAAATGGTTTTAATCGCAAGATCGATTGCGACCGATTGTAAGTTTTTGATACTTGATGAACCAACCGCACCTCTAAGTCAAACAGAAACCAAGGAGCTGTTTCGGATTGTAGGGGACCTGAAGAAAAATAATGTCGGCGTGATTTTCATATCACATCGACTACCTGAAATCTTTGAGATCTGTGACGAAATTACCATTATGCGAAATGGAGAGTCGGTAACGCGAGAGAGAATTGTAGACATCACGCAAAATAAAGTAGTTGAGCTAATGCTGGGAAAAAAGCTAGAAGAACAGTATCCGAGTCATCACGTGGAAGTTGGATCTACGATAGTAGAAGTTAATCAACTCTCAGATTCTAGTAAACTGCAGAATGTCTCGATAATGGCTTCTCAAGGAGAAATCGTTGGCATTGCCGGATTAGTCGGAGCTGGAAAGACAGAGCTTTGTAAAACGTTATTTGGACTTTCTAATATTACACAAGGCGAGATAAAGATAAACGGTAAAAAAGTGAAGCCGAAAAGTCCTTATCAAGCCGTGAAGCACGGTATTGCCTTAGTTCCAGAAGAGCGCCGTAAAGAAGGAATTCTCGTTTCTGAAAGTGTTTCTACTAATCTAACGGCAGCCAACTTGCATCCATTTACGACAGTGCTCGGCTTTCTAAATGCAAAAAAAGAGAAGCAACAAGCTGTTGAACTTATTGAGCAGCTAGGAATTAAAACACCTTCTACCGATACGCTTGTCCAAAACCTTTCAGGAGGAAATCAGCAAAAAATTGCCATCGGAAAATGGTTGATTACCGATAGTGATGTGTACCTCTTCGATGAACCGACGAAAGGTGTCGATGTGGGAGCGAAGAAGGATATCTTTGAATTGATTGTCGGACTTGCAAAGCGTGGAAAAGCGGTGATTTATGCTTCATCAGAAACAGCTGAAATCATGGGGATTACGAGCCGTATGTATGTCATGTACGACGGTCACATTGTAAAAGAATTAGTGACAGCTGAAACAAACGAAGAAGCAATCTTATATTACTCAGCAGGAGGCAACTAGCATGCATCATACAACATCCAATGCAATTTTTAATTTCTTATATAAATATGGAACAATCCTTACCATTGTTGTATTAATTGCCGTATTCGCTGCAGCTAATCCATCCTTTATTCAAGGAAACAACATCATTAACATTTTACGTTCCATCTCCATTGTGACCATTATTGCTATCGGGATTACGATTTCCCTTTCTGTAAACGGGTTTGATTTATCCGTAGGATCTGTGGCGTCGTTATCAAATGCAATCGTGATTTCAATGTTTGTCTGGTTTTCACAAAACACGTTTATTGCAATTTTCGCGGCAATACTTGCTGCATTACTTGTTGGCATGGTGAATTCCATTTTAATCGTAAAAGTAAAAATACCGGATATGCTTCTCACACTGGCGATGATGTTCATCATCCAGGGTATTGCCCTTACCTATACAAGAGGAGCAACGATCTCACAAAACATGATCATGCCGAACGGAACGTTTGCAGAAGGAATAATCAGTCCTTTATTTGGTAAGATTGGTCAAGTTCCGTGGATTATTGTCATTATGGCAGTCGTTGTGATATTCGTGCACATCTTCCTTACCTACACAAAGCACGGAAGATATATGTATGTCATTGGTGGAAATGCAGAAGCAGCAAGACTATCAGGAATTCCTGTAAACAAATACAAAGTGGCAGCCTACCTCATGTCAGCACTATTTGCTGCAATTGGCGGGATTGTCCTGGCATCGAGAGTCATGACAGCTGAAATCAACGCAGGATCACCTTATCTCATGGACTCTGTTGCCGCAGCCTTCATCGGATTTTCCGTACTCGGCGCAGGCAAACCAAATGCATTCGGAACCTTTATTGGTGCAGTGCTAATTGGTATTCTGCAAAACGGTTTGGTGATGATGTCCGTACCTTACTATGCGATGGATATCGTAAAGGGTGGAGTATTGGCACTGGCGTTGGCGATTACGTATGTAAAAATGAAGTAGACGAAGAATCGAGCTTTAGGTGCTCGATTCTTTTTTTTATGTAATTTATTGAAAAGATAAGAGACCACAATTCTTATACCTCGTTCACATGGGAAGTGGATATTTACTGACACGCTTACAAGTAAGAGTCCTTGAAAAAAATTCTTTAGAAGTATTTGGTAATAATTCGGATGAAATATGCACAAAGTATGACAAGAATGACGTTTATTACAAATTATAGTTGAAGGTGAATGGATGAGTAGAAAGGTATTTTTTCCGTTAGTAATCTTGTTGCTTTGTTCAACCCATGTGCACAACGTTTTTGCATTAGAGGAGAAACCGAATTTTCAAGTAGCTGTCATTAGCGATATACATATTAAGACTTCAAGTCCTCTGGCTCAAGAAAAGTTAAAAGTAGCTTTAAATGATTTTCAACATATTGCACCAAACTATAATGTTTTGGCTGTAGGTGGTGATATGACGGACCTCGGATTGCCAAAAGAGTATAGTATGTTTAAAGAAATCGTATCATCATATAAAGCTCCTGGATCTCAGAATTTTATGGTCATGGGTAACCATGAATGGTTTGAACACCGTAATAATCCTCATACAACAGTATCTGATGTAGAATTGCAAAAGCGATTCTCGAAAAATTTTAATGTGCCAGGCGTTTATTATGATAAGTGGATCAATGGCTTTCATTTTATTGCAATTGGAGGAGAAAAATCGGAAGCTACCATGTTAAAGGAAACGAATAACCCAGGTGATGGAGATTCTGCCTATATCTCTGACCAACAGATTGAATGGCTGCAACAAACATTATCTATACATGAAAACTCAAGGCAGCCGGTCTTTGTATTTTTACATCAGCCGATTCGAGATACGGTAAATGGAAGTATGTGGGGAGCGGGTTTGAAAGATCAAGATTTGTTATCATTATTGCAAAAGTACCCACAAATCATCTTGTTTAGTGGCCATTCGCATTTTACAATGGATGATCCAAACAGTATGATTCAAAAGGGAATCACAATGGTCAATACAAGTTCGGTAGCTTATACGTGGAGTCATAAGAAGGGGGAAGATTTTCATTCCTCAGAAGGTGTTCTTGTGAATGTATATGATAACAAAGTTGAAATAAAGGCACGTGATTTCGCTAATAGAAAATGGTTAAAAACGATAAACATTCCAATATACCAATAAAATAAAAAGGTGAGAAAGTGATGATGTCTATCACTTTCTCACCTTTTTATTATTTGAGCCCAAGCAAGGTAACAATCCACAGAAATGTTTAATAAAAGTTATGACAAGATCGAACATGATATGAGTTAGATTCATAAAACTAGTATACAATTAGAGGATACTAAAAAAACATGTGCGGAGAGTGAACGATGAATACTGCCCCATCTATGATTGATACAATGAGAAAACGAAAATCAGTTCGAACTTTTGAAGAGCGTGCATTAGAGCAGGGCGACCTCTTCAAAATACAAGAATATGTAAACAATCCCAAAAACCTCATCGGTCCCTTCGGTGAAACAGGAAAAATTGAATGGGTACCTGTTATCAAAAATAAAACAGACCAAGGGATAAAGCTGGGTACATACGGACTGATTAAAAATCCGAGCAGTTATATAGTAGGAATTGCGCAAAATGATAAGTACTCGTTGATTGAATACGCATATACCTTCCATAAACTTGTCTTATATCTTACAAGCCTAGGAATTGGCACCTGCTGGATGGGTGGCACATTCAATCGAACATCCTTTGAGAAGGAGATATCGCTTGGAAAGGATGAGTTTATCCCATGCATTACTCCAATCGGCTATCCAAAGGAAAAGGGAAGAATCTTAGACAAAGCCCTTCGTCTTGCTGTAAAGGCAGATAACAAAAAGTCATGGGAAAAGCTTTTCTATGACGGAACCTTCGAAAAAACTCTGTCACGAGAAGAGTCTTGGCCATTTGAAACTCCTATTGAAATGGTCAGACTCGGTCCATCCGCCTCCAATAAACAACCGTGGAGAATGGTGCTATCAGAAGACCGATCAAGCTGTCACCTGTATATTGAACATACCCCTAATTACAGCAGTGGCCTAGGATACGACATGCAGCTACTAGACATGGGAATTGCCATGTGCCAATATGAACTTGCCTGCCAGGAGTTAAATATAAGTGGATCTTGGAAAATAAAAGACCCAGGCATAAAAGTTCCGAACGAAAATGTGGAATATATCATCAGCTGGGAGTAGGTGCTAACCGTCGACAAGTGCCAGGCACCACCCGAATTTTCTTGTTTCACAAAATATGTTTCACAGAAGTGCTAGTGGTCATTACAAGTTGAAAGCCCCCTCTGTAGAGGGGGCTTTCGTGTACTCTTAAATGTAAAGTGATGAATTTAGTTACTTTCTAATTTAGGATGAAGTCTTTGTTAGTAATCTTTTAAGTTAAGCGGCAGGGTAATAATGAAGGTGGTTCCAGCTTCGGAACTTTCATACAAGTTAATGGATCCATTATGATTCTCCATGATTCGCTGCACGATCGTCAGACCTAATCCGGTACCAGAGTCCTTCGATGTTAAAAATGGCTCGAAAATGGTCTTTTGTAATTCTACTGGTATACCAGAACCGTTATCTTTCATAAATAATTGATATGAATCCTCGGTAACGTTTGAATAAATCGAGATTTCTCCAGCACAACCAATGGCTTCTGAACTATTGCGAATGAGATTATAAAGCACCTGAGTCATCTGACGCTTATCTAAAAAAAGTGGTATCCTTTCTAAGTTCACATCAAAATTGATGGACTGTGAAGCAGTTTGTTGATGCAGCGCGAGAACATCTTGTACCACATCCTCCATATAGCTTTCAACAAGAGATGGCTTCTGCGGTTTTGCAATGGAGAGCATCTCATCAATAATCGAATTAATCCGCTCAAATTCAAGTAACATTAATGGTATTTGATAACGTTCCTTATCATTATCAGAAAATGATTGTCTCATCAGTGTTAAGAATCCATAAATCACAGTCAAAGGATTACGAATCTCATGTGCGGCCTTTGCTGAAATTTCCCCAAGTAATGCAAGTTTCTCTGATTGATAGATTCTCTTCTCCAGCTGCTCAATTTCCGTTATGTCAATAAATGAATAGATTTGACCAACAGCTGTTTGGTATTGATCAAGTAAGTCAGCCTTTGAGACAAGTAGATGAATATGACCTTTTTCTGTCTTGTAATGAGTTTTTTTGTTATATGTGGTATCCCTGTCTAAAAATAAATCCCAAAACTCACGATTTACATTCTTCCGATGAACCATATCCTTAATCTGTTCAGGTTCAATTTCTACTAATTGTTTACCTGTCGTATTCAATGTATATTTTTGTTTTCTAAAGTCATACGTTGCAATACCGACTGGAATAGAATTCATGATTTGTTCGCGGAACGTCTTATCAATTGATACTTCTTCATAAAGTAAGTGATACTCCCTTAGAGCATTTGAAATTAATATAATGATAAAGGTAAATAAAATAATACCAAAAAATGGGTATGTATTTAAAAGAATGACCAGTATTAAAGCTGATAATAGTATTATCAGATAATTAGTGAAAGACTCTTTGAGTATATTGCGGATAATAATAAATGAACGATCCGAAGATGAAAACCAATAATATACCCCTATCAATATGACATTAATTGATAAGTAAGTAAGTAATGAAAAGAAATAAGAATAAAAATGGAACAGATTTAAAGGGCCAATTTCTCCACCAGTCCAGTTGTATACAAAATGAGAGAGAATAATTGTAGTTGAGAACATTGAGAAGTTGAATAGATGCTTAAAGAGTTCTAATGATCTTCTGTGGTATAGAGTGATAATACTATGAATCATAAATAGTAATAATGAAAATTCAACACCAAAAACAAATATAGTAGCCAGATAAATGGAGGAATCTAGTGTAAGGCCATTTCCGTTAGGAGGCAAAAAGATAACATAGTGATTCAACAATACAATCGCAGCAGACATCAATACCACTAAAATCCAGTCAAACACCGAAGATAGATGGGGCATGCTGAAAGTAATTGTTACAAGAATACCTGCAACAAATGCTAAGCTTATTAAATATATATTAGTCATTGTTTTAGTAGATGTCAGACTGCTACTCATGTTGTTATCACTCTTTGCTATTTTATAGTTCGAATTTACTATTTGATAGATTCTATTTTAATAGATGGAAGGTAGATGTACAATCTATTAGTTTGAAATAACCCTGCAAGTAAATAGCACCATCATTGGACATTTTTGGAACAATAAAAAAGGAAGCCCGATTATACAAGCTTCCTTTTTTCAAGTGGCATACATATTAAAAAAGTGGTTCCGTCCTTTGAACTCTCATATAACTCAATCGACCCACCGTGGTTTTCAATAATTCGTTGGACAATGGTCAATCCAAGTCCCGTACCAGATTCTTTTGACGTAAGGAAAGGTTCAAAAATGGTCCGCTGCAGCTCAAACGGTATACCGGCCCCATCATCTTTCATCCAAAGTTGATATATCTCTTCTGTTACATTCGAATAAATTGTAATTGTACCTGAATAATCAATTGCTTCTGCACTATTTCGTATTAAGTTATAAAGGACCTGAGTCATCTGACGCTTATCTAAATAAAGTGGAACTCGGTCTAAGTTCACCTCAAAGTGTATAGATTGTGAGGAGGTTTGCTTATACAATGTAAGTACATCTTTTACAATATCTTCAATATAGCTTTCCGCAAGGTTAGGTTTTTGCGGCTTAGCAATGGAAAGCATTTCATCAATGATGGAGTTAATTCGTTCAAATTCAGTTAACATTAACGGTATCTGATACCGTTCCTTATCATGATCAGTAAATGATTGCTTCATCAGGGTTAAAAAGCCATAAATCACAGTCAACGGATTACGAATTTCATGAGCAGCCTTTGCTGAAATTTCCCCAAGCAAAGCCAACTTTTCAGATTGATAAATTCTTTTTTCGAGCTGTTCGATTTCGGTAATATCGGTAAACGTTACAATACGACCTACCGACATATCAAATTGATCAAGTAATTCAGATTTAGAAAGAAGTAAAAGGTGCGTGCTCTCACCATTCGTATAATAAACTTTCTTGTTTTGAATCTTTTCATTTAGCAGTAATACATCCCAAAATTCTCTGTTCTGTGCCGTTTGCTTACGCTTGACTAGTGTATCGACTTCTTCAGCAGTCAAACGTAATAGTTGCTTAGCCGTTTCATTTAACGTATATGTTAGTACTCGCTCATCGTAAATGATACTACCAACGGGTAAGGAGTTGAATATTTGCTCTCTGTATATCGTGTCATTTGTTACTTGATCATATAGAAGATGATATTGTCGAAGAATAAGAGAAAATAATAAGACGACAAAGGTAAATAGAAAGATACCAAGAACAGGAATGGTATCTAATAAGACTGCGAGAATTAATGATAATGCTAATACAACAAAGTAATGAGAAGCAGATTCTTTTAGAAATCCCGTCATGATTTTCATAACTTGATGAGGGGAAACGATGTAATAATGAATACTTATTAATAATACATTTAAAATGAAATAAAATATGAGAGTTAATAGATAGGCATGAATGGTATAGACATTAACGCTCCCAACTTCCCCACCTAAAATAATATAAGTATAATAAGAGCCAACAATCATAATCGTAAAGATAGAGAAATTAAAAAGATGTTTCCACAGTTCATATCGTCTTTCAACCATTGCAAGGATCAGGCTACTTAAGCATAAAACAGCTAACGTCATGTCAATTCCTAATGTAAAGATAGAGGCAAGGTAAATTGTAGAGTCTGTACTAAGGTTAGTCCCTCTTGGTGGAAGTACAATGATATATTTATTTAAAAGTAATATGGAAATGGACAACGTAACTAGCAAAAATAGGAACATCTCATTACTGTAAGAATGCTCTGGAATAGACATATGGAAGAAGATAAGGGTTAGTGCAATAAGAGCAGTTATACCAATATATAATAAAGTGCCAGTCTTCATTTTCTCAGGTTTACTCATATAGTATCCTCTTTACAAGTTTATAGTTCTAAATGACTATGTCATAGTAGTTATTCTAATTCATGAACTGTGCTTATACAATATTTTAGTATGATATTCCCTATGAAGTAAATTACACCATGATTGGTTGTATATGGATGTAAAAGAAAAAAGTGTATAGATGCATTTCCTTAAGTAGTTTGAAATATATATAGTACTACTTGTATATATAAGTGAAGTTAGACTAAAATAGTATAATTTTCGACATATATATACATACCATTTGAAAGTTGCTATATTAATAGTATTATAGTAATTTTCAAAACTATAAGACAACTATACAAAGGGGGTGTCTACATGGAATGGTATTTAAAAGTATTAAAAAATTATGTAGGCTTTTCAGGAAGAGCACGTCGTAAGGAATACTGGATGTTTGCTTTATTCAATGCAATCGTAAGCATTTTGCTTGCAATTGTTGAAGTAATCACTGGTTTAGAATCAATGTTAACTGGACTTTATTCTTTAGCTGTTTTATTACCTTCACTTGCTGTTGGTGTTAGGCGTTTACATGATACTGGAAGAAGCGGCTGGTGGCTACTAATCAGCTTAATCCCGATCATTGGAGCGATTGTCCTACTTGTCTTTACAGTTTCTGATAGTCAAGAAGGCGAAAATAAGTACGGACCAAATCCGAAGCATAGCTAACATAATGGTTACAAAAAAACCTGCTATCCATTACGATAGCAGGTTTACTGTTGTTTCATCATAATCGGTTAAACGGTCAGGATATTTCTCTTTAATCATTTCAATAAATGGTTCAACAAACTGTGGATCAAATTGTTTGCCAGCGCAATCACGTAGTTCCTCGATTGCGTCCTCGAATGAACGAGTTGCTTGATATGGCCGCTCTGTTGTCATCGCATCAAATGAATCTATTACACACAAGATACGAGCCAGCTTCGGAATATTATCTCCAGCTAATCCATATGGATAGCCTCTACCATCATAGCGTTCATGATGAAGCTCTATTAATGGCAACAACTCATCATACTTCTTCGTGGAAGCAACAATTTCCTTACCAAATGTCACGTGCTTTTTCATCATTTCCCATTCATGATGGTCAAGTGCACCTTTTTTATTAATCACATCACGTGGTATCTCTAGTTTCCCAATGTCATGAATTAAAGCGCCGAGAATAAGGGAGCGCTTTTCAATTTCAGTTAGGCTTAGTTTCTCACTAATGTCTGCAGCATAACGGAACACACGCTTACTGTGTTGATAGGTGTACATATCCTTTGAAAGGAAGATTTGCAATTGCTGTTCAAGAGACTCAACATCCTTGAAAATTTGCAGGTCATCCTGATAGACATCGTTTGATTCATTGTAAATTTGGATATTGTTCTTACCTTGTGCTTTTGCATAATAAAGAGCTTTATCAGCCTTTTTCAGTAGCTCTGTCGAATCCATAATGCCCTTTTCATACTCAACAATACCACCAGAAAAGGAAATGCACTCAAGTGGAAGATCTTCTGCACCGAATATGTACGTATCATTTAACTTTTTACGTAGTTTATTTACGAACAGGAAGGCTTCACTTCGACTTGTATTTGGCATGAGGATCCCGAATTCCTCACCGCCGTAGCGGGATACAATATAGTTTTTCTTAGCAGCTCGATCCTTTAGAAATTCACCAAAGTACTTTAAGAGAATATCACCTTGAAGATGTCCGTTCATATCGTTGTATCGGCTGAAATCGTCAATGTCCAGAAGGGCTACGCTGAAGGGTTCAGGTCGATCATTACTGGAAGGCATCATTCCTTCTAGACGAAGTTTAAAGTAGCCATGGTTGTATAAACCGGTTAGAAAGTCACGTGATGCTTTTTCTTCTAGTCCCTTATACAAGTTAAAGAACTTTGTGTAAGCAAAAGAGATCATAACCGTTAAAACAGTAAATAAGAATAATCCAAGTAAGAAGGCCTCTTGGATTAGTAGAGTTAGAACAAGTGCAAGTACTAATATACTTGAGGAGCTAATAATTGATTCTCTGATAATCCCCTTATTTACAAATTCCTTTATTACTTTGTTAATAGGTTGAGGAGATGATAAATAAAAATATGCCCAAACGAGTACAACGTTTAGAATAAAATAAACCAGTAAAGCAGAAGTATAAGGAATGATGTTTGTTAGGTTGTCAGTTCCTATTATTCCCCCAGTTAGATAGAAGGTGTAATAAGATGAAGTAATCATAATCGTATAGCAACCAAAATTGAAGATATGTTTCCACCAGATTGTTTTGTATCTATAGATGAATGTAACGATACTACAGAATAATAATACAAGCAGAGGTACATCGATACCAAAAATGAATATACAAGCTAAATATACGGAGGAATCCATAGAAAGTGCATTTCCAGAGGGAAGAATATAAATGATGAAGTGGTTTAGTAGAAGTACTACACCAGTTAAAGCATAAATTAAAACCCAGTCCATAAGGGAATCAAGTTTATAATTAAAGTGTGTTAGAAATATTATTGTTCCTACTACACTAATTAGACCAACATATATATTGTTTAATTTGAACGCAGAGCCCATTTACCTATCACTCACTAATCTCATATTATATAAGGAGTAATTTTCATTACTCCTTACATTAAAATTATACTAGTTTAAAACCTGATGTTAAAGCAACAATCACAGTACCTAGTACTAATAGATTAATAATAGCATTTTTTGTTCTTGCGTTCATTATATTTTTCACCTCCTTAAAGTGTAGCTTCAATTTTTGATTCTCTAATTCTTTGTTTAATCATTATTTTTTGTATAAAAATGAATACTCCAACATTCATAATGACATCGCCAATACTAATCACTTGTTCTTTAGGATAAGGTGCAGATAGAGGAATGATATCTCCTAATAAAGCTAGTCTAGTAGACTCTGTAATTAAGGCGTGTTTACCATATAAGCCACTCTTTAGAGCTTCAACGAAGGACGGATCGAGAATAATGGCTGCTTCTTCTGAAACAGGCATTCTACCTCCATTTACTGCCATTACAATGAAATTTAGTAATACACCAAAGAATATGAGGATAAAACCGTGTTGATGTCGATTGGTCCATAAGAAGACAAGTCCAACAACATATATGAGTATAAAGATATAGTTACTAAAACTACCTATAAATTCAAACTTACCTTGTGTAATAAAGATAATTATTTGTACTAGAAGCAGCACCGGAAATATCCACTTAGCCTTCAATTTCATATCTGCTAAATTCGTGAAACTTCCTCCGCGAAAAAGAGCAATAACAATTGCAATCAGAATACCATCAAAAACCATAATAAGCCCCCACGAATCAAGAAAAATTTTAAATAAAATTTTATAAACTAACTAAATGTTAGCAAATTTAGGAAGTATTTCAATATATAAATAGACCCATAACGATAAACGGGTAAATAGGACTAGGTATATGTATTCGTATATTAATATTTCTGCACTTTACTGTTGTAATTGGCAAAGTCATCCATAAAAATGTGTAATATTATTCCATTAATTGTTTTAGTTTTAGTGGCATTGGGAGGCAATGATGTGGAGCTCCATATTAATTTAGAGCATGTTGAGAAGTTAAACTGGGTGCTGCTTTATCATTAGCTGCAATAGGCGGTAGAATCGGAGCGAAATGGAAAAATGGGTTTGGGTTAGACACGCATAGTTCTGCAGGAATTGGTGGAGGTCTTTCATTGGAAATTAACAAAAAAGAAGATGAAAAGTAAGAATAAAGTAGAAGGTGATTTTATGAAGGAATATCTCCCTATTGGATCAATTATTACAATAGGTGATAGTAAGCAGAAGCTAATGATTTATGGTAGAGGTCAAATTATGCGAAATAATGAACAAGTTTGGGACTATGTGGCATGTATGTACCCCTATGGACATATTGATGAAAAATTCAACTGCTTTTTTAATCATGCGGATATCTCAGAAATTATCTGGGTTGGTTACGTTGATAAAGAAGAGCTTATCTTTAAAGAACACCTTTATAATATATAAGAAAGATTAAGGGGGGGCTTTCATGGAAATGAGTAAATATAAGGAGCTTTCTATTGAAAACTCTTATGTAGAGAAGAAGTTGAGAAATGCAATTAAATTTGTAAGTTACATTCCATTTGTATATAAAACAAACCCATATAGTTATACGTACTATCATTCACTAGATACATATATATTGATAACAAAAGAGATAGTTAACGGAGCTGGAATAGAATTAAAGGCTGTTAAAATTCGTGGCAAGAAAGTAAGGATTGAATGGGATTATACAAGTAATAAAGAGAATTATAGGCAGATCAGTATTCGAGGAAAAGAGTTTACCTATGTATTGATTCAACTAGAAAAACCACCGTTTACCGGGGTCAATATTGAGTTGATTAAAGCTTCTACCTGATTTATGTTCTAGTCTAGTTTTTGATGTGTTGATGCAGTGTGGTGGATTATAGGTATAGTGAAGAGTTAACCTATACTGTATTCCGATTAATCTACACTCATTTAATTAAAGTAAACAGATGAAGGGGAATGTGCTCCTAGAGGTACTATGTAGAAAATATGACTCTAAGAATACTCTAATAGGACAAAACAGAGTATTTACCCAAGATTTTTAAAAGAATTTAGGGGAATATAGATTGTTATAAGAAGATCCTGATTATCTGGGGTCTTCTTTTCTTCAAGCAGGAACTTATCTGGGCAATTAAATAAACGTATTTTACACTCGTGAGTATAAATACCTAATTTACGGTTAATCATTTAGTCTAAAATATTCATATTTTATGGTAACACTTACATATAATGGTATAGTGTTTTTTTCCTTGTTATAATAATGTATGGCAAAAGTAACCTATAGTGTGGGGTGACCTAATGAAAATCAATGTGTCTAGGGAAATTCAACTAGCTCGTGAAATAGGAAACTACGAACAAACCTTAACAAACATTCAAAGTAAACTAGATAACTATAGTTCCAAATTAGGAGTGGCTTGGAAGGCGACAGAGATTCCTTATATTCTTGACGCCATTAATGATGTGAAAAAGGATATTGGCAAGGTGGCAGGCCAATTAAGCTCCATTGAATCAACCATTATTTCAACGGCCCGGATGATTAGACAGGAAGAAGAGCAGAAGGAAGCAGAAGAACGGGCGGCGCGAGAAGAAGCATTAAAGAAGTTACGAGAACAACAAACCATGTTTAACAATATGAATCCTTGATTGCTTGGAGGTTAGGATGAGTACGAGAATCTATTTGAACTTAGATGGCATTCCTTCTGCTAATAATTTGGCGAAAGCAAGAACCAATGAACTGCAGGATGCGAGTAATCGGCTGGGGAGTTTAGGAAGAAGTCTGGATTATCGTGTAAAGTCACGAAGTAATGTGGATGAACGGATCAATACGCTATGTCATAACCTAGATAGCCTGGCCAGTAAGCTTGATCGCATTCGAAGAAATGTAGACAGCTTAAGCAAAGAATACGAAGATACTGAGAATTACTTGAATAAAAAAGGCCTTCGATATAGTAAAAACCTCTCTGATCGGTATGAAGCACACCTGGCATTAGACCCCTTTAAACTAATTGCAGCAAGAAATGCCATTCAAGATTTAATCTCAGAGTTTTCGAATTCGGATAACATCTTACGTTATAAAGGAATGCAATTTAGAGTCATTAACAACGGAGCAGATTTATTCTTAAAAATTGTAAATAAGGAAATGAGATCTAATAATTCATGGCAGTACAACGAGTACAGACATAAGCTCATGACCCTTTTCAACGGTGATCCGTCAGAGAATTTTAAACGAAGATATGTGAATCGAATGATTAATGGGGCAGGAATTCCGCTTTATGTAAAAGGATATGGAGTCATTGAACAGAACATGCGACTGTATGACAAATTACCAACCGTTAGTCAGTTCGTTCGAAATTATGGAAATAAACCGTACCAACGAGTACTTAATGGGTATGGATCATCCTTTGTTGAAGGAATGAGAGTCTGGGATGACTTTGATTGGAGAAATACAACGACTTTATCCAAGTTTGGAAAAGGGTTAGGAGCAGCCGGTACGTTATTAACTGTCGGTGATAACTTCATCGAGAGCTTTAGAAATAACGGCGAATGGGATTTCTCTTCAGGTAAAAAGGAATTTGCCGTGAATGTAGGAGTCGATCTTGCATGGGGTGCAGGTGCGATGGCAACGGGTGCTGCACTTGGTTCGTTAGTTGCTCCGCCACTAGGGACAGCAGTTGGAATTTTAGTGGGAGTAGGGGCAAACTTTGCGGTGAACTACAAGTGGGGAGAGCCTCCACAAAGTATAGTGGACAGAACAAAGGATGTTGTCAATGATGTCATTTTCAATACAGGAGATACCATTAAGAACGGAATGGATGCAATCGGAGATGTAGCAGGAAGCGTAGGAAAAAAACTCGACAAGATCTTTTGGTAGGTGAAGCCCATGTTAAGTCAATATAATGAAGAAAATTTCGCGATATTACAGCAGACAGCCCAGGCGAGATTAAGACCTGATAATATCTCGGGCTGGTTTTTGGTTACCTTTATTTACAGTACGATTATGCTGATTACGGCAGCGTTTGCTGTCATGACAACTCCTTTATTTGATACAAACTGGTTCTTAGTTCCTTTCTTTGCAGCAATTTCTTGGCTCGTGCACCTCGTGTTAATGCTGGTATTTATCAGTGAGAGGGTTGCCTATAAGTTGCAAAGACTTCAGGCGGTAGCTTTATGCTTTATTGCAGGAAAGCTCTCGATTGAGGGATATATGATTTATTTCTTAATATGTGCAGATCAAGATGCAGATCTTTATATGTATGTAGTAGGTTTAGTTCTGTTAGCTGGTGGCTTTTTACTGATGATTGTTTCTACTATTCGAGCCTTTCGTGCAGTCAGAAGAGGCGACTTACGTGAAGATGGAAATGGGCTTTTTCAATATACAAGCAGATGGCTTCTTTCTGTCGTGACTGCTGTGATCGCACTCATCTTTATTTCTAATTATGTCGTGCGCTTTTTACCAGTTGAAGTAACAAATGCGTCGTTTGGTGCCTACTTTGGTTTATTTTTATTTGCCGGGATTCAATATTTGATGGCGATGGCCACTTCGGAGTTTTTCTTATTAACGTATTGTAAGTTCAGATATCATTCATTTATTGTAGAACCGCCGATTCGAAATAGAAAACAAAAACGATAGGAGATGAGAGAATGAAGATCAAACGATGTCCTATTATTTTTCATAATGTCATCAGTCATAAAGCAGTGTGCCGTGTCGATGAGTGGCACCTTACAGCAAGACGGTTACGCAATGCCATTATTCAAAATGGATTATATGCAACCGGTCCGATCATTTATAAAGTAAGTAATTTGAATGAAGAGACACTTGAAGCTGAATACACGTTTTATGTACCGATGAATGCGCCTGTAGAGATGAAAGAAAATGAGCTTTATACGTTTGAGAAAACGTTGCAGTTTGAAGATGGACTGTTATTCAGACATGCTGATTTAGATGATGACCTTGGAGAATCCTACGCGCTATTAAGAGATTGCGCAAAAGAGATGGACTACACGTTAGAAAATTCCTTCTATAATATCTACCTGGATGTATACGGAGATGGAGTGATTGATATTTTTGCTCCCATCACGAAGGGGGCCTAACATGGTTACGGAAAAAGACCGTCTGCAATACAGAAATGTCCTTTCACGAAAATACCAATTTCATTACAATGATTTCGAGCAAAATGTCTCTCACTTTATGAATGACATTGAGGCATTAGGAGTTACGATTAACGGCCCACTCTTTTATAGTCTACATAATGTGCCGATGAACGAAATTATGAATGTAGAGATATTTATTCCGATAGAAGAGCATTCCGTTATACCGCCGCAGGATATGACGTTTCATAGCTACTTTTCCATCGATAATATGATTACAACAGTCGATCTAGCAAACGAAGAAGCGAGCACTGAAGTAGCCTACGCAAAGCTCATTCATTATATGGAGCAGCGGCAGCTATCCCAAGCAACACCAATCTTTCATGTTGTAGCGGGAGACCACTCGTTGCAGTACGTACTGATTAAAATCGGAGTCATTGAAAAAGAAGTGGAGGAAGCTTGGAAATAGGAAGCATGGGGACGGTTCTCTTGCTTCCTTTTTTCAGGGGGAAGCAGAGAAACGGTTCTTATGCTTCCTTCCTTCGGTCAGATTAGTCGGGAATCTTACATAACAATTTCATTGGATTTGTTTATAGTAGACTTGCTCCATTATGGTTGGTATAATACCAACACCTCCATTGTAAGACCACATAACTTCAGAATAACCTCATACGATATCCTCCTTTAATTTATTTTTCTATTCCACCTAAATAAGACTATATATTCCACTAACACATTATCAGCAGTCGACTCTCAGTTGTAGTATCTTTCCAACATACAATTCCCAATTCTCCCTTTAAGACAATATTGATGTCCTATACGTACTAATAATAAAAATAAAGAGTGGTGATTCAGTTGCCTAGAAGAGCTAGGTTGAAAAGCAGAAGTAAGATCTATCACGTCATCTGGAGGGGAGCAAATCGACAGGAAATCTTTCACGATGATGAAGATCATATGAGATTCCTAGATACGATTGATCGATACAGACTAGAATCAGAAGCAACAATTTATGCATGGTGTTTGATGAGTAATCATGTGCATTTACTTGTAAGGGAAGGCAATGAAGATATATCGGCCACGATGAAGCGGATTGGCGTGAGTTATGTTTCATACTATAACCTGAAGTACAGGACGACCGGACATCTCTTCCAAGATCGATTTAGAAGTGAAAATGTCGAATCGAAAAGATACTTCCTAACGGTGATCAGATATATTCACCAGAATCCAACAAAGGCTGGGATTGTCGTGAATTCTGAGGACTGGATCTGGAGTAGTTGTGCCGGGTATTATGGGAACGCTATCTATCCACCAAAAATGTTAGATTGTGATCTTGCCTTTAGTCAGTTTTCTGAAGACACAGATACTGCTAGAACGAGATTTATAGAATTCAATAAAACGATAAATAATGATCGTTGTCTGGAAGGAGAGCCTTTCCAAAGAAGGAGAATATCGGACGAAGAGGCAAGGGGAGAAATAAAAAAGCTACTCGGAGAAATGGAAATAGCCCAGGTCAAAAGTTTACCGAGGCTAAGGAGAAATGAAATCCTGAGAGAAGTAAAACAAATAAAGGGTATATCACAACGCCAGGCAGCACGGATTTTGGGTGTGTCTGTGAATCTTATTTTTAAGGCGTAGGGAAGCAGAGGGACGGTTCTCTTGCTTCCCTCGCTAACATGGAATGTCAGATGATATTGTTTCCTTAACTTTAGAAGAGGAGCCTGGTTCACCTAGTGCTGTGGAAGAACACAGTGGAGTTTGGAGAGATGTGGGATGTGTATCGTGAAGAAAAAACACGAGAACCGTCCCCATGCTTCACGACAGGAGGATTATTATGGATTTCATTCCTATTATAATGATGACAAGTATAGCTCTATTCTTTATATTCAAAGCCAAGGCCTTTCAAAGATTTATGAATTCAATCTTTCCGGGTTTTATACCAAGTGGAAACTGGTATGCACTTGGTATAAGAATTGGTGGGATCATCCTACTTCTGGGAGCAATAGTATCTGGTTTGTTGATTTAGGAAGCAGAGGGACGGTTCTTTTGCTTCCTACTCATATGAAAAAAAACAAGAGAACCGTCCCCATGCTTCCTGAAAATTAGACTATTCAAAACATACAATTAAATGGTAAGTTAGTAGGAGTTAACGTTTCTAGGAAGGGAAGAGGTACGTTGTTTTCTACTTACTTTTTTGCAAACTTTGTGACCATTGTTATGGCTGCTATAATCATAAATATTCTCAACCGATTAGGTCTTTCAGTGGGGAAGGTAAAGGAACATTTCGGTTGGATGGCCTTTGTTTCGTTAACACTCATGGCCATTTTTTTGAGAGTTACTTTGTATTTCTCTTATTTTCAATACCCTTACAAGGATCATATTGAGGGAGCGGTATTTGTCCTCAGCCTTTACATTCTTCTCGCCGTTATGAGCCGAAATAGGTACTTGCTAAAAAATAAATTCAACGACCTTACAAACACCCTATTAATAGCTGGTGGAGTAGTGGTAATGTTTGTTATCTTATAGGAAGCAGGGGGACGGTTCTCGTGCTTCTTTTTTTACGAGAGAAGTGGTGCCGTAAGAATGGTATCAATCATATGGCACAGTTCATGAAGATAGAGTGCCTTTTTTTCATATTTTTCTAAGCGTTTCTCTGTATTCCATTCAAAACACCTTCAACAGGTGCCGTTTTATTAGTGGAAATCCATCATGTTTCCGGTATAGTAGGTAAATCCCTAATGTACTTTATCCTATCCTTGGAACTCAGGTTTAAATAAGCTGATTATAAACTTTACCCTCTTTTCAGTGCTTTTTAACTATTTATGGTAAAGTGAGATTGTGAGGAATCTACATAGACTATAGGATTAAGTACAGATCTACTAAGTGAGGGATTATTGTTCAGATGTTAAATGAAACTACATATAGAAGCATTTATGAAAATATGAAAACGACATGGGATATTAACTCTCCAGTTTGGTATCCCTTATATAGTACTAAACGAAGTGATGTTCTTTCTTTCAATTTAAATGATGATCCAGTACTAATAAATGAATTTCGTGGAGTTCTTATAAGGATCCTAGTAAGCTATGAAGTAGATAATATCTACAAATTAGGTGAACAGGAACTTGGATTTGTTCCCGAAATTATTTGCCTTTCTGAATTGGCTTTTACAAATCAAGACTTTATAGGAGATAGCTTTTGGTGTAATCATTCACTAGAGTGGATTATTTATGCTTGTCATGATGGATATATAACAATTGGTGGTTCCAAGTTTATTTGTGACGTGAAGGAATCGTGGGCAAGCTGGGGAGATTATAAAGCTTTCTAGTGCTAGGAGGAAAACAAACTAGAACAAGTATAATAGAAATAGGAGAATATATGGATAGTACAAATGGTAAAAAGTATTTAAAGAGAATGTTGATTTTAATAATGGGAGTGTATGTTATTTACAGTCTTAATGTACAGATAAAATATAACAGCTATGTTAATACGACTGTAAATACAAATTACGATAGACTATCAATTATAACGAATAACGGTGATGCTTTGGCTAACAGGCTGGAGGAGTTTGTTAAGTTAACTAGTGAAAAAGAAGAAAATAATGAACTGAATAGTGCATTGTATGACAATTGGAGACTCGTTGACGGAGCAAGTAGAAGCATTCAATCCTATGCATTAACAATCTCGACTAAACATCCTAGAGAAGAATCCTACGAGTGGAAAATCATACAATATAGCTTACTTCGTGTTGATCAATTTATAGAGGGAAAGACACATAAGTTTCTTGAAAATCATTCTTATGCCATAAGTAGCGAAGAAAAAGAGAAAATGGAAGCTGTTATTACAGTTTTTAGAGCGTTCAGTGAAGAGAAAAATAATGAATTTGGTGACTTGAATAATATAGTAGAGGCCATAAAGGAACCAATGTCATTGATTGATGAAAATTATCTAGGTATAACCGAGGAAATGGCGCGGATAAAAGATAAGGATTAGATAATATGGTATTCAAATCTTTTTTAAATTTGTGGGGAGAAGAGCTACAATCAACAATAATGAATTCTGTAGTAGAAAAATTGCTTCATAGTAATAGGTAAATAGCTATTATTTTGGGTGCGGGTTGTTTACAGTGCTATTCCGGCAGGTTAAATGTGGAAATTACATATCAAAAAAAGAAGCAAGAGAACCGTCCCTCTGCTTCCAAAGGAGAATATTATGAATAAAAAAGAAAGATTTCTAGCTTCATTTTGTTATTTCAGTGCTATTTTAAACATATTTACAGTGGTTGGCGGTGTAGTTAGTGCGGTTACCATTTATTTTGCAAACTCTGAGAGCATTATTAAAGAACATGCGAAAAAGGCTATTGTAGTTCAAAGTATTACTTTGTTCATAACGATTATTTCGCATCCTTGGTTCATTCTGACTCTCTACCCAGAAGCAATGAATAAATATGGCCTAAATCTACTGATTGCTGGTGGACTCGTACAATTGGTCTTTATCTTATGGAATGTCATACTAGGATATAAAGTATTAAATCGGTCCCAAGCAAATAGCGTAGTGTCTTAATGACTTCATGAAGTTAAAGAATTCGTTAATAGAAAGAATCATGAAACATTATAAATAGCGATAAAGCTTGAAAAAAGAGTTAGAGGATAACTCTTTTTTTATTTTGAAAATAAACTTTTTTCCTGCAGCATCGTCTATAAGTGCAGTAGAAAGGAGGATAAAACATTGAAAGAACAAAGTCCTAATGATTTGATAAATGATTTAATGACGATGTACGGTAGCACGATATTACGAATTGTATACTCTTATGTTAAAGATGAACAAATAGCCGAAGACCTTACACAAGATATTTTTGTAAAGGCATTTAAGAATTTACATACGTTTAAAGGTGAAGCGAGTATGAAGACATGGCTTATCCGAATTGCAACTAACCATGCAAAAGATTATTTGAGAAGCTGGCACTATAAAACGGTTATAGTAAAGGAGTTTGTTGGGATGGGAAGCAATTCAACTGACCGAACACCTGAACAACAGTTGCTGGACAAAGTGGAATATTCAGCTTTAACTCAGGCAATTTTCGGTTTACCGACAAAATATAGAGAAATTATTATTTTATTTTATTATCAAGACCTGACGTTAAAGGAAATTAGTGAAATCTTAAGCATCAATGTGAACACGATTAAATCAAGAATGACCAGAGGGAGAACATTACTAAGGGAAAAGATGAGTGAAAATAGCGAGGAGGGATCGATTCGTGAACTATAACAAAGAACATGAGATAAAAAAGGCACTAGAAAATAGTAAGATGGCTAGAATGAACTTTACATCTGAACACAGAAACAACGTATTCCATCGGATTGAGAAGGAACAAAAAGGGAAAGCGCTAATAGGAAGGATTTTTAGTAAGATGTCGATCGTAGTCCCAGCTCTTTTTCTAGTGGGACTGACTGTTGTTATTGTATTCAATCAAGAAGAAGGGACTACTCGCTCTGAAGGTCAGACGAATCAAACGATGGATCCAAACTCTAGTCCTGAACACGATCCTTCCAACAAAGAGACACAGACTCCTAATAAAGTAGATGAGATTGACGAAAACCTAGAGGGAAAAGTTGATATCCCTAAGAAAACCAAGGAAGAGGATCAAACGAATGAAACCACTAGTTGGACAAAGCTAGCAGAACAGGGATCTTTAAAAGGTATTCAGGTAAAGATTGGTTCACCAGTCAATGAAGTCATTTCTTTTTACGGGGAGCCAGTTAGTAAAGAAACATACATGGAAGGAGATTACTATCATTATGAAGACTTTACAGTAATCGTAAATGAAGATGACATAATCTCCGACTTAAAGGTAGACGAAAATATAACAGATTTAACTTTGGAAGAAGTAGAAACGGAGTTAGGTGAGGGAGTAGTTTGGGTTGAAAATACAGATTATGCTGCAAAGAGATTTATGATTGGTGACTATCGATTATTACTATACTATCACCCTGAAACGAAGAATACTCAGGCCGTTTGGCTTTCGAATGAGCAATTAAAGAATACTATTGAATAAACACAGAAATAAGAACAAGAGCCACTACTCATTAAGTGGCTCTGATTTCCTCTAGCTACTCAGCACTTCCATACACAGCTTCATCCATATGATCAAGCACGGCTTGTTCTATCTCTTCATCTAATATGGGTTCAATCGTTTGTAAGAATCCTAGCCATTCACTCTCTAATTCTTCTAATGTCTTTCCGTATTTCTCTTGGATATTTTTGTGGGAATGAATATCCCGGTAAAACAACTGCATGTACGTATCAATTCCGTATGTATCAATTAAATATTGAGTAAAACTGGAGGCCTGCCAATATGTTAATAGGGCTTTCATGGCAGATATCTCATTCGTACTAGGATCATAGATGATTTCATCATATAAGGTATTACTCGTTACTAGTTCACTGATCGAATAGGGGAGATCCTCACGATTGACAATGGTGAAAAAGTGAGAATACGCAATCTCGTCCGTAGGAGTCAACACATATTCGACAAGTGGATCAACAAGAAGGTCACCTTTATCATTATGGGGTGAGGAATACAATTGAGAAATAATACTATACTCAAAGCTTAACATTTCCGGTGGAAGCTCAGAATCGAAATAAATATGAGAGATATCTACATAGTTCGGATCATCCGTCACGATAAAATCAAGTGACGTTTTAGGGGGAACAGAATCTCCAATTTTCTTTACAACTTCTTCTATTTGTAAGTCTAAGGCTGCTTCCATGCGATTTTGTTCTTTCTTTGTAAGAGATGAGCCATTCAAAAGAGTAATCTCCACTCCTTGCACCTCGAAGAACACAGGAGAAGCTTCCTCCTGATTTGTATCTGTATCAACAATTACCCCAACTTGTTCTTCTACATTGATACCAAAAATGATTACTAGTAATGCAAGAATACGGAAAATGATAAGAACACTCATTTCTTGAACCCCCTGGAAAATATTTTCAGATACGTTTACTATACTCAATTTGTTTCTATACTTGTACTTTTTTTGAGGAGAAGGTGTATTTTAAATAAATAGTTTGCAAGTCCTGCTAAGCGCACTTTTTGGTTTATGAATAGTCTTTGTATCCACTGATTTACGGATATATATGTAAAGGAAGTCAAATACTTATACTAAAATAAGAATAATTGAAAAAACAAGAGAACCGTCCCTGCGTCCTGTAAAAGAGAAGCAGAAGAACCGTCCCTGTGCTTCCCTGTGCCAGAGAAGTAGGAAGCAAGAGAACCGTCCCCATGCTCCCTTGTTCATTTTTTGTAGATTTTTGTTGAAAATGAACATTATTTGAAATAAAATGTTAGTAGAACCTTCTGGGAGGTATATAAAATGAACGTTGAAGCGTTAAAGATAGTAAGAGAGTTAAAGAAAGAAGACAAAGTTACGCAACGGGAGCTCTCGAAAATACTCAATATATCTCTTGGGAAAACAAATAAGTTATTTAGCTCGTTAATGGACGAGGGGTATATTACACATACACAAAATGGTTATTCGTTAACAGATAAGGCAGAGAATCTATTAAAACCTTACAAAGTAGATAATGCGATAATTATGGCGGCGGGGTTTGGCTCTAGATTTGTTCCGATCACCTTTGAAACTCCAAAAGGGTTGTTAGAGGTATTGGGAGAGAGGATGATTGAACGTCAGATTGAGCAGCTGCTTGAAGTTGGCATTAAGGACATTACGCTTGTTGTTGGGTATTTGAAGGAGAAGTTTGAATACTTGATTGATAAGTATGGAGTCAAGCTTGTCTATAACCCGGATTATGCAACAAAGAACAATATCTCAACCATCTATCATGTACGGGATTTACTAAAAAACACCTATATTCTATGCAGTGATAATTATATGACGGAAAATATCTTCAATGCATATGAGTTTGAAAGCTGGTACAGTGCAGTGAAGTCGGATGGTCCGACTGCGGAATGGTGCATCACCACAGACAAGAAGAACCGAATTACGAAGGTTGAGATTGGTGGAACAGATACGTGGCATATGTACGGACCTGTTTTCTACTCCAAGGAATTCTCTGAGAAGCTGATTCCTCTAATAGTAGACACATATGGATTGCCAGGGGCTGATCAATTTTATTGGGAAGATGTCTATAAAAACAACCTTGATCAGTTAGATATGTATATGAACCCACAGGACCGAAATGTCGTGTATGAGTTTGAAAATCTTGAAGAGCTGAGAGCGTTTGATCCTTCTTACAGAGAACACTCTAAGAATCAAATCCTTTCCCTTATCTCTTCCATTTTCCATGTGAAAGAATCGGAAATTACGGATATTAAGCCATTGAAGCTAGGTATGACGAATAAGTCCTTTGTGTTTAGTATTCATGATAAAGCCTATATATGCCGAATCCCAGGAGAAGGAACGGACAGGCTCATTAATCGAGATGAAGAATTCCAAAGTATTCAGGCTGTTATACCACTGGGGATTACAGAAAACATTGTGTATATCGACCCGAAAAGTGGAGTGAAAATCTCAGAATTTGAACAAGGTGCAAGAAGTGTTGATGTTCAAAATGATGGTGAACTTATTGAGAGTATGAAGATATTGAGAAAGCTTCACCAAAGTAATATTGTTGTTCCACATAGCTTTAATATAGAAAAAAATATTCTTGTCTATGAAGGACTTTGTAAGGCAAGTGATGCGATTCTTTTCGAAGATTATTCGAACGTTCGAACAAAGATGAGTGAGCTGCTTTCTATTTTGAAGGATATGGACATTCCATCGGTATTCTCACATATTGATCCAAATCATGATAACTTCTTAGTGCTGCCAAATGGTCAGTTTAAACTAATTGATTGGGAATATGCAGCGATGTCAGATCCTGTGATCGATCTCTCGATGTTTGCCATCTATAGCTATATGGATCAACAGCAGGTAGAAAATCTAATGGGTTATTACTTTGAAGAAAACCCAACCCATGAAGAACGAATTCGAGTGTATGCTTACATGGCACTGGGTGGTTTTTTATGGACATTATGGGCGCAATATAAGCAAGCACTAGGGGAAACCTTCGGCGAATATACACTTACGATGTATCGTTATGCCAAAGATTATTATAAAAAAACAACAGAATTACTAAAGGAGAAACGTGTAAATGAATTCACCACAAGCTAAAAAAGGACAAGAGATCGATTGGTTTATTACTCTTGTGCCTCTTGCCATTATTATTATCCTTTCTATTTTCTTATTGTTATTTCCGACTGCAAGTGGTAACGCGATTGATTCGTTAAGAAGCCTGTTTGTAGGTAAATGGGGCGCATTCTACATGATTTTTGGACTTGCTGTCTTTTTACTATCAATCTGGCTAGCCTTTTCGAAATTTGGAAATGTAAAGCTAGGAAATACAGCAAAACCGAGATTTAATAATTTTACTTGGGGTGCGATGATTTTTACCTCAACAATGGCGGCAGATATTTTATACTGGTCATTTATTGAATGGGCGTATTACTTCGGTTCAACTCCATTTGGAATTGAGGATCCGACTCTTGCACAGCGAACAGATTTTGCAGCTGCGTATCCGTTATTTCACTGGGGTCCGATTCCATGGAGCTTCTACATCCTTCCAGCATGTGCGTATGGGTACATGATGTATGTGAAAAAACGTAAAAGACAAACGTTATCAGAGGCATGTCGTTCAACGATTGGTAATCAAGCAGACGGATTCTTAGGTAAAGCAATTGATATCTTCTCAATTGTGGGATTACTTGCTGCAATGGCAACGACATTCTCATTAGCAACACCGCTTTTATCTTTAATTGTTTCAACTATTTTTGGAGTTCCACAAAGTACAGGTTTAACCATTGTCATTTTAATAGCTATTGCTGCTGTCTATACAGCTGCTGTTATATTAGGACTAAAGGCGATTTCGAAGCTTGCAAATATTTGCGTTATTATTTTCTTAGCTCTAATTGGAATCTTTTTGATCTTTGGCCCAACAACGTTCATCGTTGAAAGTGGTGTAACGGGTATTGGGAAAATGATGAATGATTTCTTCAGCATGGCAACATGGATGGATCCACTTCGTATCTCAAGTGAAGGCGGCTCTGGCTTCCCGCAAGACTGGACAATCTTCTACTGGGCATATTGGATTGCTTGGTTTGTAGCAACACCATTCTTCATTGGGAAAATCTCTGAAGGAAGAACAATTAAGCAAACAATTATTGGTGGATTTAGCTGTGGTTTATTAGGAACATTCACTTCATTTATTGTGTTCGGTAACTTTGGATTGTTCCACCAAACAAAAGGAAATCTTGATTTATCGGGTAAGCTATTCGAAGGTGCAAGCCCTTCAGAAGTAATTGTTCAAATGATTCAACAGCTTCCAATCAGCAGCATCGCACTTGTATTATTAGCGATTGCGATGATTGCTTTCTATGCTAGTACATTTGATGCAATTACGTTAGTTGTTGCAGAGTACTCTGTAAAAAGCTTAAAAGAAGGTCAAGAACCTTCGAAGTTCATTAAAGTATTCTGGTCGTTAATCTTTATTATTTTACCAATTGCATTAATCTTTAATGAAAGTACACTGGCAATGCTTCAAACATTCTCAATTGTCGCAGCCTTTCCGCTCGCATTAATTATGGGGCTCATCATTTATAGCTTCATAAAAGATCTAAATAAAGATTACAAAGCACAAAATAAATTATAAACAGAAAACCAATAAGTTCACTTTTCGGAGTGTGACTTGTTGGTTTTTTTGCTTGGAAGCATGGGGACGGTTCTCCTGCTTCCTAAATTCATTTATGCTAGTGAAACAAGGAGGGAAGAAAGAGGGAATCAGATGAATAAAATAAAATGGCTGTATACGCATAGATTGTTGCTTTCTAGAAAGGATCCCAAAAGTCGGATTTTGAACTTAGTATTTAGATACTTCTATACATAAAAAGAGTTGCTCTTTTCTTATCCAAACTCAATTTGCTTCTAAAACTGGTTGTAGACCAAAAATAATTGTACTAAAAGCACAAAATATTAGAAAAGAGGCCAATAAAAAACACAAGGATGCATCATTTTTTATGTATCCTTGTGTTCATTTTTTGACTTCGCTAGGAGAATTCCTCGATTCAGCTTACCGGAAGCAAGAGAACCGTCCCCGTGCTTCCAGATAATAGAGAACGTAAAAAGTAACCATAAATGAAAATTAATAAATCTATATTTCTGTTTGTGATGCTAAAATATCTATATTAGGGGGGATTGTAATGGGGGAAGACGTGTTAACAAAGGAACAGTTAGAAATCTATAGTAAAGAAGTTACTATAATGGATGAAGTAGAAAAGATTACATTCAAAACAACCTATTTTTATGTTTCTCTATATATTGATAGTGAAAACAAAGATAATCATCGATTAGAGTTAACGTGGCATGAAGTTGGGAATAAACTCTTAATTACTTTAGAGGGGAAGCAATTAAGAGATAGATTGAGTGTTCTATTAGACCCTAATGAAAATGGAAATAGTAGCTATGAATTAACTTTAATAAATAATTATATTGAATATGAGTACAAGGTGTACATTACTCAAAATACAACATTAAATATGAAACTAGGAAATATTTATGAATTATATTCTATTTTGAAAGTAGTAAATAGGTACATATAAAATGACGGTTGAAAATACTACATCACTTCTTTTGTGTTTTAAATTGAGATTAACCTCGTTCTTATTATTATATTATTATTAATTAAAAGCCTCTTCAAATTCATTAAATGGTTCAACTATTTCCCATTGTTTCCTTCATTGAAAGCAAGAGAACCGTCCCCGTGCTTCCAATAGAAGGAAAAAACAGATAAATAGGGAATATAGAACGTTAGGTAGTAGCCTAAATAAGTGGTGTCAATTTTAAATTGATTGGTGGTCGTAAGAAATGAAGATTTTTGACTTACTATTTGAAGATAGAAAAAGAGAGAGTAGTGGGATATTCAAGGTGTTGAAGAGGCTATACACACCTTTAGTAGTAGTCATTGTAATACTGAGCTTTATATTTGGTTTAGATTTTTTTATAGGCTCAGCTTTGATAATTGGTGCAGTTACATCTCTACTAGAAGGAATAGAGGGATTGCTCATTAAGGATACAACTAAGAGGATTCTCACTGACTTTAGTTTGGCAGCACTATTTCTTCTTATCTATTTCTTTTAATATCATCCACTTATGTAACCCAGCGTTGAAGTTTACAATAAGGAGATTGAAATGTTTGAAATAAAAACGTACATACAGTCACGTTTCGATGTAACACATAAAGAACGCTACATCTCACTAGAAGATGAACAAAAAATTAGGGAGTTTATAGGACAACCTAAGTTCACACCTGAACATATCAAAATGCTGATTACCATAAAGTATAACGATGAGGTTGTACTCGGAATAGATGGTCCAAGCGGGTTAGATTTATGGAGTGATACGTATATGGCTGCGATTGAAGGGTATTTATCGAAGGGGGAAGTTGAGATCCTATATGGAATCGACCCTGTCGTGATGATCTTGAAGCCAGTAGACTCGACATACGTGGAGTTTATCATTAAAGATGAATGGCAACCTTCCGAAATATATGCCAAGGCGAAATTACCTAGGAGACAGTTCTTTGAAGCATTATTAGATGGAGCCGAGCAATTCTGGAAAACGTTAATCTGCCATAAAGTATTCGAAGAGAAGGAATTGAGAGAGACGACACCACGGGATTATCCGGATGTGATGATACGGAAGACTAATGGTTTGAGAGAACAGTTGATCATTAGTTGAATGAACCTAAGTTATCTGTGATAAGTAAGTAATCATACTAGAAAAGGTTAAGCTAGCTTACTAGTACTTGAGTCAGGGGTGTAATATGACTATGCGTCTTTATATTTTTATGGCATTTGGTTTGGTAGGTACTGTAATGATAGGGTTAGCAGGGTTAAGATTTTTATCAGTACATGATACAAAGGGCTTTTTAAGTGCCTTTTTAGGATTTGTATTAATAGTGAATTATAGTAACTATTTAGAAAATAAAGCAGGAATCAGTAAGAAAGTAATCTGGATAAAATCAATAATCTCAAGTGTGCTATTTATCTCTATAGGATCTTTTCTATATTTATAGATGGTATTCAAAACGTAGAATGCCATAAAACCTCTGTACTTTTTAGTAGGCTTTTATATTGAAAAAAGAGAAGGGGAATCTCATTGCAACCATCAACTCAAAATCAAAACAGCACCACAACTAACCCATGGATCTCGATATGGACGAAACCGAGAGCAACATTACGAGAAAATGTGGGGAAGAACCATACATTACTCATTTTTTTAATAATTGTCGGTTCACTAGCCGAGACAATGAACAGAGCCTCAGGGAATAGTGCGCGAGATTCTGTTACTTCGGGTACACTCATATTATTACTTATTTTTGCTACTATTGTAGGAAGCTTGATTTATTATTTTATCGTACCTTCGCTGCTCGCTTGGACGGGGAGGATGGTTGGAGGGCGCGGTAATACTGGTCGGGTACGCTATGCGGTTGCATTTTCGTTTATACCATTAGTTATTCAGCTGCTAGTAATTTGGGTCCCATCCCTCTTCTTATATGGAATGGAAAACTTTCAAAATGTTACGCTGAAGATTGATGAAGATATAGCGTTATTATTGGGCTTCGGAGTTATTGAAATTATCCTTATCATTTGGTCCGGAATTATTTTTGTAAAGTGTTTAGGAGAAGCACATGAATTTTCGGTGTGGAAGGCCATACTCTCAGTTGTTATAGCCTTTTTCATCGTAGTACTACCACTCGGTTTAGGCATCTCTTTGTTTGTTTAAGAAGCATGGGGACGGTTCTCCTGCTTCCTCATGAGGAGGCAGAGGGAACACAGTTTATACAAGAATAAAGCTGAAAACAGATAAATATAAGGATAAAGGGGCTCCCTTTGGAAGTATCGACTACATTATTGAACAATACAATGACATTCATTATGATGTGGAATTCTCTGATCCATCAACAGGCTATACCTATGCTCTGATCGTGGTGAGGGCAGAAGAAATGGAGTCAGATGAATAAACGAAAAGAACGCAAGGTTGCATTACTTCTATGCATTCTTGCGTTCTCTTTTTGACTTCGCATACTGTTGTGTGGATTTTCTTTTTCCCCTGGGCCAAAAGGAAGCAAGAGAACCGTCCCCGCGCTTCCCCCGTGCTTCTCAGGAAGCAAGAGAACCGTCCCCATGCTTCCTAGTATTTCCCTAATTCGCTCTCTGGTGTTTGAATGATAATCGGCTTTTTGTTGGGATCGAGCCATTTTAAGATGGATATCACGTTCTCTTGAGACGTTGCGGTGCAGCCTAGTGTATAGCTGGTGCCGACATGGAAGAAGATCGCCGAGCCTGCACCTGGAATCGTATTCTCTGTGTTGTAGTTGATGACAAAACCATAGTTGTACAGAGGGATATCCATCTTCTCGGCACTGGTCCAACGTCCGTTGTTTTCAGAGGCTTTTTGCCACGTGTTGTACAGTGTAGAACTCGGGTCATCTACCCACACGTCATCTGATGTAATCAGGCGGTAGGGAAGCTTTGTACCAGGGTTTGTGTATCTGCCAAATGCAGGACCAATGGAAAACTTGCCTCGTGGTGACTTTTGGTCACCTTCTTTCTTCACAGTCGCAAAACCTGCCTTACCGATATACCCAGAGGTGGATAGGACCTCCTGCCATTTGTTGTTCACCTTTTCGAAGGTACGAATTTTCGCCGCTACTTGATCATACCCAGAGGTGGTAACTAAGATTAATTGATTGTGTGACCAGACAGTGTCCAGCTCATCGGCTGCTGTATTTTGAACCCAAATCCCTGCTGAGGTGAAATAATTCCAGCCATTTAGATTCACCCAACCGGTCTTCATTTTCCCACTGGAGTCCAAGTAATACCAATGCGAACCATTGCGGAGCCACCCGGTCTGCATCGTACCTGTTGAAGACATGTAATACCATGTTCCTTGATCGAGTATCCAGCCTGTTTTCATGGCACCTGAATTATTGAAGTAATACCAGGCTCCATTATAAAGAAGCCATCCGGTCTGCATCGCGCCAGAAGGAGATAAATAGTACTTTTGCCCACCATATTGGAGCCAGCCTGTTTTCATTGAACCATCAGTCTTGAGGTAATACCACACGCCCGAGTCTTGAGTCCAGCCTGTTTGCATACGCCCCTCCACATCCATGTAATACCATGTTCGGTTCACGTGAATCCAGCCTGTCTTTATCGTACCCGTGACAGGGTCTACATAGTACCAGGCATTTTCACTATACTGCCAACCCGTATCATTCCCTGTCTCTGCATGCACATTTGAAGGATATCCAATGATGAGCGCAATGCCAAACACAAGAAGTAATGACGATAAAACTCTCATCTATAAACCTCCTATACTGCTAATCTATATTAATGATGGTAATAAAAATGAGTGCATAAAACAAATTTAAAATTTGGTAATTTGCTGCGTAATCAACGCAGTTCCATTTCACTAAAAAAACCTCCACAGGGGAGGTGTGAATCGTATTTAAGTGTGTAACTCTTCTTCTTCATCCTCTTTTTTGGGGGCAAACACGCGCTCTGTATGATTGATTAATCGTACGAGTAGAACAAAGACGACAATCGCAAATACAAAGAGTGCTCCGGCTATGTATTGAGAAACTTCACCTTCGTATACAATATCACCTACGTTAAACTGAACCAGTATCATAAAGATAACGAGTGCTACTTCATAAGTAATGGCCATCTTCATGACAAATCGTGATTGGGCAGCTAGTGCCTGCTGTTTCACAATGATGCTTTCATGATAAATTCCCTTACATAAAAGGACATAAACATACACTTTCAAGAGTAGTCGTGTAGCAAAGAAAAGAAGCCAAAAAATCTGTCCTTCTAGTGATACCGGATTTCCAAGCACTCCGACTAGTGGTGAGAAGTGTTCCATAGCAAATGCGATACAGGATACAACAAATAATAAAATAATCGGCTTCTTCAAGTTAGTAAATAAGCCGTTGTGCGTATATTTACCAATATGGTCAACTGCGAGAAATAGGATGAAATATCCTACAAAGTCTGGAAGTACATTCACCCCTTGGAACGTAAAATCTAAAAATATGAAGAGAAACCCCACAATCATTTCAAAAAATCCCATTATTTATAAATTCCTCCTAAAAAAGTTTACCGAATATTATCAATTATTGGTATTATTATACTATAGACAAAAATAAAAGGGTGGTATTTTTTGAATAAGAAGAACGTAGTACAGCGAGTGGCTACAATCATGACGGTACTTCTCTTGTTGTATACAGTTTTTATAGCAGTGGATCAGTCTTATCAGAAGGAACTAGTATCAGCAGAAACTGTGAAGAAAGCAGCAGAAACTAAACAATCAAAGGAAATCTATACGAAATTAAAAGAGTTTGGGTTTTCTGATCATGTCATCACCGAGATGTCTGAAGAGGAAATTGATCTGGTCAAGGACTTACAAGTTATTCACACTAAAAAAGAGAGAATATACAAGGTGTATCCTACTGAAGGAGACGCAAAATATATTAGTAAAAAGAAATACAATCAGCAACTGGAGGCTCTGAAAAATTCACCAAAAATGAGCTCAGATTCACTAGTGAAGGTGACGGAAATACTTCACGATGTGGGGAAGGGGAAATTTGTCACGATTACCGAGCATCAATTTGATTATTCGCCTCGGGATATGGCACCACTTGGCATTGTGACGCAATTAAATGAATTTGTGACAATCACTGGACAATCGGCCAGACAAATTTGGTGGGATGAGGACAAGAATAGTCACTCTAAATTAGAAAAAATAAGCTATGATGCTACATTAAGTAGTTATGAACAGCGTGTCTTAATGGGGTATACAGGGAGTGCAAATGATACTTCATACGTAGTTTCGTGGAAACAGCCTTCCTTTTTACAAGATATCATTGGGAGAACCTTTTATACAATCACGGTTTTTGATACACCGACCAAATTGAATATTGTATCTGCCTATTTACAAGCAAATAATCCAAACCATTCATCTGGATTACAATTGGACCGACCTCACGATATACAGGAAGGGCCTGGGGAAGAGTGGGTCTATTAATAATGAAAAAAAGATCAGAGCTAAATCTGATCCTTTCGTTGTAGAAAGTTAGGGTAATGTCTACCGATCACTTTCTACAACATATCTTCTCTTTTCTCCCATCCAATTGCTTACATCACGCCATTTTATCTTCTTAGATGCGATCCATGTAACATCCTGATCCGCGTCATTTGGTTTCCAATCATAATGATTGGCCCAATAAAAGGTTTCATCCTGAAACGTGATGTTCGCATCATAAATAAACCCGTAATTATCTAGATGACTTTCACAAACGCCCTCAAATAATAATTCTATCGCAGAAGGATTTTTTTCTTGTCTTTGAATAAGTAGTCGTATCTTGGTGTCGAGTCCTTCACCAAACGCCATTGCAAGGTTATCATCCACACTAAACTCAGTCCACATCATTAATTCTTTTAAGCAACTATCATGAAAATAACCAAACATACTCAGGAAATCCTTTATATCTTCGTTTTTGATTTCATTCCACTCCATTTTCAAGCACCTCACAAAAATGAAAGTCTATCTCATTGCATACTTACGATTCGCAATACCAATAAAAGTTGCGACCAAGAAAAGAATCCACATAATAATGGTTATGGGGATGAGCAGAATACCTAGGCCGAAATTCTCTTCCTCCATTGGCAGCAGAACACGGATCTTTGTTGAGTAAAGGACTACGATGTATAGGATTGCATTAATGAAGGGGATGAAAAATAGATATTTCCATCTCCCAAATTCAAATCTCCTGGATAAAAGGTAACAAACTATTAGATAACCAATGAAAGAAATGGCTGCAATCGTCCCTGAAAATGCTGATTCCTCATTAAAGGTATACATGGCACTTTCAATAAAAATTAAATAGACCAAGGTTGTGATTAATAAATATAGAAGAGTTCTTGTTAAATTGTTCATTCTACTCCACCTGCCTGATACTTCGTTAGTTAAACGCTTGAAATGTTACAAGTAGTAATACGACACTCATACTAAAACTTATCCAGCAATACATTTTCCGGTCCTTTTTCCATTCGTCTAATCCGATCACTACCATCATTAAACTTAAGAACATAAAGATATATGGAAACATATTGGTGTTTTGTGTGACAAAACCATACACCGAGAGGATGATTACGATAACTGCAAAAATAATTCTAGTGAGTAGCAACAAGATAATACCTCCAATCAAAAATTGTGATCCCTATCTTGTTGGATTTATAAGATAGAGATCACAACATTAGTTAATCCAGGCACCGTTTGCCGAGATTGTATAGCCACCAATTTTGGTATTGGCAGCCATTTGTCCACTGCTGTAGAAGTAATACCATTTATTTGAGAGTTGAACCCAGCCGGTTTTCATCACACCGTTGCTATCGAGGTAATACCAAGAACCATTATTATATAACCAATTATTTGTCATCATGCGACCTGTGTCATTTACATAATACCAACGGCCACCTGCATCCTTAATCCAATGATTCTTGAGCATATACCCGTTTCGGTCTACGTAATACCATGTGTTACCGTCTTGTATCCATTTGCTAGTGGCCATCACACCACCTTTACCTAAGTAGAACCAGTTCTTACCATATTTGACCCACGTATTCTCTGCCATGGCTCCATCTTGACCGAGGTAGTACCAAGCTTGATTGTATTTGACCCAGCCTGTTTGTTTTCCTCCATAACTGTCTTCGTAGTACCATGCACCATCTCTGTATTGCCATGTTAAATAGCCAGGACCTGACAAGACTATACCATCATCGTAGTGAACAAATACATCTCTGCCCTCCAACGTGCCGATAATTTTTTGAGCAGATTCATGTAAAGGATTTCCGCTAATATCAACCCACCATAAAAGGTCCATGTCTAATAGTACATCTATGTGAGTGATTTGATTATTCTCCAAATGTAAATCTCTCACGTTTTCTAAGTTGCGTAGAGGGGAGAGGTCTGTAATATGGTTATTGCCCAGACGAATCCAATTTAAATCATATAGAGTAGATAGACTTTCAATGGAAGAAATATGATTATCTTCTAAGGCTAAATACTGTAACTTGCTAAGATTACTCAATGCCGTAATATCAGAAATTTCATTAGAATGCAAAAACAAAAAATCTAAATTGACTAATTTGCCCAATGGTGTAATATCTGATATCTGGTTATATCCTAGTTCCAAAGAAACCAAGTTCGTTAGTGGTGTAAGAGCGTGTAAATCTGAATCGGAAAGATTTGAATCACTCAAACTTAGAATGGACAAGTTTGTAAGGGATGATATAACGGTTAAATCAACCTGACTGCCACTAAGATCTAACGACTTCAGTGTTGATAGGTTTGTTAATCCTGAAATATCGCCAATGTTATTTCCTTCTAAATGTAAATCTACTAAACTAGGTAAGTTTATTAAAGGAGTAATATCCGTAATTAGATTGTCTCCAGCAAATAAAGATTCAAGCTTTTGCAAGTTCGCTAGAGGTGATAAGTCTGTAATTTCATTATATACAATTGTTAACTCTTCTAAATTGATTGCGTGCTCTAATCCTACTAGTGAGGTAATTCCCTCTTCATTGATATATAGATCACGTACCTTCTCAAGATCACTTGGCAGAAGATTACGGCCGGTAACTCTGAGTTCTTCCTTCACAATACGTTCTAAGTTAGGATCTTCAAAATAGACAGTTTCCGCTGGTGCTACGGCTTCCGTTACAACTGTATTCCCAGTACCCTCAGCTCCGACAGATGTCACCGGTAGCAAAAAGCTAACTGCAAGCGAGGATGTTGCCAAAACCTTTAAAAATGTATGCTGCTTCATTAAATGTCCTCATTTCTACTAAGTATCTAAATCTATTATATAGTAAAAATATCCTATATAAAGTGAATATTGGTAAAAGATTGAACATGCAGAAAAATATTCTTTTGATTGTGGTGCATACTATTAATACCAACCATTCCAATATATAGGTAAGGGAAAAAGCAGAAATTCAGACTTGCAAGCTCGTTGTGCAAAGGAAGATCAATCTGCCAAACAAACAATAGTGGGTATTTAGGTACTATTTACCTTTAAAATAATAGGAGAGAAGTATAGACAAATGTATAAGAGTCTTTACAATAAGAAGGTATGATTTTTGTCGAAATTTAGTAGGAAAATTCTTGCAACTAACGTTATGATACTATACCATTGTTTTTAGTGTGATTTTTGAATGAGTGATGAACGGACTACGGTTTTCTTCCAACTCAAGTAAAAGACAACAAGGAGAAATGTAAATGGACAATAGACAACAATTATCCTCCCTGCAAGGGATTAGAGCATTAGCAGCGCTACTAGTTCTAGTTTCCCATGCAACTGCTATTTGTATGTCATGGGGAGTTAATTATTTAGGTGGAATTTTCTACGCTGGAAATTTAGGTGTGGATCTATTCTTTGTATTAAGTGGATTCATTATCTTTTACATTCATCATAAAGATAAAAATGAAAACGGCCTAGTTAAAAAGTTCTTTATTAAACGATTTATACGAATTTATCCGATCTATTGGATTGCGCTTCTCATCCTAGTGCCATTCGAGTTATTTATAGCTGGATTTGGGATTGCTCCAGAAAATTATTATCAAATTGGGACACATATAAAGGCATTCTTGTTATATCCACAAGTTTATCAGCCTCTATCGGTTTCATGGACGCTCACGTCTGAAATTCTGTTTTATATGATTTTTGGAGTTGTTTTATTTTCTAAATTCAAGAAAATCGCCATTGGGGTATTTGGTGTGTGGGTAGTTGCCTCTGCACTAACTGCCTTTTATGTACCAACGAATTATGTGGTTTTATGCTTGCTATATCCAACAAACATTGAGTTTGTATACGGAATTCTAGTTGCATATATCGTGCTGAATTATAAAGTGAAACAGGGTCCATTATTGATTGTGACAGGAACGATTCTATCGATTTTAGCAATGGCGAATGCAATTCACGGATATATCGATATTGATCGTATTTTTGCCTTTGGAATTCCAAGTGCCATGATTGTATTAGGATGTGTTTCATTAGAGTTTTCGAGAGAGCTAAATATTCCAAGAGTGATTACGTACCTGGGCGATGCTTCTTATTCAATCTACCTGACACATTTCCCGGCACTTTATTTAATTCACAAATTATTTGTGAACCTTGGATTACTTAATATCCTGCATATTCAGGTGCTGATGACAATCGTCGTTATTGCAACCGTTGCGTTTGGTTGTCTGTTCCATTCGTACATCGAGAAGCCATTACTCATCGTTCTTCGTAAGCAACTGCTTCAGAAGAAACGACCAGTTGTGAATGAACATACACTATTGGCAAAGGCAGCGAAATAATTTTTATAAAACATGAAAGGCTCCTATCTAATAGGTAGTGACCCCACAAAGTTAGAGTTTTTATTATGCAGCTAGTTGGCTGGTTTGAGTTCGGTATTGTATCGGACTTAAACCAGCCAGTTTTACTTTAATACGTTCATTATTGTAGTAGTCCATGTACTCCGTAATTTTCCTTTTTAGCTCTTCATAAGGCACTAAGTCTTCGCCATAATACATCTCTTGTTTGAGAATCCCAAAGAAGTTTTCCATTGTCGCATTATCCGCACAGTTTGCTTTTCTAGACATACTTTGAAAGAGTTTATTTTTCTTCAAAGTTTTCACCCAGGAATTATGTTGATAATGCCAACCTTGATCTGAGTGTATTGTTGTACGATATTCTGCTTCGTCTTTAATGATTTCCAATGCTTTATTTAATGGATCTAAAACGAAATCTAATGTTGGTCTTTGAGATATACCAAAAGAGATAATTTCGCCGTTGTATAGATCCATAATTGGACTTAAATATAACTTTTGGCCATCAGTACATTTAAATTCAGTCACATCTGTTACTAGTTTTTGCAGGCGGATAGATGTATTGAATCTGCGATTCAAGCGGTTTTTGGCAACTTTACCAACTGTACCTTTATATGATTTATAACGAGACTTACGTGTGAATTTCTCACATTTTAAATTCAATACACTCATTATTCGTTGAACCTTTTTATGGTTGATGAGATACCCTTGACCTCTTAATCCTAAGTAAATGCGACGATATCCGTATTTACCCTCGTGCTTATGGAATAGTTCAGTAATTATTTCCTTCCATTCTTTATCCGGATCTTCTTTTTTCAATTGCTTTACTTGATAGTGATAAGTGGCCTCTGGAATACCAACCACTACTAATACATCTTTTAATTTGAATCCTTCTTCCTTGAGTTCAAATGCCAACGCTGCTTGTGCTTTTCGAGGAAGGCATTCGGATTCTCCTGAAAAGCATTTAACTTTTTTAAATAGGAATTCTCTAAACGTAAACGTTCATTTTCACGTTCTAATAGTTCTTCTCGAGATAACTCTTTTTCTGGTTTTTGTGATTTAACTTTATGATTTTTAGACATAGAAGGCCGCCCTTTCACTTTTTCTTGCAGGCCCTCTACACCTTTCTCTAAGAAGGTTTTGTACCAATTCGAAATTAATGAAGGATTGTTCATCTCAAAAACAATCGCAGTATCTTGGTGAGAAGCACCTGTCTGTTTCATAAAGTTTATTACATTTAACTTAAATTGGACAGAGTAAACTTGTTTAGAATGCTTCCTACGCAGTCCGTCTTCTCCAAATTCTTTATAAGCACGAACCCATCTTATAACTTGAGATTTAGTAGGGATACCATATTTTTTAGCTAATGATCGATATCCTATATTACCTTTAAGATATTCCTTAACGATTTTTAATTTGAATTTCGCACCATACTTTGCCATAAAAAAACACCCCGGAAGTTAGATTAATAACTCTAACTTCTGGGGTGCAGTACCATAAGATGGGAGCTTTTTTTTAAATAGTACAGTCTATAGAGGTGTCAGGGGATCTATTCCTCTGTTCCTTTTCCCTGCGTTTCTTCTTAGTTTTTCAATCCTAACGTGATTGATACAATCCCTCCAATCAGCTACTAACGTTGGATCTTTGCTACTACCATCTTGCAGAAGTTGCAGATCACGTAAGAGAACACTGATGTCATTTGTGTTTTGACGGTTAGCGTAATTCTCCAGGAACATCATCATTGCGTTATAGGATTCTACATAATGGTCATTCACTCTATTCCAAAGACAACCCGGATCATCACACGGTTCATCTACATCATACATGTCATGTTCGAATACGAAGTGAAAACACGTCCAATGCATCTTTTCAAAAACTTCATACTGAGCTTCATCAAACTTTACGGGTGTTTTACAGCAAACACAAATTGGATAAGTCATATCGTGAGTCCTCCTAGCTTTCTAAATTTAAAAAAGAAGCATGAACAATTAACGTAATGAGTACATCTACTCCGTTCTATGTTCATGCAAAAAAACATAATTCTTAAAATTAAATTTACCTACAAAAGAATTCGCACTCACAAACCCCGGTAACCTACTGTTCAGGCTACCAAGAAAGCGAGAGAGGTGTTTCGAGGGACGCCCTAAAACACTAGAATCGTTTTACCATCTTTAGTTCAATCCATGCTCCGTTGGCGCCAATACGATATCCGTCAATAATTGTACTTGATGCCATCCGTCCATCGGAATAGAAGTAGTACCAATCGTTTAAAATGTGAACCCAGCCAGTTTGCATGGCACCACTGTTGCCGAGGTAATACCACGTACCATTTACATGTAACCAGTTGTTTTTGACCATTGCTCCTGTGTTACCAATGTAGTACCATGTTCCACCATGTAGTAACCACTGACTTGTCACCATCGCACCATCTTTACCTAGGTAGTACCACGTGCCACCATCATTGACCCACTTGTTCTCTACCATCGCTCCATCCTGTCCGAGATAGTACCATGATTGATTGTAATGGACCCAACCTGTTTTCTTCGTACCATAACCATCTACATAGTACCAAGCTCCATTTGTGTAGATCCAGCTGAGCTCGGCAGGGTCTGTAATGAATTGTCCACGGAAATTAACATTCACACCCTCATTTATTAGTGTTTGAATAACACCTTTACTAGAGAGATATAGAGGATTACCATCTAAATGTAAGGACCAAAGACTATCCATATCTAGGAGAGTATCAATCTTATTAATTTTATTATCATCCAATATTAAAAAGTTCACGTAATCCAAGTTACGTAACGGAGAGATGTCAGTAATTTCGTTACCGGCTAAACCAATCGAGAACAAGTTATGTAAATCTGCAAGACTTTTGAGAGTAGAAATCTTGTTGTAATTCATCCATAGTACTTCTAAGTTACTAAAATTACTCATCACCGATATATCAGTAATTTCATTTCCACTCATTGAAAGATGCTTCAAGTTAGATAGTGGAGCTAATGCTGAAATATCCGTAATCTTGTTATATTCTAAATCCAATGAAGTTAACTCAGAAAGTGATGTGAGATACTGTAGATCTGAATTGGAAACATTGGAACCATTTAGACTAAGACCTACTAAGTTCGTAAGGGATGAAAGGACAGATAAATCAACCTGGCTGCCACTAAGGTCTAAAGATACAAGTGTCGGTATATTTCGTAAACCTGAACTATCCGTGATGTTATTTCCTTCTACGTGTAAAACTTCTAAATTCGGTAGATTAGTAATAGGAGTAAGGTCTGTAATTTGATTGTACCCTGCAAATATCTTCTCAAGCTTTTGTAAGTTTGCAAGAGGTGCAAGGTCTGAAACAACATTATTTTCTATCACTAATTCTTTTAAATTTGTTGCATGCTCTAAACCAACTAGTGAGGAAATTTCCCCTTCGTAGATATATAGATTAGTTAACTCTGCAAGATCACTTGGTAGTAAATTACGATCGTTAATTTCCATATATTCCTTCACGAAATTTTCTAAGTTTGGATCTTCAAAATAGACAGATTCCGCTGTTGCAACTGCTTCCGTTACAACTGTAGTTCCAGTACCCTCAGCCTGGGTAGATGTCACCGGCAGCAAAAAGCTTACCGCAAGCGAGGAAGTAGCCAATACCTTTAAAAATGTATGTTGTTTCATGAATAAGCCCTCTTTTCTAGTAAATATACTATTCTATTATATAGTAAAATTATCCTAGTAAAAGCTAATTTTGGTAATAGTTAGAACTTCCTGAAATAAGAGGGGGATGCCTTGATGCGAGGTTCCAGTAAAAGGAAAAAATCTAATAAACTTCGTAGAATGGCAAATAATCCACCAAAACTGGCAAATAGTCACCACGTAATAGCTAATAGATAGTCCAAAATGGCTAATATACTAGCAAAACCAGCAAATACGACCAACTCAGCAGCTCCCTAAGCTACAATCTAACCCCAAGATCATTCAAATTACCGCCCAAGCTCACCATAACATGCCAAAATAATGCCCTGGCATGAGGGAAACGGACAATTTGAAGGTTACTTGTGACAGAGCATGTGCTGTGTGCGAGTTTCTAGTAAAAGGAAAATATCTAATAAACCACGTAAAATGGCAAATATCTACCATGATTCATCTAATAAAAAGTCCAGAATGACTAATAATCTAACAAAACCAGCAAATAACACCATCCCAGCTGCTTCCCAAGCTGCAATCTTACCCCAAGATCATTCAAATTACCGCCCAAGCTCACCATAACATGCCAAAATAATGCCCTGCATGAGGGAAACAGACAAATTGAAGTTATTTGTGACGAAGCATAGTGCTAGGTGTGAATGATTCCAGTAAAAGGAAAAACTCTAATAAACCACGTAAAATGGCAAATACCCCACCAAAACCAGCAAATACCCACCTCAACCTGGCTAATAAAAAGTCCAGAATGGCAAATAAACCAAGTAAACTAGCTAAAACCACAGCTCGACGGGGTCAAGGAACCTCGGCCTAATACCGGAATTTTCGAAAAATTATTGAATATAAGCCTAAATAACTATAAAATGAACATGCTTACAAAAAATGTAATAGATTACTATTTTAGGAGGTTGTGAATTGAAGCAAGCAGTACGGTATTTATTGTTTATTGTCTTGATATTTTCAACTGTTGTCCCTTCACAAATGGTACAGGCTGAGGAAGGGAACACACGTACATACATAGACTTTCAACCGCATGATTCGGTGTTGGACCCGGTTAATTCGATTATCTATATGACGAAGCTGGGGAGCAAGACACTGTATGCTGTTAATTATAAAACAGGTGACATACAAACTTTGGCATTACCTCATCCTACAGAAAGGTTGGAGTTATACGAAGATAAACTATATGTCACGCAACATAAAATGAGTCACGATTCCTCTAATCGAGGACCCTACATAGGCGCAATTGCTGAAATTAGTCTAGAAGATTTTAGTATAACTAAAGTCTTTGACGTTGAGGCAGATCCTTTTGATATTGCGGTGGTTGATCATCACATATACATTACACCAGGCTCCGGTTATGGTGGGGATTTGGTTGTTTATTCATTGGAGGATTATAAGAAAGTAATCCAAGAAGTAAGACGTCCGTATATATCTGAGCAATCATATGTTTATTCAAATCCAGTTATGTCGAAAGTGTATGCGCTTGAAATAGAAACGGGTGCGAGAGAGTTGGAGGCCATTGAGATAGTAAATGGAACTGTGATGAATCAATACTATTTACCTAATTATTGGGATTATGGCCTTCTTCCATCCGGAGAGATTACGCCTGACGGTTTAAGTATGTACAATACGAACGGGGATGTATTTGAGCTTGCTATGTATCAATCAGGAGATATGGTGCATGATTTCAAACTACCGGGTACATACAATGATTTTGCCTTTAATCTAGAAAAACAAGTAACGTATGCTGCGGATGACAATGGAACCGTTCACGTGTATAAGTACAATACAGATGAATACATATATTCTACTCATACACATTTAAATGTGAAGCAGCTACTCTATCAACATGACTTAGTGGCAATTGGGATAACTGGTTCCGGGAAGTACTTCGTTGAAGATCTCGGACAGGGTGAGAAGGATGTGACACCTCCCTCAAAGCCAGTTATTGCGGAAGTAACCGATAAAGCCAACACCGTTACAGGACAAGCGGAGCCGAGATCTACAATAGAGGTGACAGTGGATGACGCGCAGATTGGAACAGGAACAACAGACGAAAATGGAGACTTTACTGTAACAATACCTATTCAAAAGAGTGGAACGATCCTACAAGTGACGTCAACAGACTTAGGGGGAAATGTCAGTGAAGCTGTAAGTGTTGTTGTCACAGATACAACGGCACCAGCAAGACCGTACGTATACCTAGTTGCCGATTATGACACATCCGTTAAAGGAAAGGCAGAGGCAGGATCTACAGTCGAAGTGAAAGTAAATGAGACAAAAATTGGAACAGGAACAACGGATGAAGATGGTAGGTTTGTCGTAACGATCCCCACTCAAAAAGCTGAATCTATCTTACACGTTTCGTCAACAGATTTAGCAGGTAATATAAGTGAAATTGTAAGTGTAACTGTAACGGATAGAACGCCCCCATCGAATCCAGTCGTTCATGAAGTAACTGATAAAGACGAATTCGTTACCGGGAAAGCGGAGGCGTGGTCTATGGTACACGTTATAGTGGACGGTTTAAAGATTGGAAATGCTACAAGCAATTCAAATGGAAACTTTGCTGTATCCATTCCTGTTCAAAAGGCCGGAACAACTCTATACGTTACGGCAACAGATAAAGCCGGGAACACTAGTAGAGAATCCAATCGAAAGGTAACAGATGTAACGGCTCCAGAAAAACCGAGAGTAGGCGAAGTAACAGATCAAGCCAGGTTCGTTGAAGGATCTGCAGAAGGAGGATCGACAGTAAGAGTAAAAGTTGATGGGAACGTGATTGGAACAGGTATAGCATACTCGAGCGGAAGATTTGAAGTATCGATACCTATGCAAAAAGCCGGAACGACTTTGTACATGACATCAACAGATCTAGCAGGAAATATAAGTGAAAGTGAAAGTGTTGTCGTCATAGATAAAACACCTCCAGCTGATCCAATCGTAAACGAAGTAACAGAAGAAACCAGAAGCGTTACGGGAAAGGCGGAAGCGGGTTCTACAATAGAAGTTAGAGTGAAAATTGACGGAGTAGTGATTGGTACGAGTACAACAACTTCAGAAGGAGATTTTTACGTACCAATTCCTGTGCAGCCCCTTGGAACGACATTGTATATCACATCAACAGATTCAGTAGGAAATGTCAGTAAAATCGTAACAGTCGTTGTTGTCGATAAAACGGCTCCTATGAAACCGGTAGTTAACGAAGTTACCGATGAAGTCTCACAAGTTAGAGGCCAGGCGGAGGCAGGTTCTAGAGTAGAAGTGAAAGTGAATGAGAAGGTAATTGGGTCTAATACAACACATGCCGATGGAACGTTTGTCATAAACATTCCACTTCAACAACCTGGGACCATTTTAACGATATCCTCGACAGACGCAGCAGGAAATAAGAGTGAGATTTCGATGACTGTTAGAGGGATAAAAAAATCCGGCTGGGCGTATCTAAATGAAACATGGTATTACTATGATACCAATTCTAAAGTCAAGACCGGCTGGTTGTATGATCGAGCCTGGTATTACCTAGATCAAGATGGGAAAATGCAAACCGGTTGGATTTGGGACGGAGCCTGGTATTATTTAAATCCAGGTGGAGATATGAAGACCGGCTGGCTGTATAAACATGGGACCTACTACTTATCCCCGAGTGGAGCCATGCAAACGGGTTGGGTACAACTAGGATCAACGTGGTACTTCTTTGAGAGAAATGGAAATATGAAAACCGGCTGGTTAAATGACAGAGGTACGTGGTATTACCTCTATCCAATTAGTGGTAAAATGGCAGTCAATACAATGATTGGGTCATATAAAATCGGTCCAACTGGAGCTTGGATCCATTAGAAAAAAAGGCAACTTCTTGTTTGGAGAGAAGTTGCCTTTTTGTGTTCCTAGATACTGAGTGCATCTGGTTCCAATAAAAGGAAAATTTCTAATAACCTACGTAGAATGGCAAATACCCCATCAAAACTAGCAAATACCAACCTCAAACTAGCTAATAAAAGACCCAAAATGGAAATAAACTAGTAAAATCAGCAAATATCACCATCCCAGCAACTCCCCAAGCTGCACTCTAGCCCCGAAATCATTCAAAACACCGCCCAAACTCACCATTTCCTGCCCAAAATAGCCCCTGGCATGAGGGAAACAGACAAATTGAAGGTACTTGAGACAGAGGATAGTACTATGGCGCGAGTTACCATAAAAAGTAAAATTTCTAATAAACTACGTAAAATGGCAAATATCCTGCCAAAACTAGCAAATATCCCCTTCAAAATGGCTAATAAAAGACCCAAAATGGCAAATAAACTAGTAAAATCAGCAAATATCACCATCCCAGCAACTCCCCAAGCTGCAATCTAGCCCCGAAATCATTCGAAACACCGCCCAAACTCACCATTTTCTGCCCAAAATAGCCCCTGGCATGAGGGAAAAAGACAAATTGAAGGTACTTAAGACAGAGGATAATACTATGGCACGAGTTACCAGTAAAAGGAAAAATTCTAATTAACTACGAAAAATGGCAAATACCATACAAAAACTAGCAAATAGCCACCACAATCTGGCTAATAAAAAGCCCAGAATGGCAAATAAACCGCAAAAACAGCAAATACCACCGAACACCAGGGTCTGCAGTCCTCGGTGGGTCCTCCCATCCACAAAAAAAGACAACTTCTCACAAGAGAAATTGCCTTTTTCCTTCATTACTGTTTCCAAACTCCATCTGCACCAATTCGGTAGCCACCGATTGTCGTGTTAGCAGCCATTTGACCGCCGTTATAGAAGTAGTACCATTTTCCAGAAATGACAGCCCAGCCTGTTTGCATTGTACCTTTGCTTGATAGGAAGTACCAAGCACCGTCATATACCCAGCTGTTTTTAGCCATTGCCCCGGATTTGCTTAAGTAGTACCAAGCGCCGTCGTATACCCAGTTATTTTTAGTCATGGCACCAGATTTACCTAGGTGGTACCAAACTCCACCGTCGTATACCCATTTGTTTGAAAGCATCGCACCGTCTTGTCCAAGATAGTACCAAGTGCCATCCATTACCCAGCCAGTCTTCTTGTTACCGTTTTGATCAACATAGTACCATTTACCGTTTGTGTATTCCCATTTGAAGGATGCCGGAACTTCTGTGACAACATCTTCAATGAAATCTTCTTCATCAAATTGAACGTACACGTCATTACTTGTAAGAGTATCAATTACGCTTTGAGACGATGCATATAATGGATTACCTAGAACACTAACCATCATAATAGACTCTAAACCTAGAAGAGAATCGATACGATTGATTTGGTTGTTATTCAGCATTAATAATTCCAGACCATCTAAACTCATTAATGGAGAAAGATCTGTAATTTGATTAGAAGTAAGGAATAACTGTTGTAGTTGGAATAAATTTGAGATTCCAGTTAGATCTGAGATGTTGTTTCCTTCTAAATCTAAGTAATTTAAGTTTGATAGACTAGTTAAGGCAGAAAGATCCGTGATGTTATTCTCTGCTAGTGTTAGTTGCTCTAAGCTTGTCAGGCTTCCAAGTGCTGAGATATCGGTTATTTCGTTACCAAATGCGTGTAAGTATAACAACTTGGATAATGGAGATAAGTAAGAAAGCTCTGAGTTAGATACATTTGCTTCATTTAAATTAAGATATTCCAAGTTTGTAAGATTAGAGATGACAGATAAATCCACATTTGAGTTGCTTAAATCTAATGATAAAAGATTTGTCAGGTTCTCAAGTGCAGAAATATCAGTAAGGTTGTTTCCACCTAACGTTAAATCTACTAGATTTGTCATGCTCGCTAATGGAGAGATGTCCGTAATCTGATTGTCCCCTGCATATAAATACTCAAGATTTGGCAGTTCCGCAAGTGGTGATAAGTCAGAAATGCTGTTTTTATAAAGTGTGATTGAATTTAAGTTTGTAATTTTTTCAATACCTTCTAATGAAGTGATGCCTTTATTAGCAATATATAAATCTACAATTCCCTCAAGATCGCTGAGTTGAAGGTCACGATCTGTAATTTCAAGAGCTTCTTTTACTGCTTGTTCTAGATTTGGATCAGCAAAAATAGCTGTTTCCACTGTGCTTTCTACTGACATTGTCGTTGCATTTCCCTCAGCTCCGGCAGTTGTCACTGGTAGCAAAAAGCTAACGGCAAGCGTAGAAGCTGCTAGTACATTTCGAATTTTGTAATGGTTCATTATGTTTCCCCTTTCAATTTTAGTACCAAAGAACTATCTAATTATTCCATAGATATTTGGAAAATAAAAGGGTATTTTGTAGAAGTTTGTCTCTAGAACACTAGTAGTTTAGTTCAAAGACAGGGGGAGCATTGAAGTGGGCTAGAATAGGGGCATGCTTACCGTGCGATCAATTACCTTATTTGTGCCTCATTTGGAATTATGGTAATTACATTAAATGGTAAAATTCTAATAAAGTACTGAAACTTGCTAATATGTAGGTAAAACCAGCTAATCATAACCTCAAAATGACTAATATACTCAGCAAAATGACTAATATAATCATCAATTCATCTAATAAACCTCTGTACCACAGCCAAAGCCACAAAAAAAGCACCCAATCACCTAAGATTGGATGCTTTTAGATTAAGAATGGGTCAAGAAACGCCTGAAACACTAAGCGTAGCTGTGTATCAGAAAAGGATGAAGTTACCATTGTGATCTCCTTCTTTGTCCTATATAGGAGTTAGAAAGGAAAAGGGGGTTAACGATATGATTGAAGTAGTCTAATTTGTCAGCAACAATATGCATCCACTTTTTAATATTTTTTCTATTAGTAGGGATAATTTGGTTAGTGCGTTATTTTAGCGCTATTTACAAAACTTCTCTAGGTATTACCTGTATAAGTGGGGATAAGAGAATGAGGTTAGTTATTACAAATAAAATAAAATAAAATAAAATAAAATAACAGCTACTTCAAATTAGAAAGGTTTCTGAGGAATATTAGTAACCAACTCTATTTCCTAATATCAATATAAATAAAGAATTAGTTGATCTAAAAATACTTTTAATAATTGTTACAAAGAAAATCCAACCCAAAATATAAATTAGTAGGTTGGATTTTCGTATACAACATGACAATTATTTGCTAGTTTCTTTGCTTTACCACCTGATAACTGTACTCTCACCGAAGAGTCATGAATTTCAGCGTGAAACTCATTCCCATCTACCGGAGCAGATAACAAGTGTGTAGCTATATCATAGCAAAAGCGCGCGTCAACATATACTATTGCTCTAATGTTATCATTGCCAAATCTTGCTTTAAAAGTTGATACGATGGTTTCTCTATCTCTTCCACCATCTCTGTCTACTGAAACCCCCAATGAATCCTTAAATAAAGCTGAAGATGGTCTACCTTCTTCTGTTTTCCAGAAGTTAGGGTTTGTTATCACTTTTCTAAATAGTTTTTCTTCTGTGCTGATTGTTGGATGCATAAAAATCCATTATTATTTTATTAATTTTTTCGACATTGAATTGGATATCACATTCAACCTCTTCCTCATCTTTGTTGATATATAAGTAATTCACTTTATCAGGGAAAATTTCAAATTCTAGGTACTCTCCGTTACTTTTCTCGTATTCAATTTGAATACTATTTCTTGCAGTTGGGAAGAGGTCTGGTTGTTTAATTATCTCATTAATCAATTTGTAGGAATTTAACACAATAATTTTTGATATTGGTGACGCATTATTGTAGTTCCAATTTGCATCTAGATTATTAATAATCGAAATCTTTTTTAAATTACTTAATTTCTTTTTCTTTTCCTTAGCAAATGTTACATCTATTTTTTTTGCCGACGAAGGTATTAAATTAGTTCTTAAAGATGAGATTACAGTTCTTGGAGTATCAAAGAATGTGCCAGCATTATATTTATAGGAATTAGTTGTAGCTGAGATTGCTACCATCAAGATCCCCCTCCCTCCAACTCAAGTTGACTAATATGCATTCCTAACCATTCGTGTATCTCTTTTGCAGTCTTTAAATTCATTACGACACCAGTAGAAACATATCTGACTACATTTTCATTATGTTCAACTGGTTCAACAATTGATGATTCTAATAATTCTCCGTTATTAACATTTACTGTTTTTACTTCTGTATATGGAATTGGTTGACGTTCAAGGTAATAATTTATTACTATTTCTCCGTTTGGAGTTGCACCGCCATAAGCTCCGTTTGTATAAACGGGATTATATTCTGAATCAAATTTATAAATAAACTTTATAGAGACTTCACTCATAAACTTGCCTCCTGCTTACTATATATTTTATTTGTATTATACCTTGTAAAAAAAGAATTCACAACATTTCCCAAAAATACACACAGGATGTTTAATTATATGAAAGTGATTTTATTTAACGGGAGAAACAGTTCCTAAATTATCACCTTCAATAAAAAAGTTAACCATTACATATATATAGATACTTCATTTATATGTGACATTATGTATGGAAATATATCCAATAAACTATTACTTAAGCAATTTCTTATCCTACTAAATTAGGAGTACTTCCTATGTGTGGTCTAAGGAACTTTTCCTTGTACATTAAAAAAATTATTCTCTTTGATTAGAACATGCCTTTCCATCCCACCCAACATACCAAGCATCTTCCCCAAATGTATCCCATTCAATCGTAAAACCTGAAGCGATGACGTGTATCGTGCAAAAAGGCAAGAGCTTTACATCGTTTGCGAGCATTTCATATAAATAGCCCCCATCTACTTCCTTCTGTTTAAATGCCAGGGCATCATTGGGCGTAAGCGTAGAGAGCGGAACATGCTGTTCGTTCTTTTTTTCATGGATAATCCCTTTACTTTCTTTCACACCTTGGAAGGTAAGGCGTACTGGGCCAATACTTTTTGCAACATCAAATGGATTGAGAGGGTGATGTTCGGAAAGATAGATGTATTCAAGATTAAAGGTGACTGTCTCATTATCTGATGTAACGTTGATGAAGCGACCGTCATGAAAGTTATAAGTATCAAAAAATTCATGTGTTGATTGATAGTTCATGGTTCCTGCGTCCTTTCAAATTATATTACCTACTAGTGTACTAAGAAAAGAAACAAATAAATAGAGGACAACAAGACGGATAAGAAGTATAGAAGTGAAGGTAAAGGTATTACAATAGAAAAAAGCCCTACTCATCAGGGCTCATATCATTATGTATAAATATATGTAAGAAGAACGGTTAAAAACTCAATTTTTTCGTAAAAGAACTCCATTCCAAGTGCGGGCGAAGAAACCTGTCTCTTTGTCCCTCCCTCAGTACAAGCGTAGGACAGCGCGGATCTTCGCAAGGCTCGTTCTGGTGAAGTGAGCCGTGTTCGACGGAATAGTGATAACACACCCAATGCATGTGATCGAATACTTCATATTGTAAGGTGCAGTCAATGATGTGTTGATGACAGTAATCACATGTAGGATAAGACTCCTTGATGGACCTTCTACGATCTAGTATTGAGAAGTGGGTCATTCATCTTTCCTCCATTATTATTTCTGTCCTTTGGGTTTAGATCAACTGCTTACGTGCGCGATTTCCGATCTTAATAAAGAGACGTCCATTGTCGTGACATTTAAATAAACGGATTCGAAATAAGCGTAATGGCGTCCAGTACTCTTTAAATGAATAATACGGCATCATGATTCCCCCTACCAAATAATTAGTGGGGTAGCTGGCTGGCTTACCGTATCCGGCGATAGCCCCTGTAGCTTTGCGACGCCACCTTTCAGTGGTTGTGCCTTTCTCCTATTTGATAAAAGTCTATCATTCTACTAGTACAAAAGTTGTCGTTTCTTGAATAAATTGGAAATGAGTTTCCGACATAATCTTTGGTTTCTAGTCAAATTATCCTGCAAAAGTAGGTAATGGAGTAGAACATAAAGTTTCAATATAGCATGATTCACGAACCGATTTACGGATCAAGGAACCTGTCCATCTGTCCGCCACTTAGCATGTATCATGCTAAGTAGCATTCCATATTTTCTGGCCATTTATGCATCATTCTGGATAAAAAGGTCATATGGACCTATGTCATAAATAAATTTTACGACGATAAAAGACAGGAATCGACACAAATACTTCCCAAACGACGGACATTCAAGCATGCCCAAGAACGTACTCTATTCCTAGATAAGACAGGCAGTTACGCTTAGTGTTTACAAGGAAAGAAGACGACACACTAGCTTTTTTACAAGCAAAATGGAATGTCAGATTATGTATGATGCGTTTGAAGATATATGTAGAATGTTGTATGATAAAGTGTATTTTTATTTCTAGTAAAAAATACTAGAATAGCAGTGCTGCTACGAAAGACCTAATTGGAAAAATTTTAGGGACTACTTAGACGCCAGATAATTGGTATACTCAAACACGTAGAAAAGCTTTTAAGATAAAAACAATTTCAATAGATCACGCAGGAGGACATTATGGAAGAAACAATAAGCTTAAAAGAGTTATTTCAAACATTAAAAAAGCGTTTTGCAATGATTGCCATTATAACGATTATCGCGACGATCGCGAGTGGAGTCGTTAGTTACTTCTATTTAACACCGATTTACTCTGCATCTACACAACTACTTGTTAACCAAAAGAAGACAGACCAACAAACGTATAACGTCGGTGAAGTTCAAACAAACCTACAATTAATTAATACGTATAGTGTGATCATAAAAAGCCCAACAATACTTGAAAAAGTTAAAGAACAATTAAACCTTGAAGAAATTGGTGAAGTAGCCGTTTCAAGTGAAAACAACTCACAGGTTGTGAATATTAAAGTAGAAGATCCAAATCCAGAAATGGCTGCGGAAATTGCGAACACGATCGCATCCGTATTCAAATCAGAAATCCTTTCTATTATGAGTGTCGATAACGTAAGTATCCTGTCTCAAGCAGAAGTACCAGAAAATCCACATCCAGTGAAGCCAAACCCTGAATTAAATATGGCAATTGCCTTCGTTGTAGGCGCAATGCTTGGAGTGGGACTAGCATTCTTACTTGAATATCTAGATAACACGATCAAGACAGAGCAAGATATTGAGAAGCTATTAGAGCTACCTGTACTTGGTGCGATTATGGTCATTACAGAAGATAATGAATTCAAGGTGACAACAAAGGATAAGAAGAAAAACGTAAAAGTAAGAGGTGAATCACTTGGCTCGTAAAAATACAATGTTGCAAAAGTTAAATAGAAGCTTAATTACAATTACAAACCCAAAATCACCGATTTCAGAGCAATATAAAACAATTCGTACGAACATTCAATTCTCAACAGTAGATCAAACGATGCGTTCACTGTTAGTAACATCTTCTGGTCCAGCTGAAGGGAAATCAACAACTACAGCAAACATGGCAGTTGTCTTTGCACAGCAAGGGAAAAAGGTATTACTTGTTGATGCTGACCTTAGAAAACCAACGGTGCATTACACATTCCGATTCACGAATACCATTGGATTAACAAACCTGCTTACTAAGCAAGCAGAACTAAAAGACGCGATTCATGAAACAGAACAAGAAAATCTGTTTGTGTTAACTAGTGGTCCGATTCCGCCAAACCCGGCAGAATTACTAGGTTCTCGTTCGATGGAGGATTTCTTAGCTGCAGCTTATGAGCTGTTTGATATTGTCATATTTGATACGCCTCCAGTTCTTGCGGTAACAGATGCACAAGTATTAGCAAATCAATGTAATGGTGTAATCCTAGTTGTTAGCAGTGGAAACACGGAAAATGAAGCAGCGCTTAAGGCGAAGGAATTACTATCCAATGCAAAGGCAAAGCTACTAGGCGTTGTCTTAAACAACAAGCAAATGAAGGATAGTCAGTACTATTATTATTACGGAAATTAATATAGTAAAATAGTCATAATTCGACAAAATATACCCGTTTCGACTTCCGAAATTGTATGGTAGGATAATAAAGTGTCGAATGGGCGTGAAATAAAGGGGAGATTGTCATGATAGACATTCATTGTCACATTTTGCATGGTATTGATGATGGTCCGAAAGACCTAAAAGAATCTTTACTGATGGCAAAAGAGGCTGTTGCACAAGGTATTACCTCTATCATTGCGACTCCTCACTTTACAAGTAAGTACGAAAATACGAAAAACATCATTATAAAGAAGGTCGTGGAACTGAACGCAGCGTTAGAACGCGAGAATATTCCACTGACGATCTTACCTGGTCAAGAACCTCGTATTTTTGGAGAGATTTTAGAAGACTATGAGAATGATAGAATTCTAACAATGAATGATGGTGGGAAATATGTATTCATTGAATTACCTTCTAATCATGTTCCGCGATATACAGAGAGACTTCTATATGACATACAAATGAAGGAACTAACACCGATTATTGTACATCCTGAACGCAATTCAGAAATTGTGGAAAATCCTGATGTATTATACAACCTGGTAAGTAACGGTGCACTAACGCAAGTGACAGCATCAAGTCTGGTAGGTGACTCGGGGAAGAAAGTGAAAAAGTTCTCTCACCAGCTACTTGAAGCAAATCTTACTCATTTTATTGCATCAGATGCTCATAACACAACGAGCCGCAATTTCCGATTACCTGCAGCATACGAGCTGGTTGAAAAGGAATACGGTATCCAGCCTGTGTATGCATTCAGTGAAAATGCAGAGCTCTTAGTAGACGGTAAGACTGTGTTTACCGGACCACCAGAAAGAATCAAGAAAAGTAAGTTTTTAGGGATTTTCGGATAAATCAAATACACAACCACACAAGCGATACCGATGTACTGAATTTCATAGGACCTCAGCTATCGCTTTTTCACTGTCCGTATATCTCAAAATAAGGATATATTACCACAAAATGGTTTTCGAAAGTTGGTGCTCCAACGATCGAGAAAGGAGGAGTACCAACGATGACCTATCGTAGTCGATTAGCACTATTACTTATGATTGATTCAGCCATTGTCTTACTATCAATTTATATGGCCTATTTCTTTTTACATCCTGACATTTCAATTTTATCCATGCCAACACTCTTCCTGAGCTCAATTACCATTTTTATGAGTCACCATGTATTTGCTTCGATTTATCACCTGTACAAGAGGGCATGGGAGTATGCAAGTATTCCTGAATTGGTTGCGATAGCAAAATCAATCACCTTATCGATTGGGACAGCTGCAATCATTCAGTTAATCATCAATGGAGATGTGTATGTCCGTGTGTTAATGATTGCATGGATGATGCACATGATCTTAATTGGTGGATCTCGCTTCGCTTGGAGAGTATTACGTGGTCAGTTAGTAAATGAAGCGGTTCTCAGCCGTTTTACAAAAGACACGTCACCTCCTAAGAAACGTGCCCTTATTATTGGTGCCGGTTCAGCAGGGACAATGGTCGTTCGTCAATTACAGGAAAACAATGAAGCAGATTTATTGCCAGTAGCCTTTATTGATGATGATGTAAAAAAGCAAAACCTAGATATACTAGGTCTTCCGGTACTAGGTGGTTCTTCTGTTATTGAAGAAATCGTAAAGGATAAAGAAATTGATCACATTGTTATTGCCATTCCCTCATTAAGTAAGAAAGAACTAAATGTCATTTTCGAAGAATGTAGCAAAACAAAAGCAAAGACAAATCTAATGCCAAGTATCGAGGATTTAATGGTCGGAAAGGTTTCCGTGAATCATTTCCGTGATGTACAAGTAGAGGACTTACTTGGAAGAGAGCCTGTACAGCTGGATTCAGCAAGGATTGCGGTTCAAATTAAAGACAAAGTTGTACTTGTTACAGGTGCGGGTGGTTCAATTGGTTCAGAAATTTGTCGTCAGATTATGAACTTTAACCCAGAGAAAATTGTCTTGCTTGGGCATGGTGAGAACAGCATTTACTCGATTGAAATGGACTTACTGACACAATTCGTTGGTACGAAAACAGAAATCGTAACCGAAATTGCTGATATCCAAGACCGTAACAAAATCTTCACGATCATGGACAAGCATAGACCGAACATCGTCTACCATGCAGCAGCACATAAGCACGTGCCGTTAATGGAACGTAATCCAGAAGAAGCGGTAAAGAACAACGTATTCGGAACGAAAAATGTAGCAGAAGCATCTGCAACATTTGCGGTTGAAACATTCGTCCTTGTCTCATCTGATAAAGCGGTAAACCCAACAAATGTCATGGGTGCAACAAAGCGCTTTGCTGAGCTAGTGATTCAAGATATAGACAGACACAGTGAAACAACGAAGTTCGTTGCCGTTCGTTTTGGTAACGTACTAGGAAGTAGAGGAAGTGTGATTCCACTCTTCAAGAAACAAATTCAAGCTGGTGGACCTGTAACGGTAACTCACCCAGAAATGACGCGCTACTTCATGACAATTCCAGAAGCATCACGTTTAGTGATCCAAGCGAGTGTATTAGCACGAGGTGGAGAAATCTTTGTTCTAGACATGGGTGAGCCTGTGAAGATCGTCGACTTAGCGAAAAACCTAATTAAACTATCCGGCTATTCAATAGAAGAAATCGGCATTCGCTACTCTGGTATTCGACCTGGAGAGAAAATGTACGAAGAATTACTGAATGACGAAGAAGTACACAAAGAACAAGTATTTCCAAAGATTCATATCGGCAAAGCAGCAGATGTGGATCCAAGCATCATCTATAACTTCATTACTGAATATGAAAACATGGATATTGAAGATGTAAGAAACTACCTGTTAAATGTGGCGAACAATCGATTTGATGAATTAACCATTAAACCAATCATTGAATCAGCCATGATTAACTAGTTGGGGGAAGATTGAATGAAAAGAGTAAGAAAAGCCATTATACCAGCAGCTGGATTAGGTACACGGTTTTTACCAGCGACAAAGGCAATGCCAAAGGAAATGCTTCCTATAGTCGATAAGCCCACAATCCAATACATTGTTGAAGAAGCCGTCAAGTCTGGGATTGAAGATATTATTATTGTTACAGGTAAAGGGAAACGAGCGATCGAAGACCACTTTGACCATGCATTTGAGTTAGAACAGAACTTAATGGAAAAAGGGAAAACGGACCTGTTAGAACAGGTTCAGTACTCTTCAAACATGGTCGATATCCATTATATCCGTCAAAAAGAGCCCAAGGGATTAGGACATGCCATCTGGTGTGCACGTAAGTTTATTGGGGACGAACCGTTTGCAGTGCTACTAGGTGATGACATCGTTCAATCAGAGAAGCCTTGCCTACAACAGCTAATGGAACAATACGAAGAAACAGGTGCTTCAGTCATCGGTGTACAAACTGTACCACAGACTGAAACACACCGTTATGGAATTGTCGATCCAACAGATCAAGTTGGACGCAGATACAGTGTCAATCAATTTGTCGAGAAGCCAAAGCAAGGAACAGCTCCTTCAAACCTGGCAATAATGGGTCGTTACATCTTAACTCCTGAAATCTTTATGTTCTTGGAGCAACAAGAAATTGGAGCAGGTGGAGAAATTCAGTTAACAGATGCCATTCAGAAGCTTAATGAAATTCAACGAGTGTTTGCTTATGACTTTGAAGGAAAGCGTCATGATGTTGGAGAGAAGTTGGGATTTGTTAAAACAACGATTGAGTATGCGTTGCAGAATAAGGAAATTCGTAATGAACTACTCGATTATCTAGAAGGAGTCCTAAATACTCAATTAGTTGAAAAGTAATTATATAGTTAGTTGATTTGAGTTTCTTTATCAAGTCAACTAACTTCTTTCATGAAAATTAGATAATAAAGAGTTGTATAGAATCAATAATTCTTAACAAGTCTTTATTACCTAAATAACGTAATTACTCCATACTGAAAGGAAGTCCTCAATATGACAAATAGAATATTTCTATCCTCTCCACACATGAGTGAGGAAGGATATGAACGACAATATGTAAACGAAGCATTTGATACAAACTGGATTGCTCCACTTGGGGAGAATGTGAATCAATTTGAAAATGAGCTTGCTAGTAAAGTGGGTTCAAAAGCCGCAGCTGCATTATCATCAGGAACTGGAGCTATTCATTTAGCATTAAAGGCTGCTGGTGTTGGCGAAGGTGATATCGTATTTTGCTCGACCTTAACATTCTCTGCAACAGCTAACCCAATCATCTACCAGAATGCTACACCTGTCTTTATCGACAGTAATGAAGGAACATGGAATATGTGCCCGAACGCTTTAGAAAAGGCATTCGAAAAATATCCAAATGTAAAAGCTGTTCTAATTGTTCATTTATACGGTCATTCAGCGGATATGGATGTGATTATGGAGATTTGTAAGAAACACAATGTAACAGTCATTGAGGATGCCGCTGAATCATTAGGTACGTACTATAAAGGTAAACACACGGGTACGTTCGGAGATTATGGAATCTTCTCATTTAACGGTAACAAAATTATTACAACTTCTGGAGGGGGAATGCTTGTTTCAGATAATGAAGAAAGAATTGCGAAAACTCGTTTCTGGGCTACTCAATCAAGAGATCAAGCAAGACATTATGAACATAGTGAACTAGGCTTTAACTATCGTATGAGTAATGTCGTAGCTGGTATCGGAAGAGGACAGCTTAAAGTATTAGACCAACGTGTTGAAAAGAAAAAATATATTAATGAATCTTATAAAAGAGAGTTAAGTAGCCTTGGAGGCGTCCAGTTCATGCCAGTAAATGATTGGGATGCGCCAAACTACTGGTTAACTGCACTTACTCTAAACGGAAATGTAAGACCATTAGATATAATGGAGGCTCTGGAAAAAGAAAACATTGAGTCCAGACCTGTATGGAAGCCAATGCATAAACAACCTTTCTTTGAGAAGTATGATTTTGTTGGTTCTGATGTGTCAGAGAGATTATTTGAGAATGGAATATGTTTACCTTCTGACACAAAGATGACTGATGAGGATTTAGAGAAAGTGATCAGTATTATTAAAGGATTGTGGGTAAAATAATGCGAAAGTCTAAAACTGGCTTATATGAAAGGTTTCTAAAGAGACCAATGGATCTTATTCTTTCATTTATTGCAATCATTGTATTAAGTCCTGTCTTTTTAATTGTTTCTATTCTAGTAAAAACTAAACTGGGTAGTCCTATCTTATTCAAACAAGCTAGACCAGGATTACACGGCAATGTATTTATGATGTATAAATTTAGAACGATGACAGATGAAAGAGATGATAAAGGTGAGTTATTACCTGATAGTGTAAGACTTAATCGCTTTGGGAAGTTACTTAGATCAACTTCTCTTGATGAACTACCAGAACTATTTAATATTCTTAAAGGTGACATGTCAATAATAGGTCCTAGACCATTACTTGTTCAGTATTTATCTCTATATAATGAACGTCAAAAGAGACGGCATGAAGTTAGACCAGGGCTTTCTGGATTAGCACAAGTTAATGGACGGAACGCAATAAGTTGGGAAGAAAAGTTTGATTTGGATATTAAATATGTTGATAATTTAACTTTTATTGGGGATTGGAAGATAATATTCGCTACTATAAAAAAGGTATTTGACAGAGAAGGGATTAATTCAATTTCCGCTACGACAATGGAACCATTTAAGGGAAGTAAAAGGAATGGGATTTCAAATGAAGGATAAGTTGTTAATTATTGGAGCAAGTGGTCATGGGAATGTTGTAGCTGACATTGCCCTCAAAATGAACCGCTGGAAGAGTATTTCTTTTTTAGACGATAATATAGACATGATAAAATCTAGGAGTTTAAATGTTATTGGGACACCTGATAATATATTCAACTATATAAATGAGTATGAAATATTTATTGGTATAGGCAATAATAATGTTAGACAAAGGTTCCATGAATTACTTGAAAGTTTAGGTGCTTCCATTCCAGTGCTAATACACCCTGATTCTGTAATTGGAAACCAGGTAGAACTAGGATTAGGAACGGTAATTATGCCCGGAGTAGTTATAAATTGCAACACTAAAATAGGAAAAAGTTGTATTGTTAATACTGCATCTTCAATAGACCATGATAATATTCTGTATGATTATGTACATGTATCACCTGGAGTTCATATTGCAGGGACAGTTAATATTGGTAGGGGAACTTGGTTAGGGATTGGCAGTATAGTAAGTAACAATGTGAAAATCACGAGTGAATGTATCTTTGGTGCTGGATCAGTAGTGGTTAAGGATATAAATGAATCCGGAGTATATGTTGGTGTTCCTGTAAGGAGAATAAAATAAAAATGAACATATTATTTTTAACACTTTTAGACTTTCAAACACTTGATGAAAGTGGTATTTATACAGATTTAATGAGGGAATTTGTAAAGAAAAAAAAACACAATGTATATATTATTTCTCCAAGTGAAAGAAGAAACCAACAGTCAACAGAATTAATAAAAAACGATGGTTATAGTATTTTGAAATTGAAGATAGGTAATATTCAAAAAACAAATTTGATTGAAAAAGGATTTTCAACAATTACTTTAGAGTCAAAATTCAAATGGGGAATAAAGACTTTTTTTTCAGATGTTAAGTTTGATTTAATTATGTATACAACACCGCCAATTACTTTGCAGAACGCTATAGAGTATGTGAAAAAACGAGATAATGCAAAAACTTATCTCTTACTTAAGGATATATTCCCACAGAATGCTGTTGATCTTGAAATGATGGATAAGACTGGTATTAAGAGTGTCGTTTACAAATATTTCAGAAAAAAGGAAAAAATGTTATATCAAACTTCAGATTATATTGGATGTATGTCAGAGGCCAATGTGGAATTTGTCTTGAAACATAATCCTTTATTGTCAGTTAATAAAGTGGAAGTATGTCCAAACAGTATTGAACCTGTATCAATTGTTAAGAATGAGCAGAAAATTGCAGATACTAGGCAGAAATATAATATTCCAATTAATAGTACTGTGTATATTTATGGAGGTAACCTTGGAAAACCACAAGGTATTAACTTCATAATTGAGTGTCTTAAAGCTAATAAAAATAATGAAAATGTCTATTTTGTTATTGTGGGTTCTGGGACAGAATATAGGAAACTTAAGTCCTTCTTTGATGATGAAAAATTGCCAAATGCACAATTATTTTATCAGCTTAGTAAAAATGACTATGAAGAACTAGCAAATTCTTGTGATGTAGGACTAATCTTCTTAGACTACAGATTTACAATCCCTAATTTTCCTTCAAGGCTTTTATCTTATATGCAAGCATCACTACCTGTATTTGCAATTACTGATAAGAATACTGATATTGGTAAAGTAATTGAACAGGGTAACTTTGGTTATTGGAGTGAAAGTAATAGTGTAATTGCATTCAATGAAACAATTAAAAAGTTTTATGATCAAGAATTGAGAAATCAAATGGGTGCTAATGCAAGAGAATACTTAGAAAAAAATTATAATGTAAAACAATCATATGAAATAATTATGAGCCATTTTAAGTAAATAGAAAAGAGGTAACCATGTGTTTAGAGATAAGACGTTATTAATAACTGGTGGTACAGGATCATTTGGTAATGCGGTAATGAAGAGGTTCTTAGATACTGACATAAAAGAAATAAGAATCTTTTCTAGAGATGAAAAGAAACAAGATGATATGAGAAAGTACTATAGAAACGAAAAACTGAAATTCTATTTAGGTGACATCAGAGACCCAGGTAGTATTAAGAATGCTATGCACGGTGTTGATTATATCTTTCATGCTGCTGCTTTGAAGCAAGTTCCTTCCTGTGAATTTTTCCCTTTAGAAGCAGTAAAAACAAATGTTCTTGGAACAGACAACGTTTTGAATGCTGCTATTGATTGTGGAGTGAAAAAAGTTATTTGTTTATCTACTGACAAAGCAGCTTACCCAATCAACGCAATGGGTATTTCCAAAGCGATGATGGAAAAAGTATATGTTGCGAAGTCAAAGTCAATTGATCCAGATAAGACATTGATATGTGGAACTAGATATGGAAATGTTATGGCATCAAGGGGATCTGTTATCCCACTTTTCATTGAGCAAATTAAAAGTGGACAACCTCTTACTGTCACAGACCCAAATATGACTAGATTCCTAATGAGCCTTGAAGATGCGGTGGAACTAGTTGTTTTCGCATTTGAAAACGCAGTAGCGGGGGATGTAATGGTCCAAAAGGCACCAGCTTCAACTATTGGAGATCTTGCTCAAGCTGTAAAGGAACTGTTTGGTGCAGATAATGAGATTAAGGTTATTGGTACTCGACATGGTGAGAAGTTATATGAAACATTACTAACTAGAGAAGAGCACATTGTTGCACATGATATGGGTGGTTTCTATCGCGTACCTGCTGATACAAGAGATTTAAACTACGACAAATATTTCTTTGAGGGAGATCAAAAGTTATCCTCTGAGGAAGAGTATAACTCTCATAATACACAAAGGTTGTCTATAGAAGAAATAAAAGAACTTCTGTTAAAACTTGATTATGTACAGGAAGAATTGAAAGGCTGGAATAGATAATGAAGATACTAGTAACCGGAGCAAATGGGTTTATTGGAAAGAATCTTGTAGCAGAATTAAAAAACCACAACCATGATGTATTTATGTTTGGTAGAAATACTACTCCTCAAATGCTAGATAATTATTGCGGGGAAGCGGAATTTGTATTTCACCTTGCAGGGGTAAACAGGCCAAAAGAAGAGTCAGAATTTATGGATGGCAACTATGGTTTTACATCAACGTTACTAGAGACTTTAAGAAAGCACAACAATACCTGCCCGGTAATGATGTCTTCATCAATTCAAGCTGAATTAGATAACCCATACGGAAAAAGTAAAAAGGCAGGAGAAGAGCTTTTCATAAAGTATGGTGAAGAGACAGGTGCTAAGGTACTCATCTATCAAATGCCAAACGTATTCGGAAAATGGTGCAGACCTAATTATAATAGTGCAATTGCAACATTTTGTCATAATATAGCGAATGATCTAGATATTCAGGTGAATGACCCGAACGTTATTCTTAATCTAATATATATAGATGATTTGGTTAATGAATTATTAAACTCACTACATAACAAAGAGAATGTAGTAAAGGGTATTTATTGTGAGGTTCAACCTGTCTATAAGAAGATGCTCGGAGAAATTGTAGAACTGATTTATTCTTTTAAATCAAGTAGAGAAGAACGATCAATTCCTAATATGGAAGATGATTTTGCCAAAAAGTTATATAGCACTTATTTATGTTACTTACCTACCGATAAGTTTAGCTACGATCTAAAAATGAATATTGATCAGAGGGGCTCGTTTTCTGAGTTTATAAAAACACCTGATCGAGGACAGGTATCTATTAATATTTCTAAACCTGGAATAACGAAAGGAAATCATTGGCACCATACAAAAAATGAAAAGTTCCTAGTGGTTAGCGGAACTGGTGTTATTCGTTTTAGAAAAATTAATACAGATGAGATAATAGAGTATTTTGTAAGTGGAGAGAAACTTGAAGTTGTCGATATTCCTACTGGCTACACACATAATATTGAAAATCTTGGTGAAACCGATATGGTTACAGTGATGTGGGCTAACGAATTCTATGATCCAGAGAGACCTGACACATACTATTTGGAGGTTTAATGATGAAAAAGTTAAAAGTAATGACGGTTGTTGGAACAAGACCAGAAATCATTCGGCTGTCAGCAGTTATTAATAAGTTGGAAAAATCTGAAGCAATTGAGCACACACTTGTCCATACTGGTCAAAATTATGATTATGAGCTGAATGAAGTCTTCTTTAACGACTTCAATTTAAAAAAACCAGACTACTTCCTAAATGCAGCAACAGGTACAGCAGTAGAAACGATTGGTAATATCTTAGTCAAGATTGATCCAGTTATGGAAGAAGTGAAACCAGATGCATTTTTAGTGTTAGGGGATACGAATAGTTGTTTATGTGCAATTGCGGCGAAAAGAAGGCAAATTCCTATCTTCCATATGGAAGCAGGTAATCGCTGTTTTGACCAACGAGTACCTGAAGAAACGAATAGAAAAATTGTGGATCACACAGCAGATATTAATTTAACTTATAGCGATATTGCGAGAGAATATCTCCTAAGAGAAGGATTCTCAGCTGATAGAATCATTAAAACAGGAAGTCCGATGTTCGAAGTGTTAAATACAAGAAAAGAAGAAATAGAAAACTCTGATGTACTAGAGAGATTAAACTTAAATGAAGGTGAATATTTCGTAATCTCTGCGCACCGAGAAGAAAATATTAATTCAGAAGTGAATTTTCTGGATTTAGTTGAAAGTTTAAATGCCATCGCAGAACTATATAAAATGCCAGTCATTGTTAGTACTCATCCACGAACACAGAAAATGATTGATACTAAAGGAATAAAGTTTAATTCATTAGTGAGAACGTTAAAACCATTAGGTTTCAATGATTATGTAAAGTTACAGAAGAAATCTAAAGCTGTTCTAAGTGATAGTGGAACGATAAGTGAAGAATCTTCAATTCTTGGGTTTAGAGCACTAAATATTAGACAAGCACATGAACGTCCAGAGGCAATGGAAGAGGCATCGGTTATGATGGTGGGATTAAATAGAGAGAGGATCTTACAAGGATTACAGATAATAGAAACTCAAGAAAAGAATACATTAAGATTAGTTGAAGATTATAGTCAGCCAAATGTTTCTGAAAAAGTACTAAGAATAATCCTATCATATACAGATTATGTAAATAGGGTTGTATGGAGGAAGGATAATTGATATGAAACTATATGATGCTATAAGAAACAAAAAGGAAAAAATCTCTATAATTGGTTTAGGATATGTTGGTATGCCTTTGGCTGTTGCCTTTTCTAAGGTTGCAGATGTAGTGGGCTTTGATATCTCAAAAGAGAAGGTGCAACAATATCTTAATGGTATTGATGTTACTAAAGAGGTTGGTAATGAGGTAATCCGGCAATCAAGTGTTTTATTCACATGGGATGAGAAAGATATTAGTGACTGTAAATTTCATATAGTTGCAGTTCCTACTCCAATAAATCAAGATAAAACCCCAGATCTAAAGCCTGTATTAGGTGCTAGTAGAACAGTGGGAAGGAACTTGGTAAGAGATTCAATTGTGGTGTTTGAATCAACTGTATATCCAGGTGTTACAGAAGATATATGTATTCCTATTCTTGAGGAGGAGTCTGGATTAAAATGTGGTGTGGACTTTAAGGTAGGTTATTCTCCAGAAAGAATTAATCCAGGTGATAGAGTTCATAGACTTGAAAATATTGTAAAGATAGTATCAGGAATGGATGAAGAATCTTTAGAAAATATTGCAAAGATTTATGAGATGATAATTTCTGCTGGTGTTCATAGGGCAGAGAGCATAAAGGTAGCAGAAGCAGCAAAAGTAATAGAAAACTCTCAAAGAGATATAAACATTGCTTTTATGAACGAGTTATCGATTGTCTTTAATAAAATGGGAATAGATACTAAATCTGTATTAGAAGCAGCGGGTACAAAATGGAATTTCCTTAATTTTACACCAGGTCTAGTAGGAGGGCATTGTATTGGAGTTGATCCATACTATTTCATATACAGAGCAGAAGAACTAGGATATCATTCACAAATAATACTTGCAGGTAGAAGGATTAATGATGAAATGGGTAAGTACGTTGCAGAAAATACTGTAAAACAGCTTATAAAGGCTGGAAAAAAGGTTAAAGGGGCAAATGTTGCAATATTTGGAATAACATTTAAAGAGAACTGTCCAGACAGCAGAAATACAAGGGTAGTCGATATAATCAAGGAATTAGATGAGTATGAGGTAAATACATTAGTAGTTGATCCAATTGCGAATAAGGAAGAAGTAGAAAATGAGTACGGTATTCAATTAGTTGAAATGGATAAAGTAAATAATGTGGATGCAATTATCTTTGCAGTTGCACATGACAGCTTTAAAGAGTTGGAACTAGAAGACCTTAATAACTACTATCGAAATGAACTAAATAATAATGTTAGTGATAATTCTTTGGATAGGTATGCTCAAGAAAAAGAGTTTGTTCTAATAGATATTAAAAGTATTTTTAACCGGAAAGAAGTAGAAAGTAAAAATTATTTATATTGGAGTCTGTAGTAATTCTTTCTTGAAAGTAGTGTTGTTGATGAAAAACAGTATTTTAATAACAGGACCTTATCTCCCTGGGAAGTCATATGGAGGACCAGTTAAATCTCTTTATAATATGGTAGAAACACTAGGTGACATATATGAAATTTTTATAATCACAAATGATAGAGATTTAAACTCTGAAGTCCCATATGAAAATGTTGAGATTGGAAAATGGAATAAAGTGGGGAAAGCAAATGTGTTATATTCTCCCAAAGATGATTTCTATAGACATCTAAAAGAAGCTATATCAGAAAAAAACTTTGATATAATTTATTGTAGCAGTTTTTTTGCTAAACTTACTTTGTTAGTACACATTCTTTCGCTTCTTAAAAGAATAAGAGTGCCTATAATAATTGCGCCTAGAGGTGAATTTTCAATAGGTGCCTTAGGAATAAAAACATTTAAAAAGAAAGCCTACTTAATACTATATAAACTACTTAAAATGCATAAAAAGGTAACTTTCACTTGTTCAACGGAGAAGGATAAGAAGGACATTGAAAGAGTATTTGGGAGAAATATTGCAGTTCATAAGGCAAGTAACATTGTAGGAAATAGAAATGATACACCTAATAGAGCACGAGAAAAGGTATCTGGAGAAATAAAGATTGTTACTGTTTCTAGAGTATCCAGTATTAAGAATATTGATTATTCGTTAGAACTTCTGCTAAAGATAGCCCAAAGGAAATTACCCTTTAACAACATTATTTTTGATATTTATGGGCCAATAGAAGATCGTAATTATTACAATGAATGTATGGATATCATTTCAAAGATTAATACTAAAATAAAGGTTACATTTAAAGGAATAATAGACTATGAAGATGTAATGAAAACACTTAATAAATATCATATATTTTTGTTTCCTACCAAAGGGGAAAATTTTGGTCATGTAATACAAGAAGCATTACTTTCAGGTTGTCCAGTAATTATTAGTGATCAAACACCATGGAGAGGTTTGCAAGAATTGGGCGTGGGATTTGAATTTCCCTTAACAAACGATGATAAGTTTATCGAAGCAATTAAATTTTATTTGAACATGGACAATAGAGATTTTTCTCCTTATTCCCAAAAGGCTTTTGAATATGGAGTCTATAAGGTTGATAGCCAGTTGGGAATAGAGGAACACTTAAATTTATTTAATCAAATCATTGATAAGGGGATCGGAGATGAGTAGAAGAATTAAAGTTTTGTTTTTAGCGAATATTCCATCACCATATAGAGTTGCCTTTTTTAATGAATTAGGTGAAAAATGTGACTTAACGGTATTGTTCGAAAGGAAAACTTCTGATGAGCGTGAATTGACTTGGTACAATAATGATTTTTCTAATTTTAGAGCAGTTTTTTTAGAAGGAATTAAAGTAAACAAGAATAATGCACTATGCTTTAATGTAATAAGATATTTAAAAAAAAATCTATATGATTTTATCATAGTCGGTGGTTATGCTACGCCAACGGGGACACTTGCCATAAATTATATGAAACTAAAAAATATACCATTTGCAATTAATGCAGATGGAGGGATTATTAATAAAAATGAAAGACTTTATAAGAAGGTAATAAAAAAACTCCTTATTTCAAGCGCTGACTTTTGGTTAAGCACTAGTAAAACTACAAATAATTATTTCGAGTACTACGGTGCTGATTTAAATAAAACACATCAGTATCCTTTTACAACATTAAAACAAATTGATCTAGTAAAAGCCCCAATTAATAAATTGGCAAAAAATGATCTTAGAAAAAAGTTAAATATTAAAGAGGAAAAGGTTATTCTGTCTGTAGGCCAATTTATACACAGGAAAGGTTTTGATGTACTATTAAATGCCTGTTCAATATTGCCTAGAGAGTATGGGATTTATATTGTAGGTGGGGAACCTCCAGATGAATATGTAAAGCTTAAGAAGAAGTTAGAACTCAACAATGTTCACTTTGTAGGCTTCAAATCTAAAGAGGACTTAAAAGAATATTATATGGCAAGTGACCTTTTTGTATTACCTACAAGAGAAGACATTTGGGGATTAGTAATTAATGAGGCAATGGCTTATGGACTACCTATCATAACTACCGAAAAATGTGTTGCAGGATTGGAACTGGTAAAGGATTATGAAAATGGATTTATTATTCCGGTGGATGATAGTAGTAATTTAGCAAAAAAAATCACAGAAATAATAGAAGATGATAATCTACAAGAAAAAATGAGGAATAATAGTCTAATAAAAATAAAAAAATATACTATAGAAAACATGGCTGCAGAAACTCTTATCATTTTCGAAAACCTTTTAGAGAAAAGAGATGTTCATATTGGCAAGGGAACATAATATTAGAAAAGGCCCTGTCTTTAATTTTACAATAAGAAAATCGACAGTAGAATGGCTAATAATAATCAGTTTACTAATATTTAGTTTCATAAATAACTACACCCTATTAATATCTTTATTATTTTCATTGTTGCTACTGAGACAAAAAGAGATAGGTGCTATAAAAATTTTGAATTTAGTTACTTTTAGGACTATAATTAATCCTGGAATTGCCATAGATATAGCTCATTGGCAAAGTTTAAAATGGGGAATTCTTTTTGTTTGTTCCATTTACTTAATTAAAGCTTATTTTAAACTAGATGCAATTCCAAGGAGAAAAGTTAGGAAAATTACAAATCTAGTTTTAATCTTTATGATTTATAATGTTATAACAGCTCTTATTTATAGCACATTACCTACGATTGCAATTTTTAAGTTATTTAGCTATGTTTTAATTTTTTTAGGAGTTCTCATTGGAATAAGTTATACAAATAATAAATTTAATTGGATCAACTGGTCATTTAAACTCTTTACAGCATTAATGATGTTTTCACTGCCTATGGTTATCTTCCCAATTGGATATTTAAGAAATGGTCATGCCTTTCAAGGACTAACCAACCAACCAAATATGTTTGGGATAGTGGCTGCATTATCTATTGCAATAATCCTTACTGCTTTTCAAACACGTAGAATTAAATATAGATTATTCACATTATTGACAGTTTTACCGATTACAATGTATATGATTATACTTAGTAAGTCGAGGACAGCCTTCTTAACTGGGTGTATATTATTCTTAATATATATATTTATTATAAAATTTAACAGGTTTCTTAAAGTAATTAGTATTAATATACTAGTTGTGCTAATAATAGTTTTTGTTCTATTAGAGAATACTACACTAAATTATTTAATTGAGTTTATTTATAAGGGTCAAAGTAATTTACTTTTTTCACGTGAGAATCAGGTCGCAGTACTAATGAATAATTTCTTAATGAATCCTTGGTTTGGAAATGGATTTGCTGTACCTGTTACTCCATATAGGAGCTTTTCCTTCAGTACAGAATATGTTGTTGAACCAGGCAACTTAATTCTATCGATATTATCGTATAGTGGAATCATAGGTTTTATGATTTTTGTATTATACATTATACGGATTTTCTTAATTAATATCATGCAATTTAGCCAGTACTGTTATTTACCAGTAGCTGCAATTCTTATTAGTATGGGAGAAATGGTGTTTTTTAGTAGTAATAATATTGGTATATGGTGTTATATGTTCATTTCAATGTATATGTCTCCAGATATAAAGCATAGACTAGAATAAAATAATGAATTCTATTCCAAGAATTATACTCTTTAAAAAAAATTAAAGAAAATATTCTATGGAACTTTTTATGAATAAAAGAAAACAAAATTTACTTTAACTTAAGTAATTAGGATAAAGCATAGAAAGTGTTGAATGTGTAATGATGATGGTTTTAAAAAACAAATTACTAAGAAGCTCTTTCGGGAAAAATGTAATAGGCATGGGAATCTTTAGGGTATTGGGGATTATTACAAATTTCCTTTTAGTTGGATTAATTTATAGGTATTTTTCAAATGACGCAATCAATGGAATTTGGTTAACTATTTTCTCTATACTGACATGGATGACTTTCTTTGATTTTGGTATGGGAAACAGTCTAAGAAATAAACTTACTGAATCAATTGCTAGGAATAATATAAGCCTATCTAATGCATATATTAGTACAACTTATATCTTAATGATTATACCAACTGTAATTGCACTCATAATAGCTGTAATTATAGTAATTTTTCTTGATTGGCAATCAATCTTTAACGTTGATGGTATTAAATATAGTAATTCATATTTAACTCTATTTATTTGTGTTGTGGTTTTTTTGTATTCATTAAATTTTTATCTTTCCATACTAAATGCGATATTACATTCAATATATAAATCTTACCTTATCTCATTAATACAATTAGGAATTAATTTAGTGAATATATTAATAATCTCAATTCTTTATTTCCTAGAAATTAACGATCTTATAGTATTAGGATTTGTCTATATAGGTACTTCAATAGTGATTTTAAGCTTATCTACTATAATAATCTTTAGATATAATAGATTTAATTTAAGATTTAGCCTTATTTATTTTAGAAGTGATCTAGTGAAGGATATTCTGAAATTTGGAGGGAAGTTTTTAATCCTTCAATTAGGGGTAATTATTTTATTTAATACTGATAATTTTATTATTAGTAAGTATATTGGAGTTGAACAAGTTACACCCTATCAACTTGTATATAAGTTATTAGGTATAAGTACTATCGTACTTGGCTTATTCCTTACTCCAATATGGACCAAAGTAATAAATGATAAATCTTTAAATAAAATAAGAGAAATTAAAAATTCAATTAAAAAGCTAATTATACTGTTTGCCCTCTTAGGAATAATTACCGTTGTTATTGGCTTTATGTCGCCAGTAATAATAAACTATTGGACGGGCTCAAAAATAATAATGCCGTCTAAGTTAATACCTTTTTTAATTATTTTTGTTATATTCAATATGTGGTGTAATATATTTCAAAGTATTTTAAATGGATTAAACAAATTGAATTTACAAATATTATGTTATGGTTTTGCAGCTATTATTAATATTCCGTTATGTATTTTATTAATTAAGGTTACTAATTTGGGAGTATCTGCAGTAATACTAGGAAACATCTTTTCTTTCCTAGTGCCTGGAGTTGTACTACCAATGTATACATTTAGAATATTAAAAAATTATGATTTAATAAATGAAAACAATAAAATTGACTGATAAACTCATAGATAGTGACTAACATTAGGACTTAGATTTGAATTTACCAAGTTTTGAAGTTTTTAAAATATATACACAGCAGTATAGATTATTTATCACAAGTATGAGAAATTAATGTAATAAAATTAAAAGGTGAGCTTGGTGGCTCACCTTTATTTAATGGTTAAGTTAGTGGTAAGAAATTTATTTTCCTAATAAATAAAAAATAGTAATTACTAGATAATTTCTAATTCTTTTACTTTCTTCGCAGGTGAACCAAGATATAGAGAGTTATCCTCACAATCCTTTGTTATTAGAGAACATGCACCAATAACAACACCATTACCAATGTTCGAACCATTTGAGATTGTAGCTTTTGCGCCTATCCATGTCCCACTCCCTATATTATAGATCCATGTAACTCCTTTCCCTGCTCTTCTTTCCTTAGAGCCAATTTCATGTGAACCAGTTATAATAGTTACGTCTGGCCCAATATCACAGTTATTATTTATTTTTACTTTACCGTTACCATGTACGGTAAAGTTAGCCCCAATCCAGCAGTCTTTACCAATTTCCAATTTAGCTATTCTGCCAACCTTAATAGGACCAACAATACAAGAACCTTTTCCAACGTTAATACCAATACAATTTAATATACTCCGTTTCAATATAAAGAAACGAGTTCCTGTAAGGAATGTATTTAAAAAAGTCAATAAGAGGTGAAATTTTATAGTCTTAATCATTATTCTCTCCTAAATTATTTTTAAAAGATATTTTATTATTATACCATTTTAAAATAATTATAGTAGACGAATTTATTAACATTGGTTCTATAAATACCTACTGCAGAAACTCCCATAGCGAAGATGTACTCCTAAAGTGGTGACTGAATGACTTACTTCTTACATTTTTAGGATTACAAGTTTAATGATTGGAAAATTTCTTTCAAAAATATTCCTATGCACATTCAATAGAAAATAGATTAATATATAACATGAACTATTTTTTAAAACTCATGAAATAATCTTTATCACACTATTCATAACAGTCACAGGAGTAAAATATGCTTTTCAATTCATTTGAATTTATCTTCCTTTTTCTACCGACAGTAGTAGTTTTATATTTCTTCTTTAATAGGTTGAGGCTAATTCGCCTTGGTGATTTATGGTTAGCCATTAGTTCATTAGTATTCTATAGTTGGTGGAATCTATCCTATTTACCACTCATATTACTTTCTATTATTGTGAATTACTATATTGGACAGGTTATTCAAAAGGGATCGCTTAATAAAAAAGTGATGTTGTTTTTAGGCGTAACCTTCAATATAGGGTTATTAGGCTACTACAAATATGTCGACTTTTTTATCTATAATGTAAATTCACTGTTTGCTACTAACTTTTCTCTGCTAGAAATTGCTTTACCGTTAGCAATCAGTTTCTTCACCTTTCAACAAATTGCGAATATAGTTGATATCTATAAAGGTGAGATTAAATCCTCTAATTTACTGGATTACATTTTATTTGTCACGTTCTTTCCACAATTGATAGCAGGGCCAATTGTCCACCATAAGGAGATTATTCCGCAGTTTTCAAACTTACGAAAAAAAGTGGTGAATCCTAAAAATGTGGCAATTGGTATTTTCTTTTTTTCAGTAGGTTTATTTAAAAAGGTTATACTTGCTGATACGTATGCTGTTTGGGCGACTCAAGGATTCGATCAATTGGAAGTGGTCACTTTTATTGAGGGATGGGTTATTTCTTTATCTTATACCTTCCAAATCTACTTTGATTTTAGTGGTTATATGGATATGGCAATTGGTGCAGCTCTACTTCTAAATATCAGGTTACCATTTAATTTTAATTCGCCCTACAAGGCTACGAATATTCAAGATGTCTGGAATAAATGGCACATGACACTTGGACGGTTTTTATACCGATATGTGTATACTCCACTGAATAAATTCTTATTAAGAAAGGTGTTTATTCCTTTAAACCTAAAACACAAAGTGAATACAAGGACAAGTTTAAGTTTGTTTTTAATGTTTATTGTCAGTGGGATATGGCATGGAGCAGGATGGACATTTATTTTTTGGGGATTTTTACATGGTGTAGCTACTGTGGTGCATCGCTACTGGAAGCAAACTAAAATAAAAATGAATAAGGTATTGGCATGGTTTATTACCTTTAATTTCATTAATTTTACAATGGTTTTCTTTAGAGCGGAGTCTTTCTCTGATGCAGTTAAAGTATTAAAAGGTATGATCGGAATGAATGGTATTGTACTGCCAATTAAGTATCAAACAATTATTCCTTCGAGTCTGAAGGAATTGTTTATTTTTAGTAATCCTACACTACTAAATATCTCCGAGGCAATTCAATATATAGTTATAGGATTTATTATTATACTAGTCTTTAAAAATACAAGGCAGCTAGCAGAAAAATTTAAACCTACTATATGGACATTTCTTTTTACAATTCTATTATTATTGTACTCCATATTAAATCTAACCAAGGTAAGTGAATTTATTTATTTCAACTTCTAAAGGAGTAAATTATGAAAGCATACAAGAGATGGTATTTACTCTTTATCTTCATTAGTCTTGCTACATTAACAAGTGTTGCTGTTTTGTGTTATTTTGTCAATCCATATAAAATATATTATTCGCCAAACATTGAACATGTTAATGTGAAAAAGATAGAAAACAAAGAATATCTATTAAAGGCTAGACAAGTAGCTGCCATTAAACCGGATATCATTTTCATTGGATCATCGAGAACAAGGGTTGGATTAGATCCGGATTACTTTTATCAATTAACGGGTTCAAAAGTATATAACCTTGGGCTTTCTGGAGCTAATATATATGAACAAATGCGTTATTTTGACTATGCATTATTCAATAACCCGAATATAAAACGAGTAATAATTGGCCTGGATTTTGAAGGTTTTAATGAGTTCCGAAAAAACAGGCCAGTCTATAATGACTCAAGATTAGATACAAGATACATGATTAAAGATGATTTGCTTAACACTCTGTTAAGTGAACAAGCAGTAAAAGATAGTATAAAGGTTTTATTAGATAATGTAAGGAGTCAGCAGAACTATACAAGAAGGGTCTATCTGCCAGATGGGAGTCATAATGAAGATGAGCTATTAGCAAGGCATATGGATCAACTGAAGCATGGTCATAACCGGTTCTTCGATCACTTGAATGAACAATTGCAGGATGCGGAAGTGCTGAAGAATTATAAATTATCTAATGAAAAGGTAGATAATTATAAAAGGATAGTTAATATATGCCGTGAGAGGAATATACAGTTAGATGTATTTATCCCTCCAGTTCATGCCTTACAAGCAGAAGGCATTAGGAAATTGAACTTATGGGAAGAATTTGAGGACTGGAAGCGGGAGATGGTTGCGATTACTCCACTCTGGGACTTTTCTGGATATAATTCCATTACATCAACTCCCCCTTCAAACTTTGACTATTACTTGGATCAATCGCATTATCGTAAAAATGTAGGGAATCTTGTCTTAAATAAAATACTGAATGTCAAATTAGAGGAAGTTTCCGAGGATTTTGGTATGTATCTAACTAGTGAGAATATAGAAAATCATTTATCCAACATCAGACAAGATCGAATAGAATGGGCTAAGAAGAATAATGATATCGTAAAAAAGATAGAAGATTTATAAGGTGAATAGTTTAAAACTAAGCAGGATCTTGTCTAACATAGTCAGCGAAACAAATGATAAAAAAATGAGCAAAAACTGTTTAGGTTTTGCTCATTTTCTTTGTCTCTATTTAATATTCAAATGTGTCCTTAATGTCTCTGATAGAGCTAATCGATCACTATCTGCTACAGAGTAATAATATATTTTATCAATGGTAGTGCCTTTACCAGGTATCTGAAGCTGCTCGAGATTGTGCCTTGCTTCTTTGTAATTTGCTTGGATGTCAACCATTTGATCAAAGGTTAAGTTTGTTTTGACATTGTTTCCTAACACTTTGAATATGTCGTCATGTTTCCCAAGGGAAGAGAAGCTTGCTCCTTTTTGGATCACTCCCATAATAATTTGCTTTTGTCGATCTTGACGACCAAAGTCCCCTCGAGGATCTTGTTTTCTCATTCTAGCGTACGTAAGAGCTTGAGTTCCATTTAATGCTATCTCACCTTGCTTAAAGGTAAACCCACCATCACTAAACTCGAATGGATTGTTCACTTTGACACCACCAACCGCATCCACGATCTCTTTGAAACTCTCCATATTGACCTTTACATAATAATCAATCGGAATGTCTAAGAAGTTTTCAACAGAAGCAATGGCCATATCCGTCCCACCAAAGGCGTAGGCATGATTAATTTTATCTTGTTTTCCTTTTCCTACAATTTCAGTTCGCGTATCACGAGGAATACTCACCATTTTCATTGATTTTTGCTCAGGATTAACGGTCATGACAATCATCGTATCCGAACGGCCGACATCATTTATTCTTTCATCCACACCTAATATTAAGAAGGATATAGGATCCTTTTTCACAAATTCAACCTTTTTCTCACGCTTTTCTGATACTTCACGAGTCGATGGCTCGTACATCTCGTCAGCTGCCGTTTGGACAGAGTGATAGATGGAGTATACATAAGCAGCTATCCCTAAAATGATTATTCCAATAATGCCTGTAGTGATCCAAAGCCATTTTTTCTTAGATGGTGATTTCTTCTTCATTTGTCGTTTTTCCATTATTTCAAATCCTATCTGTTTTCGTAGTTTGTATTAATGAGATTCAAACTATAATGTAACAAATCTCAAGAGATATAGTCAATAATTGGGAGTTTGAGGGGATCGGTTCCTCGACCCATTTAATCATGATTAATCCCTTCAAATATCCACATTGTTCTACCGCAAATAGGACGACACCTCTAGAAAACAGTATGAATCGTACAATCTGATATCTTCATAGGTTCTAATGAGGTGATTATATGACTTCTTCACCAATTAGACTTATTTGTATAGATGATATAGAGGCATATTATACTGATCCGATGGATAATCTGGTTAGGGCAAGGCAAATCTTACATGCTACTAGAGTTCGTGAATTATTTCCTATTTCAGTTGAAAAATTACAAAATGGAACGTATCAATTAATAAGTGGATCAAAAGTCTACGAAGCATATAACAAATTATATCCTGGCACTTATATTCCTATTGTCATGCTTCCTACAACAACTGAAATCGAGCGACTAATCAAAATTATTACGATCTCAATCCCCCTTGAGAAGGGGACTTCGTGGTTATTTAAAAACGAACATATTATGCTTTTATTAGAGAGACACAATCTGAGCGTTGAATTCATTGCAAGAGAAACGAACCTACCTCTCAGTGTAATAAATAATTATGTGTTAGATAGAAGAATTCCTCCTCATATACGACCATTTGTTATAGAAAGAGGCGCTAAAACCGTTGTTGATAAAATATGTAGATCAAGATTATTTCCAGAACAAGTGAGATCTATTTTATTTGAAAAGGCAATTCTGTTAAATCCTAATTCACTTAGATTAGATGGAAAGAAGTATGAGTATTTCAAGCAATTTTATGAAGCAGTTCATAATAGAATACCTATTGCTTTATTAAATGATAGTGTAGAGCTAGAGAAATTTATAGATATGCTCTTAATAACAAACTTTGATTTAGAACATCATTGGCGTTCGTTACTTGAGAGGTATATTGAGAATAGGCACTTTTAAAGAGGGTCAAGGGGACAGGTCCCTTGACCCTTAGAAGATAATATAGAACAAACTTTAGGATCAAAGGGTACAAGCCCCATCCAAAAACATTCTTATATTGTATTTTCATGTATGAGAGGAAGGTAAATAACAGTGTTACCTTATAAATGGTTATCAGATATTCTAATGTTTTTAATCCCATTTTGTTCAAACTCTTCCTCATACTTTTCTTCCAATTCAAATAATCTTCTCAAATAGTCTTCAGGAGTAGCAAACGTTTCACCTGTTTCTTCAAGATCTCTTTTCGCTAAACGTCCAACTAGTTGAGACCAAAATATTTCATTATCATGATGTTTAATGATGGGCTCAAAGCTTTCTTCAAATTGTTGAGTTGGATAGTATCCTTCTAACTTGTTGTCATATTCGATTGCGTGATCATATCCAAAATCTTTAGCAAACGTACTTACATATTGAAATAATGCATCATACTCAGCATTTCTTTCATCATGGTTTTTTGTTGAATTTGCTGTCCATTCTCCTAAATATAAAAGGTCTACTAATAACCCAAATTGTTTCTTAGTAAAGTTTATTTTCATGGTAGAGTTCCTCCGACTAGTAATAAGGAATAGTGTATCATATGTCCCAGCAGACAGCACGAAGGTTTACTTTTGAGAAAGGTAAGGGCAATGCTTATTGCCTATATAGAGATAACAATTGTACTTTTTGTATCGATTTATCCAAAATATAATCATTCCATTCTTTACTCAAACTAGACCAAAAACAAATCAATGAGGATGATAGCATTTGGTACTTTACATAACCATTGATTGGTAAATGTACCACCTACTTATTCCTTCAATAAAATAAAAGATAAGTCAATCTAGTAAAAACAAACAGAAGAATAAGAAAGTAGTCAAATAAGTAAGGGGATCAATAGAGTAAGCTAATTTTTCAAAAGTAAGCAGATCTCTTTAGTCACTAGTGATGAGGTGACGTTACCACGAGCAACCTATTCAATGACTTCATACATGAGTAGCAATGATTTAGATAGAAGGTAATGATTCACAAACATTCATTTCAATTTCCTTCAGATGATAGAAGCAGACAATTAGAAGATGAAAACTAGACTAGCAGTGATTTAGAGATTTGCTAGATGAGTGGCATGTATATAGAGGAAATAGCTTATTACAGGCATTCATTTAGAAGTTCATGCCCACACAAAAAGGCACCTCTCCGTGTAAAAGAGAGATGCCAGGGATAAATAGATAGGATGACTTGTAGGAAGAAACATACGTTACAAACACAACTAGCCCTGTTATATCGCATAACAAGGCTCAGGCATTTCTATTAGTATTTTGTTAAAAGCTGATGAAGCACAGGCGCACGTCCAGTAACCATAAATTCATTCATATTGGCACTACGAATGTAGTCAACGGGAATGTGTTGTTCAATGAAGAGTTTGATGTTGTTACGGAAGACAGTACGGAAGTAGGCACCAATGGACGTGGTAAACTGGAAGGTTTCTTTTTGCTTTTGCTGTTCTTGGATTTTGGTTTGGAAGCGGCCCAGGCATTGGTAAAAGAAGGTCTGAATCCAGCTGTCACGGAGGGAGTAGGGGGAGTTTTCTCCATCGTTTTTAGCCACATATTTTAGGACGTTGATGACCTCTTGCTTGAGTGAAATCATAATATCGAATAGATCGCGTGGCTTGAAGTGAATTTGAAGGGATTTGAGGATGAGCTGTGTCTCCTTACTAAACTCTGATACTAGCGGGTTTACCTCAAAGGCATCTGAATTTTCGATCACACACTCTGGCTTCAAACTGAATTCTACTTGGTGAATCCATAGCTGGTGTCCTCGATGTGATAGGCCAATATAGTGAATATGAAATAAAGGCTCTAGTAGTGAGATTGCTTCTCTTACCGCTTTGGAACGCTTTCCAAGCTGATGCTTTAACGTACTCATGTTGCGTACTTGCTTTAATGCTTCTACCTCCTGGGTTCCATGAATGGCTGCAACTCCATGACGGAATTGAGTGAATAGTGAAAGCATTAATTCAAAAGTTTTACCATTCGATGTGCGCACTAATTCTGCGATGATATTGGTTTCAAACAAGGAATGAGGGACGATGAAGTAGTTAAGGTCGTCCTCTGCGAAATAACGATGAGCGTTTTGCAGCACTAATAGAGTCTGACCACCCTCATTTTTTCCTTCATAAAGAAAGCCATGATCCAGCCAAAACTGTAGTCCCACATAGAGAGTAGAATATCCGATTTTAAGTTCAGTCGCATAGTGACTCAGGCTGAACTCCTGTAGCTCACCTAGTGTAGTTTTTTCACGATGAATTTGCTTCAGCACACAAATCATCGTTGCATAGGCACTTGCAGGAATCTGAATAGATTCCTGCTCTTCAAATTGACGAAGGTCATCCAATAAACGCTGTGGGAACTTAAAGCCGTACATCTTTACTTTTTGTCTTACTTTCTTCTTACGATTAAACACGTTGTACTCAACTCCTGGATAGGAAGCATGGGGACGGTTCTCATGCTTCCTTGGTATAGTGGGGCAGGTTCCTTGTCCTGTAACATCTGGGTTAAAGGGATGGAAACGGGTAAAACATTTTTTTCATTTTAGGCTTGGTAAACAAGACAATACACGATTCAGTTCTGGCGATTTGTTTATCCATAATGGATGGTGAGATGTTTAGTTCAAGGGTTTGGTGGTTGTGAAAGGTAACGAGAAGTTGGTTGCCTTGAGGGCGATAGTGAAGAATGTGCTCGTAGAAGAGCCAGATGCAATCGTAGGAATCAGGTGAACAGGTTGGAAAGGCATAGATGTCTTCAAGTGGATTGATGGGAATGGGAGGGTATTGATGGAAGGACTTTTTGTATTGAAGGGATTTCCTCCGGCCATCGTAGCTGGCTCCTCCTTCTAGACAGGCTTGTTCAATGAGCTTCAGTGGTCGCTGGTTTGAGTAGAATTCGCCTTGTATATCGAGAATACGTGATTGATAGGTTTCATGGTAGGCAGGCAGAATGGCGAGAGTGAGAGGGGAAATTTCGTAGTGATCGTTCTGTTTCAATGAGTGGAACCTCCTATTGTAATAGTGGAGATGAACATGGGAAGGAGTACTGAATAGAGAGGGATTATTCTTCATCTTCGGGTAACGGGTACTCCTGTTGTAATTCACGAAAGAGCTTGTCTATACTAATGCCGGTTCGTAAATGTATTTTATATAGGGTAATCGCACTTGGTGATGAAATACCTCGTTCAATTTCACCATAGCTGTTTGGATCGATGCCAATTTCATATGCGATCGATTCCTGCGTGTAACCAAAATCTTCACGTCTTCGTCTCAGCAATTGACCTAATCTCACTTTGAATTCTTCCTTATTCTTCATGTGATGATCTCCTTTTGAGACCATTATCTGACTGGTGAAAAGAGTTCACCACAAGGTATACCTAGGATTCTTACATTAAATGGTAGAGTTTTGGGATTTATTTTTTGGAAGCGTGGGGACGGTTCTTTTGCTTCCTAGGATGAGGAGACAGGATAGAAAAAAGACTAGTCTCATTAAAGAGACTAGTCTATATGTTTTACAGAGTTACCTCATCTACATTACGCTCTACTATGCGAGCGCCTTTCTTCGCGATCAGATCGCCACCAGCATAAAACAATAAAAGTGTTTACTGATTAATTGGTAAACACTTTTTTAAACTGTTGCGGTTAATGGTTGTACTGCGTAACAGAAAGCTCATTGAATACGTTGTTCTTTGTTCAACATAGTGTCCTTTACTTCAACAAAGTTTTATTATGGAGTATCTAATTTTTGCAATGCTTCATACAATCTATTTTGTATCTTTTCATTATCACTAACATAAAACACCCAGATATTTTTCATTCCATATACTTTATGTTCTACTAAATCTACTGTTGCTGTCATCTTTTCAAACCTTTGTATTCCTTTACCTCTATCCTTGGCCGTAGAAAAAATATAAACTGATAAGGTATTACCTTCTAAAAGGATTTACCTTTTCGACAAATCATCTTGAATATTCGCTCCCGTTTATTGAATTAATTCACCATCTGAAATTTCATGCACTGTCAATGCTTAATCAATCTTTTTAAAGTCATTATATAGTCCTTTTAATTACCTCCATCCTAATTTCATTAGCCAATTTCCTTCATTACTTTTTCTTTTTTTTACCGATGATTACAATTGTAATTAACACAATCAATAATAAAAACAGACCTTCAGCCATAGAATTGTCCTCCTTGAGTCTTTATATAATTCAACAGATTATCTTTGGATTTCCTTCTCTATGTAAATACGAATAGAAAGATATTTAGTTTCAAAATTCTGATAATTAACACGATATATTATAGCCAATTAAGTTGAGGAAGCATGGGGACGGTTCTCTTGCTTCCTTTTTTCAGAGGAATAGAATACAAAACAATAAAAGACTAGTCCCACTAAAGAGACTAGTCTACAAGTTTTACAGAGTAATTTCATCCACATTACGCTCAACTATGCGAGCGCCTTTCTTCGCGATAAGATCGCCACCAGCTGATACGAATACATTCGCTGATACAATCGTATCCATTGCTGCATCAATTGCAGCGGGACTTACTGGTTCGATTGGATTGTCAATCGAGATTGTCACGGTTTTCTCTTCTTCATTTAAGAACTGAAGTTGAAGTGTTTTTGCCATTCTTATTCCCTCCTTTCAGTATGATTTCTACGCGTCATTACTCACCTAATAGGTTTTTGTCGTTACGCTCGATTGCTTCTACTGGGTACTGTTGTAAGGCGATTAAGCTAGTTGCTACTGCATATAGCCCATCAGTTGTTGCATCCGTCTTCACATTACGGAAGCTCTTGCTTTTGAACGTTGGTTTTCCTTCACTGTCTACACCTGTGTTGAACACTAAGCGCAGCTGAGAATCGGATAAGAATGATTGTGCCATGTGGTCTCACCTCCTTCGTTTTATATATAGAAGGAAGATGGGGAAAAGGGGTTAGGGGAATGAAAAAAATGAGGGGAGGGTTGTGGGGATGCGAGGAACGGTTTTTTTGCTTCCTTTCAGAGTTCCGTACCCTCCGTTGATTCTCTCAATAACTTATTCTGCGTTGTATTTTAATCCTCTTAATATTGTTCCTAATTGAAATCTAAAAGCCCTTCTCAGTGAGAAGAGCTCTTAGAATAGAATATTACTAGATTAAGTATCATCTTATTTGACCCAAGCACCATCCGAGCCTAACTTATATCCACCAATGGTCTTGTTAAAAGCCATCTGACCGGTAGGGTATAAGTAATACCAATTCCTACCTACTTGAATCCAACCCGTTTGCATCACGCCACTTGTAGTAAAATAATACCAAGCACCGTCATAAAGCCAGCCTTTCTGCATGGCTCCACTATTTGTTAGATAGTACCAAGCACCGTCATAAAGCCAACCTGTTTGCATGACTCCGCTATTGTTTAAATAGTACCAAGCTCCATCATAAAGCCAGCCAGTTTTCATTGTTCCGTTGCTGTTTAAGTAGTACCAGGCCCCATCATATACCCAGCCTGTTTTTATATTACCCGTTTTTAGGTCATAAAAATACCAGTGATTGTTTTCATAAACCCAACCGTACTTCTTCATTTGTTTAACTTCGAATCTTACTATCTCACTGGTGTTTCCTGATGAGTCTATTACAGTGATCTCTATTATTGTACCAGCTTTTTGAGTCGGAATTTTAATTGTAAACTGACCTTCTACATTAACCTCTGCATTTCCAATTACCAAGTTGTTTACTTTTGCTTCAACGTTTGTACCTGGTTCCGCTTGGCCAGTAATAGTGGTAGAACTTGCAGTTACTTCATTCACCTGAGGTTTCGAAGGAGAAGTTACGTCCTTCACCGTTCGAATCACAGATTGACTTCTGTTATTGGCTTTGTCTATTGCAGTGATGACTAGCTCTTTACCAGAAGCCTGGAGCGGAATATTAACTGAAAAGCTCCCATCCACACCGGCAATGCCACTACCGATAATTGAATTCTCAGCCTTCACTTCAATATAAACTCCAGCTTCAGTCATTCCCGAAACAGTATTATGTTGATCTGTTACGTCATTGACTTGAGTAATAGCTGGAGGCATTATGTCTTGAACAATCACTGTTACTATTTCACTTGCATTTCCAGCGTTTTCAACAGCTTGAACTTGTATTTCAGTTCCTGCAGATTGAAGGGGGATAGTAGCGGTGAAGTTTCCTTCTGCATCTGCTAAGCCATGCGCAAAAATGACACCATTTTTCATTATGTTTATCGTTGTAACACCTGCATCAACTTTTCCTGATATAGACGTATCACGATCTGTAACATCATGGACAATAGGTGTTGAAGGAGGAGTGACATCCCTAACATCTACAAAGACAGTTGTCTCATTTCCAGATGCATCCACTGCGACTATTTGTAAAACATTCCAACCAGCACTTTGCTTAGGAATGATCACTTCGAATTGGCCATCATCCGCAGCTCTTGTAGAACCAAGCAAGGTATCACCTTCTAGTACCTTTACCATTGCACCAGCTTCCACAATTCCTCTAACTGCTGTAGATTGATCTGTTACTTCATCAATTTTTGTGAAGGTTGGTCCTGTTGCATCCTTCACTTCAACTATTGTTGGAGCACTAACATTTCCAGCTTGGTCAGTAGATGTAAACTCCATTTTCGTACCAGCGGGATAGACGGGAAGATTAAAATAAAAGTATCCTTCATTATAAGTATCCGTTACTTGAGTCCATTGTCCAATTTTCAATGAAATTTTTGCGTACTGTTCTGAGAGCCCTGTTATATATCCTGATTGATCTGTTACCAAATCAACCTTTGGTGCAGCTGGGGCAGTTAAATCAACTTGAGCAACCTGAATTGTTTGATTTAGAGTTGAATTAGGGAAAGATAAGGTAACTCCAGCTTCGCCTTCGCTGAGTCCCGTAACAACTAGATTCCATTCTTCATTTATATAAGCATCTATATTATTATTTAATGTTTCGACTGTGAAAATTTTCCCTTTTTCTTTGTTGAATGGATAGTCAGGTTCAAAGGAATATCGTTTATCAGCATGAATTTCAATGGGAATCATGATGGGTCCTCGTCCTAGAACTTCCATTTGATGGTATTGAGAAGGTATGGAAATACGATATTGATACTGACGATTAGGGATAAAATTATAATTAGTATTTAGAGTTTGTGGGTATAAGCCAGAACTCTCGATAAGATTAATATCAGTTAAAAGATTGAAAGATACATTTAATTTTTTTAAAGTTGGTAGTGCGTACTTTAACGGTTCGATATCTCTTATTCTATTGTTGCTTACATCAAGATCTACAAGTCGGTTCATGTTAGTTAAAGCACTTATATCAGAAATAAGATTTGAATGCAGATGTAGCGTAGACATTCCAGTATGATTGCGAAGTGCTTCGATGCTTGATACTTGATTTTCACTTACATTCAAAACGACTAAAGGTAGATTTGCTAGAGGTGATATATCCTCTATCTGATTATTTTGTATGTATAAACCACTTAATACTGGTAAATTAGCAAGAGGACTAACATCCTTAATGTTATTGTCTGATAAATACAATTCTCTTAGGTTAACTAAGTTAGATAAGGGGCTGATATCAGCTATCTTATTTTGTTGTGAAAAAGCTAAATCTCCATTAAGGAATAATCGTTCTAAATTCGTTAGGTTAGATAAGGGATGAATGTCTGTTACATGATGATCCGATAAATTTAAATAAGTAAGTTTTGTAAGATGACTAATTGGTTCAATATCCGTAACAGTTCTCATGGATAATCCTAAATTATCTAAATTAGTTAAATTCATAAGAGGGGTAAGATCAGTAATCTCATTGCCATCTAAATATAATTTTTTCAAATTCGTCAGATTTGCTAAAGCTGATATATCCTGAATTTGATTCCAGTTTAATGCTAATTCCTGTAGATTGGTTGCATATTGTAACCCTTCGATGCTTTCAATATTTTTATTCGACAAATTCAAAATTTGAAAACCCTTTAAATCGTCTTCAAAAATTGGGGATTCAGGTGATCGATTTAGCAAATAGTTTATAGCATTCTTTAAATTTCCATCAGGAATATGAATAGCTTCAGTTGTAGTTGTTCCTGAAGTATTTACCATATCACCAAAAGCAAGTACTCCTTTTAAAGGGAGGAAAAGCTGTTGACATCCTAATAAAAATACTAATAAAAACGAAATTCTAGACAAAGTTATTCTCAATTTACACATCTCCCAAAAAATTTCATATACTCTATATCCAATAGAATAATAGAATAATTATAACATGCAATCCATACTATTTAACTTTAGTTGAATTGAAGCATGGGGACGGTTCTCTTGCTTCCTTTTCAGAGGATAGAATACAAAATAACAAAAGACTAGTCCCGGTTTTAGAGACTAGTCTACAAGTATTATAGAGTTACTTCATTTACATTACGCTCCACAACACGAGCGCCTTTCTTCGCGATCAGATCGCCACCAGCTGATACGAATACGTTTGCTGATACAATGGTATCCATTGCTGCATCAATCGCAGCGGGACTGACTGGTTCGATTGGATTGTCAATCGAAATTGTCACCGTTTTCTCCTCTTCATTAATGAACTGAAGTTGAAGTGTTTTTGCCATTCTTTTTCCCTCCTTTCATTATGACTTTTACGCGTCATTACTCACCTAATAAGTTTTTGTCGTTACGCTCGATTGCTTCGACCGGATACTGTTGTAAGGCGATTAAGCTTGTTGCTACTGCGTACAGTCCGTCAGTTGTTGCATCTGTCTTCACATTACGAAAGCTCTTGCTTTTAAATGTTGGTTTTCCTTCACTGTCTACACCTGTGTTGAACACTAAGCGTAGCTGTGAATCTGATAAGAATGATTGTGCCATGTGGGTTCACCTCCTTCGTCTTATATATAGAAGGAAGAGGAGGAAAAGGGGTTAAGTTGATGAAATCTTTTTGAAAATCTAGAGATGAAGGAACAATTTATCTAATTATGTCTGGTTAACCACTTAATAGTAGTAACGACAATAAGAGGGGGACGTTTTGCACATGTATCCAATAAGTCGGAAATTGTCGATATTTATCTCGTTATTTTGGAAACCGTACATGCTATATTTAGACAGAAATATTTTCCAATATAATAAGCAAGGGCTGGGATTACATGCGAAAAATAGCTGTTAGTTTGGTATTAACTACTTTTTTTACACTATTTCTATCAATCTACTCAGAAGTTACATTAACTGAAGTAGAAGCTTCAACATCAACGTATACAGGATGGAAGTCATTTAGTAGAGACTGGTACTACTACAAAAATGGTGTGAAGCAAAAAGGTTGGATTTATGACAATGGAAAATGGTACTTCCTTGATGATCAAAGAATGAGTATGAATGCCATGAAAACGGGTTGGTTCGCTGTAGGTGGGAAATGGTACTATGCTGACTCTTCTGGTGCCATGCAAACTGGATGGATTAAATCAATTGGAGCTTGGTTTTATCTGAAATCAAGTGGAGAAATGGCAACAGGTTGGATTAAAGAAAACAAAACTTGGTACTATTTAAATGGTAGTGGGGCCATGCAAACGGGCTGGATTATGGACAAAGGTGACTGGTACTACTTAAATAAATCAGGAGCAATGTTAACCGGCTGGATTTTATACGGTGGGAGCCGGTACTATTTAGAACCAGATGGGAAAATGGCAACGAAGACATATATAGACGGAAACAAAATTGGGGTAGATGGCAGAGTTGAAATTATTGAGACAGACCCTATGTTGATTTCAGATTATATAATGGTTGCAGCAGAAGAATCTGGATATGAAGTTCAATTTGCTGACCACTCAGGATTATGGCACTTTTATAACAATGGTGACCATGTGGCGTCTGTTGATGATGGGTTTGTTTATGTGAATATGGAAAAAGATGAATATCTAAGATTTGCAACAAATCTAGCTGAGGAGATCGGCGCCTTAAATAGGGATACAGATATATATACACAGCTTTTCCAAATGCAATTTGATTCATCATTTTCCTATAGAGATGACGAAGTAGGAATGTATTATAACGAGCAAACAAATTACGCAGAAATTTATTGGGGACCCTATTGGTTTTAGGAAGCATGGGGACGGTTCTCCTGCTTCCTTGTGATAGATGGAAGCAGAGGGACGGTTCTCTTGCTTCCTTTTTTGGTTAAAAGGATAAAATACAAACCATTAAAAAACTAGTCCCTTCTTAGAGACTAGTCTACATATAGTATAGTGTTACCTCATCCACATTACGCTCTACAACAAGAGCGCCTTTCTTTCGCGATAAGATCGCCACCAGCATCATAAAGAGGTTTCCTCCTTGGTGCATACTATTAACCACTGTCATACATGTATACAGTGGTTGCATTGACAATGACTTTCCTTTGAACGGATAGCTAGACTTATTAAGGCACAAGAGAAAGATGGTTTTTTTTGAACTTCTACACTCGTAATAAATAATTCCCTAAAAGACTAAGGAACTTCCATGGGAAATATCTGACTAAGATTAGTCTCTCTTATCATGATTGAACGAACTATCTATGAAAAACATTGATGAAGTGAGTTTAATTTCACTAGTAGGTATCAATAAATATTCAACATTTACTTTAAAATGCTTATTCAAGAGCATGTGTCCTACATACTAGTTTTAAAATAGAATTCCTTTTGAATACCTTCTTACAAACAAAAAATCATAACTAGTCTAAAGTGGGTAATAATAACAGTAGACTTTGAATTGTGGTAGGGGCGGTATATGGTAAACGATAAGTATATTAGTTTGGTTGATCACAATGGAAGTAAAATCGAGGAACTAGTTTATGAAAAAATCGATATTTGGAAAGAGTATGTGCTCTTTAGTGAACTTTGGTGGTTGGGTGTCGCACTTTCAATTATTCCTTGGATCGTTTGGTTTCTAATAAGAAAGAAGGATAGTACAGACCGTTTGCTATATGCTGCCTTATTTGTGATTGTTATTTCACTTTGTTTAGATGTATTAGGTGATCAATTAGGAATCTGGAGCTACCGTTATAATGTAATACCTGTACTACCTACATATTTGCCCTGGGATCTAACATTAATGCCTGTAACCGTAATCGTCATTCTCCAGTTCAAACCAGATGGAAACCCCATAATTAAAGCATTACTATTTGCTGCTATTAGTTCATATCTAGCAGAACCTTTCTTTCATAAGCTTCAAATTTATCATCTTAAGCAATGGAAATATTCATATTCTTTTCCTATTCAAATAGTGATATATTTACTTGCGCACTATATCTCAAGTAGACATAATTTTGCATACTTAAAAAAGTATAAAAAGGTGTAAGAAGCATGGGGACGGTTCTCTTGCTTCCTCCGGAAGAAAAGGGGGAAGCAGAGGGACGGTTCTCTTGCTTCCTTTTGTTTGAGGGATATAATACAAAATATCAAAAGACTAGTCCCAATTTTAGAGACTAGTCTACAAGTATTATAGAGTTACTTCATTCACATTACTCTCTACAACACGAGCGCCTTTCTTCGTGATAAGATCGCCACCAGCTGATACGAATACATTCGCTGATAGGATTGTGTCCATAGCTGCATCAATCGCAGCGGGACTTACTGGTTCGATTGGATTGTCAATCGAGATTGTCACCGTTTTCTCCTCTTCATTAATGAACTGAAGCTGAAGTGTTTTTGCCATTCTTTTTCCCTCCTTTCATTATGACTTCTACGCGTCATTACTCACCTAATAGGTTTTTGTCGTTACGCTCGATAGCTTCAGCTGGATACTGTTGTAAGGCAATAAGGCTAGTTGCTACTGCATACAGTCCGTCTGTTGTCGCGTCAGTTTTCACGTTACGGAAGCTTTTGCTTTTGTACGTTGGTTTTCCTTCACTGTCTACACCCGTGTTGAACACTAAGCGCAGCTGAGAATCTGATAAGAATGATTGTGCCATGTGGGTTCACCTCCTTTGTCTTATAAATAGAAGGAAGAGGTGAAAAAGGGGTTAGAAGAATTGAAAAAAAAAGGAAGGGACAGGTTCCCAGGCCAATAGTATTTTTTATTCTGACTGGCCTTCAGTCTTATTTACAGTAGATTGGTGCTGTTATGACCTCCACTTTGGAAAAAAGAGAAAACAAAAAAGAGTCATAGACTCTTTGATTTTTGATAGGTTCTAAATGCAAATCCTTACTTGTTCTTTGGGGTTTCATCCATATATCACAAATAAATTTATAACTGAATTGGAAACGTGTTCTAAAGTACTTAATCAACTGCTTATTTTTCTACATTCAGTATTACAGTCTCTGTATCCACAGAAACATTACTAGCTGAAAATTTGGCACGTAGTTCATATTCACCTGGAGATAATTTATCTAGATGAATCGTAATAGGGTACACTAACTGTTCTCCTTGCTTTAATGTAACTTTTTCTCCCTTTTTTCGATCCGGGATGTTTATCTCCCAGGCATCATCAGGAATTGATTCTCCTTGGGTTGTATGATCCAATGATAGACTGATATCGTTTTTTAAATCAAAGATAATTGTATGATCACCAGTTTCAATCGGCTCAAGAATAAAGAGATATTCTTGTTGTGTAGGGGACGTAGAAGTTAATGTGAGAGTAGATTCAAGCTTTACGATTTCTTCTCCCTTTAAGAAGGTACGGAAAATGAATGTTGCCAATAGGATGATGAAGATAGCCATTACAATACTAAACCATTTTTTCATGCTTAGTCTCCTTCTACTCTTAAATTAACATCAATAATTGAATAGTTAACCAATTATAATACATTCAATTACTGTTGTGTATTGGGAAAATGACCCCCTCTTTTTACTAATAGAATGCATTTTCCTGGTCTGATTTTCCCAATAACAAATCTATCACTAGTAAACTATAATAATAGAGAACTTACATTTTATGTATTTGGAGGGAGAAATATGAAAAAGTTATTTGTTTTAATGTTTAGTTCATTACTATTCTTTGTAGTAGGCAGTGTGAGTGTCCAGGCATCTACTGATGTACCTGACCTAACTGAGGAAGAGAGAACGGTGTTACTAAACGAAGTTGGTTTAAGTGTAGAGGATTTAGAGATTCTTCCAGTTGAACACCTTCGCAATTTAATTGAAGAAAACGCCGAAGTTGTATTAGACGATTATAAGATCGTTGAAATCTTCGAACCAATTAAAACAAAACCAGGTCAAATTTCTACAAATGGTACAATTAGCGCTACTAAATTAAAACTAACAGGGAAAGCTGTAAGGCTGGCAAACAACAGTGCAGGTCAAGAAAGATTCCAATTATACGGAACATGGGAATGGTTAAGTTCTCCAGTAAACGCCTATGAAGATGGATTCTCAGTAGGATTTGAATCAGGATTAGGAATTAAAATTCCTACATCAGGAGGGAATGTATCTGAGCATTCACACGAATATGCAACATATGAAAGAGGTATAAAAAATCGTAGAGAATATCATGTATATCCAGAATCATATGGTCCAGGTTCAGGAGTTGGAGCTGTGTATGACATTAGACAGGGTGGAGTTGGACACCGCGGTTACTTAAGCCAGAATGTTTACATGACAACAAGTAGTGGTACATCTAACATTAAATTTGAATATGGACATGCTAAAACAATTGTCACACCATCATTTACGGTTGGTACATCAGGTATATTTGGAATTAACCCGGGTATCTCAGTTGATACGAGATACTGGGCTGGAGAGCTGAAGTGGTAAGGAAGCATGGGGACGGTTCTCTTGCTTCCTATTGATAAAGGGATAGACTTTATGATCTGACATGATCTTGATAAGTCTTTCCACATATTGATGTAAGAAACAAGAAAAGTAGTTACTATTTAATTGGTAACTACTTTTCTGCTACTTAATGTGTTTTGTGTTTGAACTATGTAACTCCCAAATGTCTTATTTTGTTAGATGTTCGTTCTCTACATAAATATTTATAGGATAATATTCAAATAAACTATATTACTGCTGGATATATACCAAGTATGTATAACATCGTTCCCCAATCAGCACCTTTAGTAAACTATCTATATAATTCGTATTTTAAATCTAAAAAATGTCTGTATTTAATTATTTTATCTTCGCTACACCCAATGCTGAATGACTGAACAGAATATCTTCTACTAATTCTGCTTGAGGATCCTCACAAGATAACAATTCCACACTATCTATTTTTCTTGTTTCTACCACTTTAATACATCATTATCCAATAAATCCATTATAAATTAAGGCTCTTTTCTAAAACGTTGTTGCTTATCGTACACTTATTCTGCGTGTACAACCAGTTTTAGAAGAAAATTGAGGTTGAATTGGAAAAGAGTAACTCTCTTCATGTATAGAAAAATCTAGGTATTAAGTTGAAATCCGGATTTTGGGATTTTTACGAACAGCAAGACCATTAATCACCGTTTTCAAGCTCTTCACTCATGCTAGGATGTGTCTTACTGATGGAAACATGCCAGTCTAATATTGAAAATATTATATTAGTAGTCAACGCGGAATTGTGGTACATCGTAACAGTGAAAGGTGTCCGAGGGGAGAATTGAAGGAAGGTGGCCAGGAAGCAGAAGAACCGTCCCCCTGCTTCCCAACTAGTTGAAGGTTATCTATAAGGGTGTTTCTTTTCAATAAAGGTTGAAAGCCAAATGTTCGCAGCAAATACAACCAAATAGACCAAAAAGGATAAATACAATTTCCAACCTGTGTATGTAAAAACATGAAATTGCACAGAAATCCATTCAATCACTGTGGCGACCCCAGCCCAAAAAATGATATATAATAGGTAGTTTATGCCTTTGGGTTTCTTATATTGATAAGAATTGACAACAAAGAAAGGTAAGGTAGGATAAGTTACAAATTGCAATAATTCATCAAAAAGTTCATGCGTCTTATGGTCGATGGTAAAGTAAAGTTCATAAGGTTCTACAGCGATCGTAATATCAGCTAATAAAGCAAGAAAGATATTAAATGTCCAAATAATCGTAATGGTTACAGATGACAAGCGTCTAGTTGATTTAAACAGTAGGGCAAGCGTAATCACAGTAGAAAGGATGATGAATATTTCATTTTCATCAAAGTTTTTAGGAAGAGGCAATATCATATCGTATTCACCTCTTTGTTTTTATCAATTAGTTTTTCTAAATAATAGAAGTAAACAGCCAGTAAGAAGATAATGAGCCCGTACCTTACATATGAGTAACATACATTCCAATTTACCCATTCCAAATAGTTAATATGAACAAAATATAGTTCAATAGAAATAAGTGCTGATATCATGATGAAAGAATAAATACATTTACTAAAAATAGTACGATTAGAAAATAAGATATAAACTAACCATAAAAGTAAGGCTGGTTTTAGTGATAACTCAGGAATTTTTTGTGTCCAAAATATTAATTCACTTGTTGGATCTTGCTTTGTTAATTTTAAATTTAAATTAATAATAATGCCTGTATTTGTAATTAGTATATTGGATAGAAAATAACAACCTATGAAGGTAGCGATTTCCATTTTCTTTAGTAAGATGAAAAAGGAAATAAAAGATATTATTGCTAAAATTAGAAATCCCCATACCGTGTTCATATTCGTCACCATCTTTATTTATTTGGAATTATTTTATGTAATAAATGATGAAATTACACGGTATGTAAAGAACGTTCAAGATAATCCACAAATATGCAAGTTTTAAACGTTAAGATGATTCAAGACGGGTGAAGTATAGGGAAGTGTAAGAAAAAGAGCGTAGCTTATCTAAAGCCACGCTTCTTAATATTATTGTAGTATGGGAAACTACCATTTTTAATCTTGTTGGGCTTTGAATTGTGAACGAATACAAATGCATATGGGGTTAATAAAATGGACAGTTTATTCTTCACCTGTTTTAAACTTGAAACCTTGTCCCCATCTTCTCAATAACCAAATACCCTTTAATAATTATAAAATATAGTCAGGTATCACATTTTTTTCTAAGGCTGTAAAAAATTTGACAGCCTTTTTTATTTTTTTTGCTTTTGTACATTATAAGAAGAAAAGGTGTGATCAAATTGGATTTCCCTACTATTCAAACTAATTTTTGGGACGCAATAATAGCCGTTCCATTGGTAATATTACTTACTCAATTAATAAAAATCTTTTCAAAAATAAAAAGAAAGTATATACCCACTATTGCACTTGTTTTAGGGCTATTAATATCAGTTTTTATAAGTCATCGTCATAATATAATAGCTGGTGTATTTATGGGTTGGTTTTATGGCTACGCTGCTATTGGCTCTTATGCTGCTTTAAAAACTACATTAATCTCATTTAGAAGTTATACGAAAAATTAATTTTGGTTTATATTTGAATTGCTAAAAGTATTAGGAGTGACCTAATGAACAAAACTATCCCTTTAAGAGTGAAAATTGATTTAACCTTTTTTATTATTCAAACCATTTGTATCCTTGGGCTCCTTTTAATACACAATTATGACTATGTGAAATCTGCTATTACAAATCCTATTTTCTGGCTAATATACGTAATTCTTGAATATAAACAAAAATGGATGATCCCTCTTTACGTTCGAATTGTTGTTGTTATTTCAATGACAACAAATGATTTCTTAGGTGAATTATTTAACTTGTATGTTACCTCTGTTTTATTTGATCGGGTCCAGCATATATTCGGAACCTATTCAATGACATTATGGGCATTTTTTATTATTCAACAATTTGCAAAATCAAAAATCCTTCAGAAAAAATTAATTGTAATTCATTTTATTCTTCTTTCAACTTCATTTGGTGCTCTCTATGAAATATTTGAATTTATCCAAGATATAGTGTTTAAACCTAAGGTTAAGAATCAACCTAGTTTATTAGACACTAATTTAGATTTAATATCAGACTTATCAGGAGGCATTATAGCCCTATGTCATTTTTCACTTTCAAAAAGGCTAAGGAATTTTAGAAGTCACATAAAATCAACGAGCAAAATTTAAACTGGTATGTTTCCATCAGTGAGACACATCCTGTCGTGGATGGAGAGCTTGAAAATGGTGACTTGTTTGAAGTTATAGGGTTTATAGAAGGAACTGAACTTAAGAAATTACTAACAAAAAATGTACATTATTCTGTTTTTCTCACGTTGCGTGGCTTCCCAAAAAACTACTCAGAAGAGGAAATGAAACAAAATATATTTTCAGATTTAAAAGGCTTTTTGGACAGTAGTTGCGAGTTCTGTCTCATGATCGTAGACGCAGGATATTTTTATGTTGTAATGAAAGATTCATCCTTGGTGCAAGAGGCTCTTGAGCATTTTAATACTCTGGAAGTTGAAAATATCAAACTAGTTGCCAGCATGGAAACGTGGTACATAGAGTAGGATGACAGGGGACAGTATGCGAGAGGGACAATGGTGACCAGGAAGCAGAAGAACCGTCCCCATGCTTCCTATAACTTCCTAAATTTTTTCAATGCTCGTGTGTTGATTAAGTACAATAGGAATGCATACACGATTAACCCGAGAAGATAACCCCAAATTTGTATGAAACCATCACCATAAACCATGACACCCTTAATAGCGGCTGCTCCATAATAAATAGGCATAATGTAACTCAGATTTCCGAGATGATACGGAATCAAGTCTAAGGGAATCAACCCCGAAAAAAACACTTGTGGAATGATGGTAAATGGGATCATTTGTACCACTTGCAGTTCTGAACTAGCAAAAATTGAAATCGTGGCACCAAATGAAACCGCGGTAACGGCTAATAGAACCATTGTCAGCAAAATCCAACCAATGTTCCCCGCAGAATTTAATTGCAGGACATAGACAGAATATAGAACAATGAGAATCGCTTGTATTACGGCAAACACACCATAGCATAGCGTATAACCCAGAATGACCTCCCCGCGTTTAATTGGCGTCATTAATAACCGTTCTAATGTTCCACCACTTCGCTCTCTCACAAGTGCCATCCCCGAGATGATAAACACCATAAAAAATGAGAATAAGGCAAGAAACACATAGCCAAGCGAATCAAAAGTTGACTGTTGTTGTGTTCCATATACATAAGACATCTTTATATTAGCCGAAGGATTTAAGGAAGCCATCGCTGATTGTATTTCACTAATAGCCTTTGAACCTTTCGTAGAGGGCTCATACATCGTAATATTCATACCTGTACTCTGTGAGAGAGTCATAATCGCATCCACATCTTGATGTTCCTTCAAATAAGTGGTTGCATTTTTGACATCATTAGGTGAAATACCTACAACTCTTAAATCTAGTTCTTCCATAGCAGTTATCAGAGAATCTGGCATCGCTTCTTTATTCATTCCAACCGTCGGCACATAATCTGAATCACCCAATAAAAGATAAACTAAAGTCAAAATCAAAAGTGGAGCAACTAAGATCATCATCACGCTTCGTTTGTCATTTATTGTTTGACGGATGACACGTTTAGCTAAATGGATCATTGTACTGCACCACCTTTCAATTCGCTAGACGCAATGAAGAATAGTTCCTCAACTCTACCGTTTTCAGTTTTTTTAAGCAGATTTGCTACAGCATCATATTCAATCAAGGAACCATTATAAATGAGTGCTGCTTTATCGCACTCTGTTACTTCATCCATCACGTGTGTAGAAACAACAATGGTTGCTCCAGCATTTTTTATAACCTGAAATTGGTCCCAAATCTTACGACGTAACACGGGATCGATTCCTACTGTTGGTTCATCTAAGAACAATACTTTAGGAGAATGTAATATGGCAGCTGCAAGTGAAAGTCGCTTTTTCATACCACCAGAAAAATGTTTCACTAACTTTTTGCGATGCTCTATTAAATCAACGATAGATAGTACTTCATCGATACGCTTTTCCAATTTACGTTTTTCGATTTTGTAGAGTCCTCCAAAAAATTGCAAATTTGCTTCCGCAGATAGGTCGTCATATAACGCATCATTCTGGGGCATGAATCCTACCTCTTTTAACATGTTCATATTCGGCATTTGCACATCTTCAAATTGAATTGTCCCCTGATCCGCAGTAATTGCGCCAATCATCAGTCGAATCAATGATGTTTTTCCAGAACCAGAAGGACCAAGTAAACAACAAATTTCCTCTGAAGGAATCGTAAACGTAATATCTTTTATTACCTGCTTTTGATCAAAGCTTTTACTAACTTTCGAGACTCGAATATCCATCGTTTTTCCTCCTCCAACCATCATAATCACGATATTATATACTCTTGAGATATTCTTTTCCATCCTTCATAATTCAGGTAAAATAATAGACAACGTGTCGTTTTGCTTCATGCATAAATTATAATTTCTAACTAAACCTTATACAATAATCAAAAATGAGGGATATGTCGGTTAACCGACACTACTGATGAATGTGTTCAAAAAGTGGAAGCAAAGGGACGGTTCTCCTGCTTCCTAGTGGTAAGGGAGGATATGCAGTGGGAGATGTGAGCTCTTTCCCACAGTAAAAACTTGAAGTTGATAAATCATACTGGGCTGAAGAGCTGAAGTGCAGCCCAATCCTCATTGAAATAGATGGAAGTATTCTTATTAATGAGCAGTAAATTCTCTGCTTATTTTTCATTTTTATGTGCTACACGAAGCAGGAAGATACAACAAAGTATAGAGATCTGGGGAAATGACGGTCTATTTTCAACTGAAAATCGAGAGTTTGTTCCTCAATTAATAACAAGCATATCTATAAATCTATAAATCTGTTTTTTGTTGTAGGTGGCTCTATTCATCATACTGTGTCATGTTATATGCTATTTCAAGTGATCCAAAACTAACGATTGTCCATATCAAACTTAAATTTCCAGCATATCCTTATAGTACACCGCACCTTATGCTAAGGGCACTCTCAAGGGAGTGTCCTTTTATTTTGTTTGACTGATTCACACGTCCAATCCATTTCAATTAATTCGTCATACTATACAGTAACCTCACATAAAGGTGGTGTAATATATATGAGTACAGGTGGATATGGTGCAGGTTCAGGTTTTGCGCTAATTGTTGTTCTGTTTATTCTTTTAATCATCATTGGTGCGTCATACGTTGGTGGTGGCTACGGAGGCGGCTACTAATCTGAATAAGGATTCTAAGTTGAAGCAGGCTATTTTATAGTCTGCTATTATTTTTGCCAACTGAATGTATTTACTTTGCTTTTGCACGCAAAATCTAATTGGGATGATACATCTTTTTCATTTTTTCTATTATTGCTTTAATCGTCAGTCCAGTAATGATGTAATAGATAAATGAGTATATATATTTCCATTTAATATAATAGACCAAATGCCATAGATGACTTAATGGTTCACCAAGAAACGCAAATACGAAAGCCATTGTGACCAAAGCAGTACTAAATGATTTCCAAGACCCAAAATATTGATAAATTAACATATAAGCAACGGCAACCATCGACATATCAAATGCAATGGCCCTTGGTGTGATAGGAATTAGTTCAGTAGGATACATCCAAAATCGAAGGTCACTCCCAATTGCATCTAAATAGGTTGTGGGAATGACAACTAATGAACCAAATAAGATGAGTTCCAGTACACGTTTTCTATCAAAGACTTTAATCCATAAAATCCAAGGCACTACCATAAAAGCAAACAGGATCCACCAATTCCATGAGAACAGTTCGTAATTTAACCAACTTTGTATATCACTTTGAACAAATGTATCTTGTAATTCTCTCGAGTGAAAAGCATTTTTTAGCTTAATATCCATTCGATATTACCATTACTGTTTTAATCATTTTTACTTCCTTGGCAATTGTAATTTGACCTTTAGCATGCATTCTTATTAATTTCATGGGTTCACCCGGATTCTAAATTTTTTTACATCTCTATTTTTCGTTAGGGTGAGTGGAAATATACAAGCTTAAGTCTCAAGCTGATTTTGCTGCTGTATCGCTTGGGCAACTGTTTGGCCATTAGGAAGCAGGAGAACCGTCCCCATGCTTCCGTGAATACATTGCTGTATTTCAAGTAAAAATACCTTTATAACTAAAACTAAGGGTGTTTAAAATGTACATAGCATCAGTTGATTTATATCTGTTTATCATGTCTCATTCCATTCCTGTTGACGAGTTGATACGAATGGAACAGACTTCTTATGATTCACTTCAATCTTTTTGGAGAGAGCATAATCTTTATACATGGAGATGGTGGTTATTAGTCGTCCTTAGTATTTTGTCTCCTATTGTATGGTGGGTATTTTCTGATAAAAAGCGTATCACAGAGATTACTGCTTATGGCTTATTTTATGGAGTTTCTGCTATTATTCTTGATACGATAGGAAATAACTTATTGGCTTGGGTATATCCTGTACGCCTGACACCCTACCTATACCCACAGCTGTACCCTTACGATGTAGGAATTGTGATTATTCCGTTTATGTTTATATACCAACGGTGGGGAGACCATTTTAAAAAATTCTTCATTTTCTCTGGTCTTCAATCTGCCTTCCTTGCCTTTATAGCGGAGCGTCTTATGGAATATCTTAATATTTATCAGGAAATTACGTGGAAAAACATTTATTCCTTTCCTATCTATTGGTTGCTAGCAATCGTATGTTGGGGGATTATAACAAGGTTTAAAAAGATGGAGCGGAGGTAATTCCTCGTGTGGCAGGGGAAAAGCTAAAGCGGATACCACACTACTATTCAACCATGGCTGGAAGCATGGGGAAGCGCGGGGACGGTTCTCTTGCTTCCTCCATAACTTAGGAATTATTTCACCTTTTGAATCAACAAAAGACTAGTCCCTGCTAGAGAGACTAGTCTACAAGTATTATTGAGTTACTTCATCTACATTACGCACCAAAACACGAGCGTTTTTCTTCGTGATAAGATTAGTGGTAGGTCAAGGAGCCTCTCCCTACAAGCTCTGTACATAATATTACCTCCTATGGAAAACATATAAACAATTAGCGGAAAAAAGGAGATTAAACATGCTTCCAAATTACAGAGGAAAACTTTTATCAATCATATGGATGGGAGTGGGAGCAGCAATTCTCTCAAGTGTTTTTAGTGCGATTCTAATCAAGATTGCTGTAGATACTAATAAACAAGTAACAAAGTTATCCCAGAAATAGTTTCTACAATAACAACAGATCGAGGTTTAATGAATGAGACATAATTTTGAAAAAAATATACTTAGGATATTATTAGTATTGGGCTTAATCATGTTTATAAAATTGATAAGAAAACCTCCCACGAAGGACTGGATGTTAATTTTTTTCTTTAAGGGTTTTATATCTTCCATACTTGATAAATTAGCAGTCACAAAAGGAAAAATAGTATATCCCATCAACTTATTTAAATGGTTTGATATAAGCTTTATCTTTGATTATCTACTTTTTCCGATAGCATGTGTGTATTACAATCAAGTATCGATGAATTCAAATCTTATAGGATCAATAATTAAATGTCTTTTTTTTAGTGTTCCAATGACTCTACTTGAGTATTTCTTTGAAACGAAGACGAACCTAATCAAATTTAAGAATGGATGGAATATTTTCATAAGCTTCGTGACACTGACAGTGACCTTTCTTTTGACTAGAGTCTATATCCTGTTTGTTAGAAAAGCTGATAATTCCGAGATTCCAGGTAACTCCGATTCTGAGGCGACCGATATCTCGACCCAAACATAAATCTGTATCGATAAAAATGAGCAATGGAACAGCAAGGATGTTTCATTGCTCATTTTTTTGGATGAAGGAACCGGTCCATGCAAAGCAGGAAGCAAGAGAACCGTCCCCGTGCTTCCTGGTAAATAATTTTTAATGCAAATTCGGACAAGACAAATTAAAATGTAAATATATTGAAAATTCAACAATCTAGGGGGACAGGTCACTTGACCCAGCAGAATAATCCTAGAAAATAAGGGGCAGAGCATTTGCTTCTGAAAATGGGTCAAGGCACCTGTCCCTGCAGACCAAAAAAGGAAGCAGGAGAACCGTCCCCATGCTTCCCATACAAACCATAAATAGGAAGCAAGAGAACCGTCCCCGTGCTTCCCAGAAAGAAGAGATGACATGGCTGTAATTACTGATGTTCAGGCAATGTTGGAGCAGATTAGCAAGGCTGTTAGAGATAATGATTTTGAAACGGCGATTCCACTTACGGTACATGTTGTGAGTGAGTTGAAGGAACAATCTCTTCGTGAGGTTAGGAGAATCGTAGACAGTGTTAAGAAAGAAGATTTTCTGTATGTACTCCGAGCTCTGGATGCAGGGTTAATGGATCGTTACAGTCAGGTGCTAGTTCGTTATCGAAATAAGAGAAACCCATCAAACCTTTCTCGAATTCTGTATAGCTATGAGTTGATGGTCAAACGAAAATATATGCAAGCGGAGGAGCTGCTTCAGCAAGTAATGAGTGAGGAAGGCCAGGCGTTTACTCCGCGTGAATGGAGATCTGCGTATACGTCGGCCGTGAATGTTCTCATTGATATGAGGAGATTTAAGGAAGCTGAGTTGTACTTACGAAAACTTGATGAGCTAGCAGAGGAACCGGTATATGACTTATGGGGTTATTACTATTTATGTCTAGGAGATTGGGAGAAGGCTGAATTCTACTCGACAAAAGGCATTCAAGAAGGAAAGAGGCCGCAACATAGCTATCTTGCACTGCAATCTATTTTTACAGCAAAAGGGAACATGCAGGAAGCTTTAGATATTATTAATAGGGGAATTGAGCATGTCCCACACTATCTGCCTCTGTATCTAGAAAGGGCGAAAAAACTTAAGAATCTCAATCGTGTTACAGAATTCCTTGAAACGATGAATCAAATTGACCAATTCTCACCGCATCATGTGTATCAGAGAGCCTTTAACTATTCACGTGGCGTGATTTTATATCAAAGCTCACAGTTTGAAGAGTTTCAAGCATTTGTCACGAACCAAAAGGCAGTTTTTAAAGGTACACCCTATGCAGAGTGTACATCCTATTCAGTTGATCTAATTACAAAACTGCCAACTCGTACGAAGCTTCAAAAGTACAATTATTGTGTTCCGGCAACGGTGGAGATGCTGCTAGATAGATATGATGTGAGTAAAACGCAAGATGAAATTGCAAAGCACATTTATCATATTAATGGCTCCAGTCTGCAATCCACAACGACCTACCTTGATTCTATTGGTATGGCGTATCAGCATTTTTTCGGCAGTATAGATGTGTTCAAGCAATTAACAGATGACAATGTTTCGGTTATTTTAGATGTGAGTTATCCGAACTCCTCACATGTTCAGCTGCTTGTCGGGTATGACGAGAACCTTCAAGCATTTTATATACAAGACCCAAGTATTGCTGAAACGTTTATGATTGGCTATCAACAATTCGAAAAGGAATATTGTCATAATCAGATTCATGCAATAGCTGTTGTTCCGAAAGGGGAAGCTAGTAAACTAGCAATATTGCCAACGGAAGAACATGAGGTAGTAGAACAGATGCTTCATTATATGGAAGCACTGGACCGACCGAATGATGAGTTGAAAAAGAAGTTTTATGAGTTTGTCGAACAACATCAACACTATTTATATATCAATGCAACTGCAGTGAGAATGCTTCACCTAGAGGAAGAGGAACACCTGTTAACAGCCTGTGTTCAAGCTATACAATCTCAGCACGAAGAAGTGGATTACTTTCACCTCGTAGCTGCTCACTCCTATGTAAGAGTGAAAAAGTATGACGAAGCAAGAGCGCTTTTAGAAAAAGTAAAGCATAAGCGCACATCCTTTTATCACTATATACTAGGCAGAGCTTCGTATGAAAACGATGAATTTCTAAGCGGAATCCACCATTTTAGGGAAGCAATTAATTTGGAGCCGGATCACTACGATACATGGTCTTATTTAGCTCTATGCCATCATTACAGTGAGGAAAGGGAGGTTGCTCTTACCTATTCCGAGGCTTCATTAGATATTAATCACCATGACTACTGGAATCGAATGAACCATGCGTTCTTCCTTTTTGAAAATGATAGAATCCTAGACGCTAGACAGACCTACACAGACATTATACGTGATTTCAAAAAAGATGCGCACCCATGGTTTGAACGGGCACGCTGTGATAGAGCGTTGGATAAGCCTAAACGGGCCATTAGAGGTCTGAAGGTGGCGAAGAAGCTTCTTCCTGAAGTTTCGTATCCGTATCTTGAAATGGCTGATATACTGGCCTACACGTATAAAAATACGCTAGAAGCAGTAGCGGGACTAAAGAGTGGTTTGAAAAAAGTGAAAGCCGGCAGCTCCTTGTATACAAAAATAGGGGAAATCTATGAAGTAGATGGAAACTTCAATAAGGCGAAGAAAAACTATGAGGAAGCAAGAACTCATTATCCAGAAGATTCAACTCTATTTCTATCACTCGTTAAAGTGATGGAACAGCTCGAGCAAACAGAAGAAGGTGTCACTCTCCTAAAGAATCAGGGCAGTCAGTTCATAGAAGATTGTGAGTTTCTCATAAACGGAGGCGAATGGCTATTCAATTCCAGTGAGCAGGAGGAAGATAAGCTGCTCGCACTCAAATGGGTCGAAAATGGACTCCAACTAGCGGACCAAAATATGAGTGAAGCATGGGATTTATATGTTCGATTAATCGAAGATACTCCTTTTAATGAAAGAGGCAGAGAGTTTTTACAGTCACTTCTTGAAGAACGATACAAGGAAAATGTTGACCTTATTTGCTATATCGGGTGTTTATACGAAAAGGATGGAGAAATCGAGATAGCTATCGAGCATTATCAACGTGCCCTCTCGATTAAAGAGGATTCGTTTCCGTTATACCGCCTAGGAGAGGTTGAGCTGAACAGAGGGAATTTTAACGAAGCGAAGGACTATTACAACGCAATTTTAAAACTAGATAATACCTTTGCAACGGTTTATTTACGATTAGCTGCCATCGCAGATGAAGAACAAAACCGTGGGGAAGAACAATACAATTTATTTAAATTGTTAAAGATAAGGCCACTGGATGTAAATATGACGCATTTCAGTACGCTATCGTTTGAACTTGGAAAACTTCCTGAAGTGATGGAGTATCTTCACTCCATTCAAGGTCAGGTAGAAGAGCCGTGGCGACTATATGCCCTATCCCACTGTGCAAGAGCAGAGGGAAAACTAGCCCAGCAGGAGAACTATTTAAATCAAGCACTCGATCTGGAATCAGACAATGCCGCCATACTCGAAAGCTATGCTGCCTTAAAGCTTCAACAGAAACAATACGAAGAATCACTGTCTGTTGTACTGCATTTACTAGAACGAAATGTAGAGGACCGGGATTTATATGGGTACCTGGTAGATTACTTCATTGAAACCGGAGCTCTGAAGAAGAATTTATGCATCAGTATTATTCAGCAGCTAAATCTGCAGCCTAGTGAAAAAAGCTTCGTCTATATGTACACAGCTTATGAGCTAGAACAACGTCTTCTCCACCTTCAAGCAGTGGAAACCACGTGGCTTCAATCCTTTACGCACCGAAAAGAAATGAAGCCATATGAGAGAAATGTCATTCAGCTGTATAAAATGAGCTATTCAACTGATGCAAGTAATGTAAAATCAATGATCTGGTTATTTGAGTATTACAATAGTCAAGATAAAGTCGATACAACCATAAAGCAAGCAACAAAGATTTTACAGGAAGAATGGAGCTTTGACCTTGGACTCTACCTTGCGAATTGTCTAATTGATGTATATTTTCATTTATTGGATATCAGCAGACAAGATAGTTTGCGTGTCGCTGAAGAATATTTGCAAAGATGTCTAAAAGAGCAGCCAAATCACGCATATATTCATCACTTAATCGGAAGGGTATATGTTGGATTGGAAGAATTAGAAAAGGCGAATCATTGGATAGGATGCGCCATTGAGATTAACCCAGCCGAACGTGAATTCCACTACGGCATGAGTGTCGTCCAAGAAAGACTAGGAAATCTTACACTTGCAGAGAAGCATGCCAGAACATGTATTGGGCTTGAACCTCAAAATCTGTTTGGATATAACCAGCTTGCCCACATTTTAGACGAACAAGGCAAAACAAAAGAATCCGTAACGATCATGGATGAAATGCTTTCCATAGACGATCAGTACGTACTCGCTCACTATAATAAAGCGTGTTACCTCTCCATTCTCGGAGGAGAACACCTAGAAGAAGCACAAGCCCATCTCACATTAGCATTTGAGCTTGATACAGACGGTTACTACAAAAAATTGGCGAAGAAGGATCCGGATTTAGAGAACCTGAGGAAGCATGGGGACGGTTCTCCTGCTTCCTGAAACCCCTTTTTGGAAGCATAGGAACCGTCCCCGTGCTTCCGAATAAACCTTTTGGGATGAAGGAATAGGTTCCTCTGTCCATGAAGATCACTAATTGTGGGGCGGAGGGACCTGTCCCCCGACCCAACTTGGACATTTTTTCGTACAACTCATCATATTAATAATTCTATAATCTAATAGTAGGGGTGAGTATAAATGAGTGAACCAATTGAATTAACGAAAATTACAATACTACAAAAAGATACTGCTAATAAAATCCGACAAGCACAGATAAGCGGATTCGAGGAACCAGTAGTATATGGTGTACATGGTGGAGTGAAGAAGTTTTATGGGGTAGAACCTGAAATTGAGTATCCTTCAACGCTTGATCATATTGTATCTGCTGCAGGTGGCTGACTAGTTGGAACCCTATCTGGCGCGCTGGAGGCGCGTAAAATTCCAACATCAAATAATGTTTCAGCAAAGGTTCAAGGAACGATAGAAGCACCTGAAGGCGTATTAAAAATCACAAAGATTAGCTGTCATTACGACCTTAAAGTTCCAAGTGGCAAAAAGGAAGCTGCCGAAAGAGCTTTGTCCGTTTTTGAACGAAATTGCCCTGTCGCTCAGACCCTTAAAGGTGCTGTAGAATTTCAACACACATGGACAATTGAGGAATATTAGAAGGAAGCATGGGGACGGTTCTCATGCTTCCTTAAGTTGGAGGGACAAGTCCCTCAGCCCCAAATAAAAGTGCAATCTAAGGGTGAAATCGAATTAAGTAAAGTTGATATATAGCTTGTTTTAAACATACATGGAAGTCATAAATACTATGAATAGGAGTAAGGCCATGCAACTTATTTCGAAGTATAAAACTCATATTATATTTACAGTTGTAATATTGATGTTACTTAAAAATTTTCTGCCAATCTCAGAGACTAGTAGTGGTGTTATCAGTATCATGTTCTTTGTCGTTGCGGCAACAGCTGTTATGATTGATCGGTATGTGAAAAGGAAGTTGATGAGTAAGGGGTAATGATGAATCTTGTTTTAACTGGCTGCAACGCATTTGTGTTAACTATTTCACCTAAAATGATAGAACGACTATTCATAATCTAGTACTAGTATCTAGTTTATAAGCACATCTATTGTAAGCTGAAGGAGAGGTTTCGTTATGAAGTTTATTACTCAAATGAAATATGGACCGGCTATTGGTGTAGGAGCTATGGCTGGTATCATTGCGTTATCTACAAGTTGGTCTGGAACGTTCCTATTTTTTATAGGAGGTATGATTCTTATAGCATCGCTCGAAAGAAAGATTGCTGAATTAGAATCCAGAATCTCTGAGTTAGAGAAGGAACGGAATACATAGAGTGGGAGAAGAACACTTCTAACTCAAAACAAAAGACGTTGCTATCACACAAAAGCTAGAGCCTTTTCGTACTAAATCTGTTCGCATTCCCCTGGTTTCCTCTGCTGGGGGAAGCAAGAGAACCGTCCCCGTGCTTCCACCTACTTCCCCAAAAAACAAGAGAACCGTCCCCATGCTTCCAAAAATAGTTGGATAAATAGGCATTTAGTCTTATAATAGAAATAACAATATATGGTGTTTACCGAAAAGGGCAAACTTATTGAAAGATAAGGACGCAGAGCTACGGGCCTAACGTGATTGACTAAGGCAGCCGGGTCACCGAAGATGACAAGTTAAAGGGGTGAACAACGGTTGTTCACTCCTTTTTGGTGACTAAAAATGGGTCTAAAGTACGAATGTTAGACAAATCTGTAGTGCTTACCGAATAAGAAATCTGGATTGTTTAGAGTGAGTGGGTCAAGGAACCTGTCCCTCTGTCCTTCAGAAAGGTGATAAAAATGGAAACTGACAAGAGCTCCACACATGCACATTCACATACTAGTTTTGAGCTTTTATCTCCTGATATAGAGCGTGAGTTACAACAAGCCATCCGGAATCAAGAATTTGAGCTGTATTATGAGCCGATCATTCGTCTTTCTACGAACCGAATGGTAGGAGCAGAGGCACTGATTCGCTGGAATCATCCAACACGTGGTGTCGTTTCGCCTGCTGAATTTCTCCCCCTTGCTGAGGAAACAGGCCACAGTGTAGAGATTGGAAATTGGGTCATCCAAACGGTATGTGAGCAACTGCGGAAATGGGAGTTAGTAGGACAGAAGCTACTCAAGATTTCGATTAACATCTCACTCAAGCAGTTATTGCATGAGAATTTTATTGAGACCGTATCAGCTTATATTAACCAAAATGGTATTAATAGTAGGTTTCTAGAATTTGAACTAGCAGAACGTTTATTCATTGATAGAGAAGAAGAGATAGAACCAGTTGTAATAGCACTAAAAAAGCTTGGGATACAGATGGCCCTAGATGACTTCGGTACGGGCATTTCCTCGCTCACGCTTCTTCAAAAATATAAATTTCACACGATTAAACTCGACCGATTATTCATTTCTAGTTTAGAACGGAAATCTGACAGTGCAGCCATTACTGAAGCACTTTTGCATTTAGCTAAGCATTTCCACTATACAGTTGTGGCAGAGGGCGTTGAAAACCAAGAACAAGTTCATCTTCTGAAAAAGTTGGGCTGTCATGAAGTGCAAGGTTACCTGTATGGTGAACCAGCTCCTGCTTTGGACTTTGAGATTCTGTTAACAGAAGAAACAGAATGGGCGAAAGCGCTAGAAGAAAAACGTAAATATTTCCGAGTCGATGTGTCTCATACCGTGGAAGCAGATATGACAATCGTTCGTTTGAATAAGAAAAAAGTAAAGCTAGGTACAACAAGGGTGCCACTGCATGATATCGGGCCAGGAGGATTAAGCTTCGCCACGTCTATTAATCTTCCGATTACAGAAGACCTGGCCATCAAGTTTACGACAACCATCTTAAACAATGAGATTTCGTTAATCGGAAATCCAGTGTGGATCAAAGAAGAAAATGAGAAATATCACTACGGCATTCATTTTAATTTAAGCGAAGAACAGCGAAGTGACCTGATTAAACTATTTAATAAATTGTTGATTATGAAAAGGAAGAGTAGGATGTTGGTTGATGGGTAAGGTCATAGGGAAAGGTCCCTAAGGCCAGCCTTGCACTGACTCTGTTCTTCTGTATTTTAAAACCAAAGGGTTTATCCCCTTTGGTTTTTTTGTGATTAGAGGAATAGGTCCCAAAGCCCACTTTATCAGGTAATGTGCCATCGGAGTGGGTCAAGGAGCCTGTCCCTCCATCCCGATCCTCATCGTCCCCGAAAGTTTAGGAAACACATAGGGGAAATAGCGCTTTAAGCTCGGTTTTTATCTGAAGTTTCCCAATACACAGAATATTTTCCTCGTGTTACCATAAATTATGGAAATATTTCCGTAAAAAATAGGAATATAGGAGGAAAATATGAGAAAGAAAACTAAAATTCTAGGCATTGTAACAGCAAGTATTTTAGCATTGGGAGTTGGGACAAGCCCTGCTTCAGCTGCGAAGACTGTATACGGCTCTTGGTCAAATCCAGCAGGTTCTTATGCTCCAACATCGGGAAGTTACTATACTACTAGTGCAGCGGGTGTAGGATGTAATGACACTGCTAAAACAAGAATCTACAGTGTAAAGTACAATTCTTCAGAGGTTACGGCTATTAAAAATTATTACAATAATAATAGTTATTATCATGGTCTAGATGTGACTGACATGAGCAATAAGTTGGATACATCTACAGGCAGTATGTCATCGAATTATCCTGGCTATAAATTCGATACTGATGATGACGATGGAAATGGTAATGATGAAGAGGCTGAAGTTGTTTCTAGATACTCAACAAGTATTAATACAACCAATTCCTATTCTTTCTACGTAGATTGGACGAACAGAGGTAATATGGATTCCCTTGTTGCTTGTGCCGGAGATGGATATGTGGAGATTAATGCTCATGAGAGTTGGAATATGGGAATTGAATATCAAACGAAGTATCATTCACTGTTAGGTACTTCTAACTACTATAAGCAATAAGGAGGAGGAAAATAGATGAAAAAATTAGCTGTTACATGTATGTTAGGCGGAGCATTGGTTCTTGGTGTATCAACAATTTACACTCAAGCAACAAGTGATGGAGAAATGAAACCAAATGAGCATATCTTAGAAGTTGATTTAGTTGATAGTACTAGTAAAGTAAAATTACTAGCTCATAAGGAAAAAGACAGTAAAGAAATTGAAGCAGACGTTACGATTGATCCAAAGGATTTATCTCTAAAGGAATTGAAAAAATACGTTAATAAAATGCCTTATTATTATAAAAAATTAGAAAAACAAGGTCATGAAAGTGTTGAATCTACTATTACTCTTAATGAGCCTATTAGTTATGAGCAATTTGCTGAACTTGTGAGCACATATAATATCCAAGTAAGTAGAATATATGCTGCAACGGTATTTGAAGATGGTAGTGAAGGTGGATTAACAGTTGCACTGGATGATCATAATCAAATTCCTATGGAAAAGATTCATTCTTTAGCAAATGGACCGGTTAAGCAAGAGGTTGAAGGGATATATGCATTTAATGCAACAATTAATGTGAAAGATTCAACCTTCAATGACTTATCCTCTCATGAGGATGTATTTTTAGTAGACGTCTCACATAATTATATTAAGGAAACACTAGAAGGATCGGATAAAATTAAAAAACTTAAAGCAAATGATTCAAAGCATACAATAGATATTAACGTCTATGATTTATATTGGGAATTACAACAGGTTACAAAAGATAGCAACTAATTAACTTTTTAGAGGAGAGGGATTGTCATGAGGATTGTGGGAAAGTTAGCACCTTATGTTATTGTAATTATTGGTATTTATCTAATTGTAAGAGGATTCACCTTAGTGAATGAAATTCCGATGGTGGATGGGACAGGTATTGGATTATACCTATTAGGTATAGAAATTAATGACCGATTACTAACGAATGAAATTCCGTCAACTGCATTGATTATTGCAATAGTAGGTACAATGTTAACTGTGGCACCATTATGCTACATGCTATCCCAAACTCTTCGAAATTTTAAAAACTATTAAGGTAGAGAAAAGTTGTAGTATATAGCTACAACTTTATTTATTCATGTAATTGTTTGGCAAGGGTCAATGAATAACCAATAATCAGATTACCTCTAAAGGGCTAGAATATAGGGTTCCACATTAAACTAAATATGGTACTATAGTTGTTAGAATATTCTAATTGATAGGAGGAGGAAAATGGGTATTGGGAATCATATTAAATTCCATAGACAATCTAAAGGGATTACGCAAAGACAATTGGCTGATGGAATTTGTTCCACTTCTTATCTATCAAAGATAGAAAGTGAGTCGGTAGAGCCAGCTCAAGAAATGATTGAGTTACTTTGTGAAAAAATTGGTATCTCAAAAGAATTATGGATCCTGCAAACCGATGAAGTTCCGACGCTACAACGAGAATATGAAGGATTTTACCGTATCCTCCAACAAGACATAGTCCTAGCGAAATCAAAAATGGATTCAATATCAGAAAATTTTCTTGTAACCGAGCCTGAATCACACTTGATGAAAGAGATTTTCGCCTTGCTTTATCATGTATACAATCGTGATAAAGAGGCAGCACACATATGTTACGAAAGTCTTGATAGGTTAAAAGAATACCAATCTGCTTGGACAAGACAGTACTACTTTCGAGCAGTAGGTCTCTATTACTACATTAACCAACACTATGACCGTTCAATTGAAGCTTATAAGAAAGCGGAGAAGTATACACCCAACCATGACCTGGGGGAGGTATATTATCACTTAGCGTTAGCTTATAGTCAGATTGAAAATGTTGGGACCTCTATCTACTATTTAAAAAAGGCACTGGATATCTTCCTGGTGAAAATGGATTACGATAAGGTGACAAACTGTAATCTTTTACTTGGAATTAACCATCGAAAGTTAAAAGAATATACACAGGCAAAAGAAAACTATACAAGTATTCTTAATCACCTAGCAGGGAAAAAGGCAGAGCGCTTGAAGGCCAAAATTTATCATAACTTGGGCTTGGTTTTTTCCGAAGAGGGGGATTCTATACAGGCAATAGAATACTATTTGAAGAGTTTGGAATTTAGAAAAGATCCTGCTACTCAATTAATTACTGTCTATGTTCTAGCAAGTGAATACGAAAAGACACATCAGCTTGAGAAAGCTCTTGAGTACTTTGAGATTGGGGAAAAGTATGCTCAAAGTCTCGAAGATGATGAATATCAAATTATGTTTAAGGTGCTAGCCTTTAAATTACGCCGTCAAATTGACACGGTAGAGTTTGAAGAGTATATGCTCCAAGTAGCCATTCCGTTTTTTGAGAAACGGAAGGAGTACTATACATTTTCTCATTATATAAATTTGCTTACTTCCTATTATGAGAACTCAAGACAATATAAAAATGCATATCTTTTACTAAGAAAGCTGTTACCAGAACAAAGGGGGATGTTAGTATGAAAAAGAAGATTCTATTAGTAGCACTACTTGTAGGTATATTGGTTTCTACTCAAGCAATTACAACTCATGCAAAGGATGATTATCCAGATCCTTATGGAAAGACATCAATCGAAAACAGAAATTAATAACGACACAGCCATAAAAAAGAGTGATGCTGCAAATAGATGTTCTCTATATTGAATAGGGTTCATCTTTTTTTATTCACTGTGAACTGTCCTACAACCTTTGAGGGTAAGTGCATTTATAAGGAATTAACGGTAGGATTTTAATTTACATGGGGTAGCTAACCAAAGGGATCATCCCCTTTGGTTTTTTGGTTTAAAGGGACAGTCTATCTTCATCCACCGCTTATGTAGTGTTAGAATGGGTCAAAGAACCTGTCCACCTGTCCAAGCTGTTGAAATAAAGTTTCAAAAAACATATTGTGTTATGAAATATTGTTTTATATAATAAAATAAGAAGAAGTCAGAAAATGGTGAAAATAATATGAGTCGAGAAATTATCTTTGTTGAAGAAAGCTTACATACCTTAAAGCCCTCTGAAAGAAAGGCGGCTGACTATATCTTGAGCTACCCGGATGAGGTCGTGAATTTATCTATTCAGAAGCTAGCGGAGAAGGCTGAGGTAAGTGAGGCAACCATTATTCGGTTGTCAAAATCGTTAAAGTGTAAAGGATTTCAGGAGTTAAAGCTGAAGATTGCGTATGAATTGGCTAAATCAGAGTCGGCCAATGGGTTGTATGAGGATATTCCGAGTGATGATTCGATTCAGTCCTTTATTCAATCTGTTTCACAAAACAATATTCAATCGATCCAGAATACGTTGTTAGTCCTATCGGAAGAAGAGCTGGAAAAGGCTGTGTCTCTCATCTCTAATGCACGTATTGTAGCGGTGTACGGAATTGGTGCATCAGCTGTTATTGCGCAGGATTTCAAGCAGAAGTTAACGCGTATTAATCGATGGTGTGAGGCCGCTTTAGACCGTGATACACAAGTAACGATCTCTGCCAATCTTACTAAACAGGATGTGGCATTTGGCATTTCATATAGTGGACAGACAAAAGATGTAGTTGAATCTTTAACGGTTGCGAAGGAAAATGGCGCAAGCATTATTACACTAACTAAGTCGGGTGATAACCCAATATCTTCTCTAGCAGATGTGAGACTAAATACGACATCACTTGAACGAAACGTTCGTAGTGGAGCAACGAGTTCTCGAATTGCACAACTTAATGTAATCGATATTTTATTCCTCGGGGTAACGAGAGCAAATCAAACGAAAAACATTCGGGCCTTAGAGAGAACGCGAAAGGCTGTGGAGGCTTCGAAGAAAAATGTGTAAGGAGTATCTGAACCATCTAGTGGAAAGTGGAGAGTTACCTGGAGGTGTCCTGCATGTATCCAAGCAAAGAGAGACTGTTTTCTTTGAAGCATATGGGACATTTTCAGATAAACATCATACGAAACACCCAATCTATCAAGATACTATTTTTGATGTAGCTTCACTCACTAAAATTATGGTAACGCTTCCATCTGTTCTGTTTCTAACAGGTAGAAGGGAATTGAAGCTGGACACAACGGTTCATTCAATCATACCGGAATTTCCGCACAAAGAGCTGACAATTAACCAGCTGTTGCAGCATACATCAGGACTTCCTGCTGATCTTCTTTTTCAGGACCGGATGCAAACAAGAGATGTATGGAATGACATCTTACACACCAGGCTGGTGAACAAACCAGGTGAGAAAACACTATATAGTGATGTTGGAATGATCACGTTAGGAAAGGTGATTGAAAAGATAGCAGGGATGCCACTTCATGAATTTGCAGCACAAACAATCCTTGAGCCATGGGGTTTACATCATACCAGGTATCTCCTTCCTGAAGATCAAAAAGCACTAGCAGCCTCGACCGAATGGTATAAGGATCAGTTTATCCAAGGTGAGGTACATGATGAGAAGGCATTCCAGCTGGGAGGTGTGAGTGGAAGTGCAGGATTATTTTCTACCGCACACGATGTGGCTACCTTTTCACACTATTGGCTTTATCCAGAAAAGCAAAATGTTATTGCACCAGACGACATGAGAAGTGCGACCCAGCATAGACAGCACAACAGAGGCCTTGGTTTTGAGGTGTGGAGTGGAGCAGGTGACTTGCTATCCTGCGGTGACAAGTGGTCAATCGGATCGTTTGGTCATACAGGATTTACCGGCACTAGTTTATGGATTGATCCAGTCCATGAGTTATCAGTTGTCTTCTTAACCAATGCCGTCCATTTCGGCAGAGATACCCGCATTCGAGAGATTAGGAAACACCTACATTCTTTAATTTACTCTTCATTCATTGAAGAGCTAAATATATAAATGATTTAAGGGAGGTCAATGATTTATGAAGAAGATGGGTAGAGTTTGGTTGGCAGGTTTATTTGCATTTATTTTAGCGTTGACAGCAGCATGTTCGAATGATGCAGGCAAGACTGAGACAGAAGGAAATTCTAGTGAAGATGAGAAAGAGTCCGTTACCTTAACGATTGGAAGCTGGAGAACAGAAGATACAGCAGGATACGCAAAGGTAATTGAAGCATTCAACAAGCAACACCCTGAAATCAAGGTGGAATTCAAGCCTTCAAAAAACACGGAATATAACACAATCCTAAACACAGCTCTTCAAAGCGGAGAAGGTCCTGATCTTATTCATTTACGTCCATATGCACCAGGTATTGCGTTAGCAGATGCAGGATATATTGAGCCATTAGATGGATTAGAAGGTTTAGATGTATTCCCTGAATCTTCTTTAGCTGCATCTAAAGGATCAGATGGCAAGCAATATGGTGTTCCTTTAAATATGAGTACAACTCAAATGTTCTATAACAAGAAAATTTTTAGTGATTTAGGCTTAAAAGAACCAAAAACATGGGATGAATTCATCGCATTAAACAAAAAGATTAAAGAAGAAGGAATTACACCGATCGCGCTAGGAAGTAAAGAAGGCTGGTTATTATCAGCAGCACATGGCATCTTTGGACCTGCGCATTATGGTGGGAATGAATTTGTTGAAAAGATTACAAAAGGTGAAACAAACTTTGCAAGTGCAGAATTCGTGAACTCGATTAAGGCAATGGATGAGCTAAAAGCTTACTTCCCGGATAACTATGAAGGATTAGGGATGGAAGACATTCGTACATTATTCTTTACTGGAAAAGCAGCTATGTTCCCAATGGGAAGCTGGGAGATTGAAGTGTTACGCGGAATGAACCCGGATTTAGAGCTTGGATTCTTCCCAATGCCTTCTGCAACTGGAAAAGATGCAACGATTACGGCATGGGTAGATGGTTCATATGCTGTAAATGCAAATTCTAAGCATAAAGAAGAAGCAAAGAAATTCATTCAATTTCTAACAACAAGTGAGTTTGGTGAACTATTTACGAAGGAATTTAAAATGATTAGTGCGGTTCCTGATGTTCAATCAGATGATGAACTAGTAAATGGTTTAAGTGAAGCAGTTGCAACGATTTCTACACCGTATATGATGGTTGTTCATTTTGCTGGAGGAAATCCAACTTCAAAGGTAACGTTAGAAACTGAGCTTCAAGGAATGTATCTTGGTCAGCAAACACCTGAAGGAGTCGCTAAGAAGGTTCAGGAAAATGCAGAAACTTGGTTTAAACCGTTTCAATAAAACGTAAGGTGGCGGTGAATGTGCAAACAGAGTTAAAAGCAGTTAGTGTGAAGCAGAAGAAGCAAAGGAACTGGAAAAGATGGAACATCCATCTTTTCCCTATTCCCGCCCTTGTCATTTATGGAATTTTTATTGTGTATCCGTTACTTGCAGCTCTTTCTTACAGTTTTTATGACTGGAATGGTATTAAAAGAGGAGAATTTGTAGGGTTTGATAACTATGTAGATTTATTTACTCTTGAACCATTCAGTGGAATGTTTTGGAACGCCTTTCAGCATAATATTTTGTATTTCGTGGTTCAAATGATTGTGCAAAATGGGTTAGGATTTTTATTAGCCTTCATTATTTATCAAAAGATCCGTGGGGCAGAGTTTTTAAAAATTGCCTATTTTCTACCAAGGCTGTTGTCAGTCATTGTTGTAGGATTTTTGTGGAAGCTTATTTTAAATCCAAACTTTGGCGCTTTAAATGTAATTCTAGGTAAATTCGGATTAGAATCACTTCAGGAAGCATGGCTTGGAGACCCTAAAACCGCACTGATGTCTATTATTCTAGTAAACTGCTGGTTTGGAATTGGGTTTGCTGTGTTAATCTTTCTAGCTGGTTTGCAGTCTATTCCTAAGGAATTACTTGAGGCCGCAACATTAGATGGGGCGAAGGGTCTTACAATGATCAGACGTATTATGCTTCCACTAATGGTTCCGTCTATCATGATTATGACGGTACTGACGTTTATCCAATCATTTGAAGCATTTGAACTCGTTTATGCGATGCAGGGATCACAGGGTGAACCGTATCATTCAACCGATACGCTTGCAGTCTATTTCTATCGTTTAGCATTTGGAGGGTCAACTGGAGATTCTACAGCCATCGGACTGGGATCAGCACTAGCTGTCGTATTATTTATCTTTATATCAACCTTTACGGCACTATTGTTAAAAATTTCGAAGAAAAAAGAAATAGAGATGTAGGGAGGGAAGCGAAGGTGAAACAATCAATCTGGACGAGACCTATTTATTATAGCATTGCCTTTTTATTCGCCTCTATTAGTCTATATCCTATTGTGCTCATGGTATTGTCTTCCTTTAAACCGAGTGCGGAGATATTTATGAATCCATTAGCATTGCCAAAGAGCTTCAGTTTGGAAACATACCGCAACCTTTTGGATCAAATTCCATTTATGACGTACTTTTATAATAGTGTATTTGTCAGTGTTGTTTCGGTTTTACTCATTATCGTCACAACGTCATTAGCTGCCTTTTATATTGCTAGATACACATTTTGGTGGAATAACTTTTTGTTTATCCTGTTTCTCATGGGAATGATGATTCCAATTAAGCTAGGCATTGTTCCATTGTTTTTATTAATGAAGGATTTAGGGTTAACGAACTCTTTATGGTCATTGATTATGATGTACACGGCGCAAGGAATTCCTCTCTCTATTTTAATTTTGACAGGTTTTTTCCGTACAATGCCAGTTGAACTTGAAGAAGCAGCCCGAATAGATGGTGCCAGTGATTTGCGCGTGTTATGGAATGTCGTCTTGCCATTAATGCGACCGGCACTTGGGACTGTGATGATTATTAACTTTATCCAGGCATGGAATGACTTTTTCTTCCCGTTAATTTTTATTACGGATGATATGAAGAAGACCATACCTGTTGGAATGATGAAGCTATTCGGTGAATATTCCGCAGATTGGGGAGCTTTATTTGCAGGATTGACGTTATCGTCACTTCCAATGATTGTTTTATTCTTTATTGCATCCAAGCAATTTATGGAAGGACTGACAGCTGGTGCCGTTAAATAGTGACATGTTTATAGGCTTTGATGGCGGAGGGACAAAGACCACTTGTGTGATTGGAGATGCAAGCGGGAGGATCATAGGTTCTGCTGTAGGTGATTCAACTAACTTGAAGTCAAGACCAGAAAAGGTAGTCAGAGAAGTCATACATGATCTGATGGCAGAGGTGCTTAAGCTGGGGAATGCAAGTGTTGACCAGTTAACAGGCGTCTTCGTATCAACAGCCGGTGGAGATCGCGAGGAAGACCGAAAACGCTGGACACAATGGATCTTGGACTTTGGCGTAAACCCTAAGCAGATTAACGTGGAGAACGATGCAGTCGGTGCTCTTGCTTCTGGTACGAAAGCGAAAAACGGGATTGTCTTAATTGCTGGAACCGGGTCAATTGCCTATTCTGTCAGAAGTGACATCGGAAAAACGACGCGCGTTGGAGGATGGGGCTACCTGTTAGGTGACGAAGGAAGCGGCTATAGTATCGGTAACCATGCACTTAAAATGATCCTCAGGTCTTTTGACGGAAGAGATGAAAAGAAAGAAGCAATAACTGAACATATATTGAATCACCTAGGGTTAGAACGTCCCGAACAACTCATTACCTTTATTTATGAAGATCCTTATCCAAGGAAGGTAATTGCCTCGATTGCTAAGCACGTTATCTTCTTAGCTGAACAAAATGAGCAACATGCGACTGTTATTATTCAGCATGCAATGGACCAATTAATCGAATTAGTATCTTCCATTGTGCGTCAAGATGAGGTTCATGCAACATTACCGTTGGTGATCTCTGGAGGCTTGTTTCAATCTGCCTATTTTCGAAAGGTATTCGAACAGTCTATGAGAATGAAGGGATATACACTGCCTATTATCGTACCGAAGTACCCGCCAGTAGTAGGGGCATATATGTGTGCTCTTCTTCAAAACGATCTCATCATAACGGATGAAATCGAACAAAACATAACGAATTCCTGGGACAGAGCCCTAACATTGTGTAACACAGATGGAGGCATTTAAGATGAATGACACTAATTCTACATCCTTAACTGAAATGAGAAATAAGGATTCGGAAAATTTACATCAATTTTCAACCCTCGAAATTATTCAACTAATGAACCGGGAAGATAAAACGATTCCAGATGCTGTCGAAAAAGCATTACCGCAAATAAGAGATGCAATTGATGCAGTTGTGAATGCGCTAGAACGTGGTGGAAAGCTTTTTTATATTGGTGCAGGCACAAGCGGTCGTCTTGGTGTGCTAGATGCGTCTGAATGCCCACCTACCTTTGGTGTCCCGCATGATTTAGTGAACGGAATTATTGCTGGAGGAGAAAAAGCGGTGCGCTTTCCGATTGAAAATGCAGAGGATAACCGAGAAGCGGGAATCGCTGAAGTAGACCACCTGCTCGGACCCAATGACATCATTGTTGGAATTGCGTCTAGTGGTAGAACGCCGTTTGTCCTTGGTGCACTCGAAAGAGCCAATGAACGAAACATACCAACGATCGGGATATCATGTAATACGGATACAGAGTTATCAAGAATCTCAAGCTACCCCATTGAGGTACCAGTAGGTCCTGAAGTGGTAACAGGTTCCACTCGGTTAAAGGCAGGAACCGCTCAGAAGATGGTATTGAATATGATTTCTACCGCAACGATGATTAAGTTAGGGAAGGTATACAACAACTTAATGGTCAACATGCAAGCATCCAATGAAAAGCTAAGAGACCGCTCGATTTCAATCATTCGCGACGTAACAGGTGTCGATGAAGTGGTAGCCAGGGAAGTGAATGATAAAGCAAATGGTGATACAAGAATTAGCATTTTAATGATTCTTTTTTCCATTGACCGAGAAACAGCATTAGACATACTAACCAGGCAGAACGGAAACCTTCCAAAAGCAATGGAAGAGCTTCGGAATACTAGATCTAGTTAAAAGATAGATAACCTCTTGAAATAGCAGACAAGTAAAAAGACAAAATCCTATAGGATTTTGTCTTTTTCAAATCAACATTATCAGTGCTTACTAGAGGTGAAAAGGAAAAAAATACATTTCTTTTATATAGTACTGGTTATATTATGAATATATGGATATTTAATCAAATTATTATATGTTGGAGAAATTTATAGAATCTGTTTACGGAGTTGGGTGAGTGATGAAGAATAACAGTGTTACGATAAATAGACAGTATGATATGGACTGGATACGCGTGATCGCGACAATGGGGGTCTTTCTTTACCATTGTTTAATGTTTGTGAATCCTTTTCCATGGCATGTTAAAAACGGCGAAGTAGACTCAGGTGGAATATTATTAGTTTCTCTCTTCTTGGGATCCTGGATGATGCCGATTTTCTTTGCTGTGTCGGGGATCAGTGCAGCTTATGCCTTGAAAAAACGAAACGTAAAAGAATATGTAAAAGAAAGAGTCGTTCGATTAGGAGTACCACTCGTGTTTGGTGTATTTATTTTAAGTCCTCCACAAGTCTACATGGAACGTTTGGCTAACAATCAATTTCATGATTCCTTTTTCTTGTTTTTCCCAAAGTATTTTGAAGGTGTCTACTTAGATTTCGGGGGTACAGGAAACTTTGCGTTCTTTGGCTTGCATTTATGGTTTTTACTAGTGCTACTGTTATTTTCCATTCTTACGATTCCATTATTTAGATTCGTTCCTAGAATCACAAAGCTTCGTCTATCTCACTTTTTCGTGCTGCCGATTCTATTATTTGTTTCTGGTATCGTCAAAACACAAGGCTTGGGTGGGTATGACCTCATTTTTTATCTGATCATCTTTATTTATGGCTATTATTTTTTTTCTAGCGATGGCTTTAAGCCGGCGCTTAGGTCATCAGTCAAAATCCATTTTATTTTGGCCATCCTCACATCCGTTATGTATATTGTGTGGTTTATGAATGCGTTTCCTCTGCCGGGAACAGTTCAAGACATGTTCTTTTATGCTGTTAAAATTCTAAATTGTTGGAGCCTAGTATTATGTATCTTCTATCTAGCAGATCGATATCTATCATTCTCAAATGATTTCCTAAACTATGCAGGTGAAGCATCCATGCCATTTTATGTCTTGCACCAGCCGGTTATTGTGATACTTTGCTACTTCATCAAGGGCTATTCCTGGTCTATACCAGCAAAGTTATTGTTTTTACTACCAGTTTCTTTTAGTTTGATTATGCTTTGTTATCATTTTCTAATTCGGCGTTATAACGTATTAAGACTTTTATTTGGAATGAAAGGTACTAGAAAAATAACAACAAAAGAGAATCTAAATTCTACTTATTCTTTACCTAAGTAATCTAAATAAGCGAGAATTTAGGAGTGGTTGTAATTTCAATTCCTTCTGAGAAATAAGGAATCAATAGTCGAATATATAGTTTTATAAGCCGTGTATCCTACATTTAACATTCTGGAACAATCTGATAAGAGGTTGTTCCTTTTTTTTTACCCTCTAGATTACAAATGTTCATAAAAAATCTTTTATTTTTCAAACCGGTTGAAGGTTAGCTCCGTCTAAAATATGTGAGAGGGTGAAGACTATGAATGGACTAAAACAATTGGCGGTGACAGACGAAAGTATGCTAGATGAGAGAGAGCAGATAATTGATCAATTAATGCATGAATATAGCGATGATATCCTGCATCTCGTATATACATATGTTAAAAACCGAGCTACAGCAGAAGATTTAACGCAAGAGATATTTATAAAGTGCTATGAAAAGTTAAATCAGTTTAATCAGCAGGCAACAATAAAGACTTGGGTATATCGTATTGCTAGTAATCATTGTAAGGATTATATAAGAAGCTGGCATTATCGAAAAATAACGCTTAGCGATAAAATCATGGATTATATCCCTTCAAAATCAAAACAAGTTGAAGAGGAAATTATCAATAATAGTGAAGAAGATATCTTAACTAATGCTGTCATGAATTTACCCCTAAAGTACAGAGAAGTCGTATTTCTACATTATTATGAAGATCTGTCTTTAAGAGAAATAAGCAAGATTACTACAGTAAATATAAATACATTAAAAACGAGATTAAAGCGTGCGAAAGAATTACTAAAGGACAAGATGATAGAGGAGGTTTAGGAGATGAATGATCCATTTATGAATCTGAAGAGTTCGATGAAAAAATCAATTTTTAAGGATCTTTCTTTTTCAAATGAAAGAAAAAGTGCCGTGCGAGAAGCCATCCGTACGAATCAACAATCACAATTTGAATTTGATAATTGGAACAGTGAAACCATTATAGCTATATTAGAAGCTGTTCAGCATGTATCAAAGGATGGTTACCACATTTCCATTCAACTTTTTCAAAAAAACGAACGTACTTTCCAAAAAAATGAAGGGCAGCTTTATACACTTCTACATCTATTAGAAAATAAAGAAATCCTTACTTCTACTTGGATGAATAATAAGAAATGTTACTCCTTAAATTCCAAAGGAAAAAAATACTTAGCTGCATATAAACAAGATAACCCAAAACAAGTATCCCTTAAACATTTACTAGAGGAGGCGTCCTTATGAGCTCTCCCAAATTTGAAGAATTTTTAAGTAAAGTCACTTCGAAAGTAAAATCTAAGGAAGCACACAACATGATAAAAAATGAGCTTACTCATCATCTGCAAGAGTTAAGTCAATCTTACAAAAAAAGAGGATTTTCTGAGGAGGATTCAGATGAAAAGGCCATTCAAGAAATGGGGAATCCTTTTACCATCGGAGAGAAATTAAATCCCCTTCATAAGCCAAAAATGGATTGGGTTCTTATTGTATTATTTGTTATTTTTGCTAGTATTAGTTTTCTTCCGTTAGTTGGTGGTATTCCTAAATTTTCCTTATCAAGCACCTATTTTATGGAGAGACAGGCTATTTGGTACTGCCTAGCTGTTCCTGTAATGATTGTGTTCCTTTTCATTAATTACCAAAAATTAATGAATTGGTGGTTGTACTTTTATGCTATCGGCTTGTTGATCCATTTATATCTCTATTTATTTGGAAATATGGTCAACGGAGCAAAAAAGTGGGTTTCACTTTCTGGCCTTACGATCGATGCCACTATAATAAGTTTATTTTTCTTTTTTCTTGCTTGGACGGGAATTTTTAACAAAATAAATGAGTTTCATAGTTGGAAAAAACAAGGTTTTCTTTTTGTTTTATTTTGGATTCCCATTTTGCTCTATATGATGGTGCCAAACTTTATGGTTGGTATCATTTACTTCTTCTGTTTACTAGGAATGTTTACCTTTGCCCGAGTCGATAAGGAATTAGCTATTAAACTTGTCGTAACAAATCTAATGGCTGGTGTGATCTTCGTAATTATGATTATCATGACCTCTCTCCAAAGTTATTTGTTTACTAGATTATCTGCTTTTATAAATCCAAATTCGGACCCAAATGGTGCAGGGTATATGTATATGGCAGTTAGGAGTGTCCTTGCAGAAGCGGGATGGTTCGGTAACGGACTTTATAATGATTTAAATTCCCAACTGTTACCAGAGTCACATACAGATTTTGCTTTCCCATTCCTCGTGTATTCCCTTGGTTGGGCATTCGGAATCGTTCTTTGTTCTATCCTACTGATATTTATTTCAAGAATCACAAAAAATGCGTTTAAAACAAGGGACCTTTATGGGAGGTTGATTGTAATTGGTGGTGCTGCAATATTTACCGTTCCTACTACTTGGAACATCTTGATGGGCTTTGGAATCGTGCCAATCATGGAAGTTTCCCTGCCGTTTATCAGTTATGGAGGTAGCGCGATCCTCTTTTACGCCGCTGTTTTAGGACTCATTTTAAATGTTTATCGAAGAAAGGATATGGTAGAACCGACGATAGCAGGATAATTGGTTTTAGTAATTCATAAAGGTGCGCTTTTCTTCATTTAGAGGGTGTCTTTTTGTAAGTAAAAAATTTATATCAGAAGTTAGGATACGAGGATATCGGTCGCATAGAAAATTTTACATTTCGGAAAGGTCAAACGTGGTCAGATATCCGAATGGAAAAGCATATATGAATACGAAGAAGCTGCCACGTTATATAGTCTCTCTATTATGGTAACGAGCAGTTTACCTTAATAAATGTTGGGAATTTGGGTGTGTTGAACAATGAAAAACAACACTTGGAAAGTAAATGATTCAAGTGTTGTTTTTGTGCAATTGATACAGTTAGTATTATGTGTTGTTGTGTTAGTTTATCCGTTCCTTTAGATTTCCAGAGAGGTCTTAATTATATCCTTGTGCCTCTCACTTTCTATCATTTAATTCTCGAGAGCTTCTACTAATAAATCCACAATATGAATAGCTCTCATTTGATGTGATAACCCCTCGCGTTCAATGCCTAGCTTCATTTGCAGGAGGCATCCCGGGTTGGATGTTACGATGGTCGTGGAGCTTGTGTTTTTTACTTTTTCCATTTTGGAGTCTAGTATTTGCATAGACATTCTGGACTCGACGATATTGTAAATGCCTGCTGATCCACAGCAGCTATCAGCCTGTTGCATCTCTTCATATGTGACCCCTTCTATGGCTTGTAATAATTGACGTGGCTGAGATGAAACCTTCATCACGTTCCGTAAATGGCAGGAATCCTGGTATGTAACGACTTGAGAGGGAAGGGACAGCTTTTGTTTATGAAACTCTAAGTCTATTAATATAGAAGAGATGTCTTTCAGTTTATTCGTAAAAGCTGCTGCACGGTCTGCCCACATGGGGTCATCTTTTAATAGATGATCATAATCAATGAGAAACGCTCCACAGCCACCAGCGTTTGTAATGATATAATCTGCTTGGATGGCTTCGAATGCTTCGATATTCGATTTTGCTAATTCCTTTGCCTTAGACTTTTCACCACTATGGCCGTGAAGTGCCCCGCAACACACTTGTGTTTGTGGAATGACAATTTCGCACCCGGCTTTTTGAAGTAGCTTTAGTGTCGCATCGTTCGTTTTCATGAACACCGTATCCATTAAACAGCCTGAGAAAAAGGCTACTTTCTTTTTAGGGTGTTCGGTTGCCGGCACAAATGCTGGACGGCTTTTTAATTCCTTTAACCGAGGCACCTCGGGTAACACCTTTTCCATGGATACTAAGTGATCTGGAAGTACGTTTAGGATTCCTGATTTCCTCGTTAACTTCTGTAGTCCTGACCGCTGATAGAGACCGAGTAAATTCGTAAGTGAGCGCATTCGATGCTGATGAGGAAATAAACCATCGAAGGCTACCTTTCTTGCCAGCTTAACAGGTGCTGAATGTTTTTTATTTTGATGAATAATGTCTCTTGCTTCTTCTAGCAAGTGACCATAATTGACACCTGAGGGACACACAGGCTCGCATGCTCGGCATCCAAGACATAGATTGAGAGAGTGTTCTACATCCTCATCTGGCTCGATGACACCATCAACGACAGCCTTCATTAAAGCAATTCGTCCACGTGGTGAATGAGACTCCTGATAACCAGATTCAATGTAGGTCGGACATGTGGGTAAACAAAATCCACATCTCATACAGTTTAGTAGCTCATCCTCATTCATTCTATTTTTGAATTCTTCTTGTATGTGTTTCCTTTCATTGGCTGTCGTCATGTTGTGACCACCACGCGCTTTCGGACATCTTTTGCAAAGACTTTTCCAGGATTCATAATATTATTGGGATCCAGACTATCTTTGATAGACTTCATAGCGGCTACACCAGCTGCTCCAAGCTTCATTTCTAAATAGGGTGCTTTCATTACACCTACACCATGCTCACCGGTAATGGTTCCGCCTAGTTCAATCGCCTTTTGGAATATTTCGTGAAGTGCCTTTTCGACACGTTCCATTTCCTCATGATTGCGAGAATCGGTTAAGCAGGTTGGGTGCAGGTTCCCATCTCCAGCATGACCGAATGTACAGATTTTAAGGTTGTATTTGGTTGCAATGTCTTCTATGGCCTTCACCATTTTAGCGATTTCGGAGCGGGGCACAGTTGCATCCTCTAAAATCGTCGTCGGTTTAAGACGAGCTAAGGCAGAAAGTGCTGATCTACGTGCTGTTCGAAGTGCTTCGGCTTCTCCTTCAGATTCAGCTACTTGAATGGAGACGGCCTGTTCTTGTTCGCAAATCTGCATAATTTTTGCGATATCACGTTCTACCACTTCGATTGGACCATCCTGTTCAATTAATAGGACAGCCTTTACATTTGTCGGTAATCCGATTTGAGCATGAGCCTCCACGACTTCAAGTGTAGGTTGATCAAGGAACTCAAGTGTGGCAGGTATGATTTTATTCGCGATGATTTTAGAAACTGTTTGGGCAGCTGCTTCGAGATCCTGATACAGAGCGAGCATGGTCTTTTTTGTCTCGGGAATGGGAATAAGCTTCAACGTCGCCTCTGTAATAATTCCGAGTGTCCCTTCTGAACCAACGAACAGGCGTGTCAAGTCATAGCCGGCCACATCCTTGGCTAATTTCCCGCCAGTTTGAATGATGTCACCGTTTGGTAATACAATTTCTAATGCCATCACATAATCACGGGTGACACCGTATTTTAACCCACGTAATCCACCTGAGTTTTCATTAATGTTTCCACCGATAGTTGAGATTTTCATTGAGCTAGGATCAGGTGGATAGAAGAGGTTCCGCTTCTCCACAGCGTTCATTACATCAAGTGTAATCACACCAGGTTGTACGGTTACTGTCAAATTTTCCTCATCGATTTCTAAAATGCGATTCATGTGTTTAAAGAGTAGGACAATGCCACCTTCTGTTGGACAGGTTCCTGCACATAAATTGGTACCTGATCCTCTGGGGATTATTGGAATGTTGTACTGATTACATAGTTTGACAATCTCAGACACTTCCTCTTTAGTACGGGGAGAAATGACTGCGTCCGGTAATGATTGGAACTGCGGAGTAGCATCAAACGAATAAACAAGGCATCCAGCTTTTGAATCATCGAAATTTTCACTTCCGACAATGGCGAGTAGTTGTTGTTTCATTTCCTTTGTTAACATATGGCTCCCCCAATATTTAAAAGTTTACAAGCAAATCGATTTACGAAAGGGATCTGACCTTTACTTTCGATAGTGCTTTTTCATCTGCAATAATGGTACAGTTAGAATGATTTTTTAACGCGGATGCTGGGAATATTCTCGAGATTCCCCCATGTATTAATTGATCCATCGCATCTGCTTTTTCATCACCATGAGCAAGTAACAAGATTTCCTTACTTTCTAAGATGGTTGCAATTCCCATTGTGATGGCTTCAGTGGGGACGTCCTCTATTGATTGAAAATAACGTGCGTTTGCTACTCGTGTAGACTCTGCTAATTTCACTATATGTGTCTTGGACTTAAAAGAAGTACCAGGTTCATTAAAGCCGATATGCCCATTTGTCCCGATACCGAGAATCTGTAAATCAATGCCGCCTAACTGGGATATCAGGGTATCATACCGGTAGCATTCCTTATGAATATCTAGTGCAGTTCCATCCGGAAGATGAGTGTTCACAGGGTTGATATCAACATGACGGAAAAAATGCTCATTCATATAGTAGCGGTAGCTATTTGGGTTGGCAGGAGCTAACCCGACGTATTCATCCAGGTTTATCGATTTGACATTGTGGTAAGTTGTCTGGTTCTTCTTATGGTCATCAATTAACACTTGATATGTCCCTTTTGGTGTCCCTCCTGTAGGAAGACCTAACGTTACATCAGGTGTTTTTTTTACGATGTTGATGATATAGGCAGCAGCTGTTTGACTCAGTTCATCGTAGTTTTTCACTTGAATGACTTTCATTCATAAGACCTCCATTTTTATATGCAATCGTCCCTTTACAGAATGTCATCACAATCTCAGCGTCCTTCGAGCGTAAAACAAGATCGGCATCCTTTCCTACTGCAATGCTTCCTTTTCGGTCATACACCTTCAGCTGTTTTGCTGGATTTACTGCGGTCATTTGGATCATATCTTCCATTGAACAGTTGGTGTAGGATTGGAAGTTACGCCAGGCGTCGTTCATGGCGAGCATACTTCCAGCGAGTGTCCCGTCCTGGAGCGTAGCTTGTGATTCATCAACAATCACCTGTTGACCACCTAAGTCATATATGCCGGGCTTCATCCCTTTTGCTCGAATAGAATCGGTAATGAGGATGACTTTTGCTGTTGACTTTTGACGATGTGCCAAGCGAATCATTTCAGGGTGAACATGAATGCCATCTGCAATGATCTCCACGAACAGCTCATCTCGCATTAAAGCTGCAGCAGCGAGGCCAGGCTCTCGATGATGTAATCCACTCATTGCATTGAACAAGTGGGTTACATGAGAAGCACCTGCAGTAATGGCATTGTGTACGTCTTCATACGTAGCCTCAGAATGACCAAGTGAGGCAACTACTTCTGTTTCCTTTAAATAGTGTAACAGTTCTGGACTACCTTCAAATTCTGGTGCTAAAGTGACAACCTTAATGATACCTTGAGCGATTTTTTGCCATTTTTTAAAAAGGTCAACATCTGGTTGTTTTATATATGCTAACGGCTGTGCACCAGCTCTTTTTTCTGAAATAAAGGGTCCTTCTAAATGAATGCCAAGAATCTCGGCACCGTTCTGATCTAGATTCATGCACTCCGCAACATTTGCTAGTGCACGTTCAATAGAGGTAGTAGATTGAGTAATGGTTGTGGCAAGGAAGCTGGTTGTACCCTCCATGGGAAGATGTGTTGCAATCGCTTCCAAGGCACCCGGCGAAGCATCCATTGTGTCGGCTCCAGCTGCACCGTGAATATGCACATCAATCATTCCGGGAACGAGCTGACATGAGGAGGGAATCGGAATAATTGTGCAATTGCGTATGGTGTCTTCACTTAGCTCGGCAGTATGACCAATTTCGATTATTTTCCCGTTGTGGGTGATGATATATCCGTTGTCATAGATTACATCTTCTCCATATATTCGAACATCCTTCAACATCATCGGTTTCTCTTGAAGCATCATAGCGCTCCTTTATATAGTATTTGTACAATGACGGTTGTTGTGAAATAAAATTTCATAAATTATTGAATTTACTAAATTATATTACATTTTTGCCAATCGTTCAATTAAACAAAAGAGAAAGAAGGGGGTAACTTTATGTTACGATCAAATAGGGTCCTTTAGGTAGAATGAATTTTTGTAGTAAAAATTCCTTGATTGAAATGATGCCCTGAAACCTAGTAGCCTTTAATAAAACTCTAAAATAGAGTGAATTATGATTTGGACATGTTAAGGTTAAAGTAGATAAGAAAGATAGTATCGTCTGATCATCACTGAAAAAAGGACAGTTCAAATGAACTGTCCTTATAATTAATTGGAATTGTAGTAAGTAGAAAAATGTAGAGTGGGTCAAGGAACCTGTCCCTCCAACCCTACTCCCCTACTTAATACAAGTTAAGCCTATCGCAAGGTTGTCCCAGAGTATCTTTTCAATGTCTTTTTGTTGATGTTCATCACAACGAATCATCACGATGATCTCAGAAGTGATCTTATTTTTTGCTGCTTGTTGGTGCCTCGTTATCCATAACTTAATTAAAATGCCCAGCGTCAGCCCAAATAACGCCCCAATAATTCCCCATATTATCGGACCCCAATAGAGTATGTACCCATAAATAGTACCTAGTAGCATAAAACACGTGCCCAAAACAGCCCCTAAGTCAAAAATACTTAATCCATCCGCTCTATGTAGTGTATCAAATATCTGCTTGGCTTCCTTTCTCTTGTCCAAAGGAGCAGCATATATATTTTCCTTTACGATCCCTTCTTGCTCAATAGCACTAATCGCTAATTCAATAAATATATTATTTTCAAACGTTGCAATAAATAACATATTCGCTCCCCCATACTAAACAGGAAATTTGAAAAAGGTATTTTGATAATATGTACGTAGAAAAGTGGTCATCTCTTTTTCAAATAACTTATTATATTCAACTGCAGATGTATATGCATCATAAAGAATAAAAATATAGATGGAAGGTAGATACATTAGCCATTGAATGTTCATGACTTCTTTTGCGCGTTGAAAGTCACCAAGTAAACTAAGTATCACTCCCTTTGGAATATGACCAAAATAAAGAATTGCTACGGTGTATCCAAAAATGAAAAAACCAATGATGACTTTATGTAAGTATAAGTGTCCAAGACCTGGAACTAAAGCAGACCAAATTAGAGCTAATACGGGGTTTCGTTTATCTAAATAGTTTATGCCAGATGAGCCAAGTATGAGAGGAGAGTCCAAAGGGACATCCTCTCGATCTGCCAGTATATATTGCTTATTCATATCAACTGTTGTTCTGTAGCTGTCCCAAATTCCCAAAAAATAGATGCCAACATAGAGCATTAACCACCTTTCCTCCAAAACCTCTTTCGCTTTATCAAAATCTCCGAGTAATGAATAGAAAATTCCTAAATTAATTTGTGCCATGTTGTTAATAAAAAGTTCCCAAAGAATTAATACCGTAGCGGTTAAATATCTATGTTGAAGTAAATGGCCAAAACCTGGGTAAGAGAAAGAAAAAAATGCCACGATATACGGGTTTTTTAAATGTAGTTGTACGGTTGATAATTGGGAAATGTGTGCTCGTAACCTTCTTGGAGGGTAGTATGGGTTGTTCATCCGAAAACTCCTAGCCTAATGAATTAATGGGTACCCTTGTTACCTAAGATAAATATTGGAAAATACAGTACATACCTTTTGTCAAAATCGTGTATTTCATACATGAAGTTAGGGGAGTCAATAAGATAAGTCCCTCCAGCTGTTTTCCAAAGTTAAAGAGTTTAGTAAATTAACCGATAAATACAAGTGATATATATTATTTTAAAATAGCGAAAGGAAGTTAGTTCCATGCAATGGTTGAAAAATAAATGCTTTTCAAATTTAGAATTAGAATCACAGAAGAATAATTTGTTTATGTTCATTATTATTAGTGCATTCTTTTTAGGGATGGGAGCATTAGGGTATTACGGGTATTTATTTTCTTCGAGAGCAATTCCATTTTGGAGTGTGTCGGTTGTAATATTTGTGCTAGGGATCTCGCTTTCCTATGTGGAAAAGGCCGTTCCGATTTACAAATATATGATGGCGATTTTACTTTTAGCCATGACGTATATTATGATTCACACGTTTCCTGAAACGCCGGCTGTGTATCATTTGATTTATTTTACATTTGCCGCGTCATTAATTTATTTGAATGAGAGATTGATTCTCATGCTGGGCGTCGTATCTCTTGTTGTGACGATGATTCTCTTTAACACATTTCATGAACAGTTCTTTGCGTATACCACTCCAGGTGAAGGAATCAACTTTGCCATTTTCCTCATCACGATTGTGGTGGCAATGTGGGGTGTAACGAGAATCGGGAAAACTCTACTAAGTCGCTTAGATCAAGAAAAGAAAGAAGTACTGGAAAAGGCGAAAACCCTGGAAGAGACACAGAAACTACTTGAAGCATCTGTGGAACAACTAAGGCAAAAACTCACCGTTCTAACGGGTAACGTCCATACATCCAATGAATCCATGAGTGAAATTAACACAGCGTTTCAAGAGGTAGCCACAAGTGCGCAGTCCCAATCTGAGATGATGAACAACTCAGTAGATTTACTGACAGGACTAGAAGCGAACATGGTAGAGCTCATTAGCCAAGTAAAAGAAGCATCATCTAGTATTCATGCAAGTTTGACAGTGTCAAAGACAAGTGAAGAGACGCTAGGTGGATTTGATCAAAATATGACAAGCTTAAATGAAGTTATGCAAGAGTCAGGACAGGTAATCCGTGAATTAACAGAGCAGACGAAAAAAGTGAATGACATTGTTGACGTCATTACAGGCATTTCCAAACAAACGAGCTTGCTAGCATTAAATGCAAATATTGAGGCAGCAAGAGCAGGTGAGCATGGTAAAGGATTTGCGGTCGTGGCCAATGAAGTGTGGAAGCTGGCAGATGAATCAAATCGTTCGGCAGGTATGATTCAAGACATCTTAACAGACTTCAGTCATCGTGCAAGTGTGGTGGAAGAGCAAATTAAAAAGGGTGAACAAGTCCAGCAGGAATCTAACGAGATGCTTCTTCACCTTCGTGAGAATATGCAAAGTTTAGGAGATTTCATCCTATCCATTGATCAGCTAATGGCAGAAATTGTCCAACATCAAGAAACATCGAAATCCCAATCATCCACAGTCGTGAGTGATGTAACAAACGTGACGAGTCTCATTCAAGAAACCTCTGCCTCAACAGAGCAGGTATTAGCAAGTGTTGAACAAGAGGTGAAGCGTAACGAAACATCTTTAGAAGCATTACAAACAGTGGCGAGGCGTGTTAGTGAGTTGGAGAAGATTTTGCGAAAGTAATCAAAGGAACGATTTCCTTGGTATTTTTTGAATCACATATCATCTAAGAATGGAAGGGGTGAAGACATGAGAATAAAAAGCATCCTATACGTAACGTCTATAATAACAGGACTGGCATTGAGTACCTCTCTTCTATCTACTAGCGTTCATGCTGCTACAGAAGAGCCAAAGCTGCAAATCGCAATCATTAGTGATACACATGTAGAAAATGGCAATCAACTCGTAAATAATAAAGTAAGGATCGCTTTAGAAGATTTGAGGGAGGCTGCTCCCCGTTATTCTGTGCTCGCAGTAAACGGAGATATGACACAATATGGATTGCAGACAGAATATGATCTTTTTAAGGAGTTACTCTATCGCTACAAGCTGCCTACTGCGAAAGAATTTATGGTAATGGGCAATCATGAGATGTTTGAGCATAGAGTGGATCCTGCTACAAACATAACCGATCAAGAATTACAACGTCGATTTACTTCTACTTTTAACGTACCCAAGGTTTATTATGATAAATGGATAAATGGCTATCATTTTATTACCATTGCCGGTGAAAAGTCAGAGGCTACGATGATGAGTGAATATGAGGATCCGGGTGACGGAGATTCTGCCTATATCTCTGAAGAACAATTCCAATGGCTGAAAGAAACTCTGCCTGTCAATGCAGATCGAAGTAAACCGATATTTGTTTTTCTTCATCAACCGATTTCCAATACAGTGGATGGAAGTTTGTGGGGAGCAGGGTTAGAGGATCAAAAAATCCTGGATCTCTTGAAGCGATATCCTCAAGTGATTCTATTCAGTGGGCATTCACACTATACATTGAAAAATAACAACAGCATGCTTAACGACGGCATTACAATGGTGAATACAAGTTCAGTAGCCTATACTTGGAGCTTTGAAGGTGGAGAAAATTACAATGAGTCTGAAGGAATTGTGGTAGATGTCTATATTGATAGAGTAGATATTAAAGCACGTGATTTCCTTGCGAAAAACTGGTTAAAGACGTTTTCAGTTCCTTTACCAGTAAAGAATGGTTGGATCTATTCTGATGGATCGTGGTACTTTTATTCCAATAATACAAAGCTAACAAGCTGGAATATGTGGAATCAAAATTGGTACTATTTAGATATTGAAGGAAAAATGAAGACAGGTTGGATCTATGATGAAAATAAATGGTATTATTTGGATCGCTCTGGTGTGATGAAGACAAAGTGGATCTATGATCGTGGTCAATGGTACTACTTAAATTCAAATGGCGATATGAAAACAGGATGGCATTATGAAAATGGAAATTGGTACTATCTAAAGCCTGACGGAGCAATGGTAACAGGGAGCTATAATGTGGGGAAAATGCCATACCGTTTCCATGCAGACGGAACGTGGATCTCGGAGTAACAATATGATGAGAATAGAAACCAGGAGGACGACACTCCGAATCTTATACTAGAAATTTTCTAGTCAGATTTACATGCTATTATTCTCTACCTGTGTATCATGAAAGAAAAGCAGATAGGAGAAGTAGGAGAAATCTCGCTTTTACACTTTTTCAAGTTGACAAACATTTCACAAAAATATTATTATAGAAGTCCTGCCAACTATTAGAGTTGGTTATGGGGACTGGACAAGTTCATTCTGATTTGAAAGGGATGGATACAAATGAATAAAGAGCAATTGATGGAAAGTGCACGTCAAATAAAGGAACGAGCATATATCCCATATTCAAAGTTTCCGGTAGGTGCTGCTTTATTATTAGCAGACGGTTCGGTGATTAATGGAGTAAACGTGGAGAATGTATCGTTAGGTGCAACGAACTGTGCAGAGAGAACAGCTATTTTCACTGCTGTTGCAAACGGATACAAAAAAGGTGACTTCAAGGCAATCGCGGTTGCAGGTGACACGAAGGACTATCTCCCTCCATGCAGCATCTGTAGACAAGTTCTAGCAGAGTTCTGTGAACCAGACATGCCTGTATATTTAACAAATGATAAAAATGATATCTTAGAATTAAAGCTTAAGGAATTATTGCCTTATGCGTTTACAGATTTGGAGATGTAAGGGACATAGGGACAGGTTCCATGACCCAATCACTTGTGATAAATCGAAGGGTGCGGATTGATTCATTCAATTCGTGCTCTTTTTTTGGTTGTAGGGACAGGCTCCATTTCAATGACTCAGCCAAAAGATATGAAGGAACATCACATATGTATAGAGCGTTGCTGCTACGGAGGTTAAACCTTTTATTATTTTAGTAGGGGGAATGACATTTAATAAGATAAAGCAATAAAGTGCTAAAGAAAAGAGTAATTTCACTCCAAGAAAAGCAAGAGGACTCATTTCATATAGAAAGAGCATGAGTACATTCGCCTCTTCCATTTCCTCCAAGTGTAATCCTACATACGAAACAATTCCATCAATTAGATTAAGCAACGCTAAATAATGAAAGATAATTTTCATACTTCCTCCAATGAACGAGATATCATTAGTCTTCACAACTATTGCTCCGTGTAAAACCTCATCACTAAAGGATATTCATATTTTATTAAAATAGAATTGTGTGTTGTAAGGACATGTTCCGAGATCCACTCATGTCCTATGCTTCATACTAAATTTAGATAATGAAACCAAGAGGCGATAGTGAGTGATTTAGAGACTAGTTTAAAGGAAATGCATTATAAACTAAAAGATTGGAAGGTGTAGAGGACGGACATTTTAGTAAAGAATGTTCACTCAGCAGTTACACTAACGTTATAGTTATTCCTCTCCCATTCAGATTGTAATTACAATCTCATTACCGTTTTGATCTCCTATTAAATTACTTCTAGAAAAGACTTTTTATTTCTGAATTGGATTGTTATAAAAACTTGCTAATTCCATACTTTTATCAGTTCTGAGGGTAGTTTCAATAATAATAGATCTACCACTTCATTCTGTTTGAAGCTGCGATAGTTTCTATAAATCCACCACCACTAATTCCATCTTTGCCAATCACATTAAACGACATAATGGTATTTGCAAGTAACTATAATGGTATTCCCCAGAAAAGAGATTGGTTATCTCCCAACTTCATTAAATATAATTGCCAATAAAAAAATCTTCCCAACACATCAATCTGCTAGTTTATAATAAAGTTAAAAAATTTTTCTGAGGAGAAACAAATGACTACAAAATTGTTTCAGAGGTTCGTAACCACGGCCATTTTTTGCTTATTATTATTCGGGGCTTTTCATGTATCTGCCCAAACAACATCACACCTTACTTCTGTCCCACCAGGTTATGTGGGAATCTATTCAGCAAAGGACTTGCAACAGATTCGCAATGATTTACTAGGACAATATATTTTAATGAATGACATTGACCTTGCAGAAGAGGGTAGCACTTGGACACCAATCGGCAACTCAATTAGTCCATTTATGGGGATATTCAATGGAAATGGCTACACCGTTAAGAATTTAAATGTTCAACTGGAGTCCTCTTCCCAACCCGTATTTGCTGGCTTTTTTGGTTATGCTAGTACTGCCAAAATCAGCAACTTACACATTGATAATGCGGTCGTTACCGCAAACAACAAATCTCTAACCTCCAGTCTATCCCTTTCCTACGCTGGGGGCGTGCTCGGCTATGGTCATAATACCGAAATCGACCATTGCTCTGTGTCAGGAACCGTATCTGCCCAGTCCTTTTTCATTGGGTATGCTGGAGGAATCAGTGGGGGTAGCACAGGCTGGTCCAATTTTTTTGGAAAGATAACTGCCAGTGAAAATGCGGCCACTATTTATGCCAAAACAGCTGCTGGAGGAATCACCGGCGAGGCCAGTCAAACAATTTTCTCCGACGTCCACAATACGGGATCTCTTGCCATCGAGCCAAGCGACAAATCAGGTGGCATTGTCGGTTTACTTAAATCCAACTCGACCATCAAACAAGCTTCGAATACAGGGGCAATCGAGTTCAAAACGGCAGGGGGAGGCATCGCTGGAGATGTAAGAGATTCCGTTTTTCAAGATGTAAACAATACTGGCAATATCACGAGTTCTCTTACGTCCGCAGAGGGTGGCGGGATAATCGGGATCTCATCAGGTAGCACCCGAGTTTCGAATAGTTTTAACACTGGTGAAGTGGTAGTAAACGGTAGCTTCTCAAGCGCTGGGGGGATCGTTGGCCAATTTTCTGGTGATTCTATTACTCAATCATACAACGAAGGAAATGTCACAGGTGAATCTTCTGCTGGGGGAATTGTGGGATCTCACTTTAAAGGTGTAGTTAGTCAGACATCTAACACCGGTTCCATGGCAGCAACTTTCTCTGGCGGAATCAGTGGATACACCACTGCTGTTACGATCTTAGACAGTTATAACATTGGGACCATTTACGGTCAGCGAAGTGGGGGAATTGTTGGACATGGCTCCAACACGACGATAATAAACACTTATAACGTTGGTACGATTGCCAATAGATCCTATAGCGGGGGCATTGCCGGTGAGTACAATGGCACAATTGAAAACAGCTACTATTTAGATACTATCAGTAGTGGTGTAGGTACAGGAACATCAACAGGCACCTACCAAAAATCCTATAACGAGTTAACTCAAGCAAGTGTCTATAGCGGGTTTGACTTCTCAAAGTTTTGGACGTTGGACTCAAGTGGGCCATTCAAAACGCCTTTTTTAGAAAAAGCACCATCGGCTGGTACGGAAAATGCGATTGTTTTATCCGTCTCTACCCAACCAAAGAAACTAATCTATCAACTTGGGGAAGAACTTGACTTAACAGATGGAATTATCACTTTACTCACCAACCATGGAAACCAATTGACTAAACCAATGACAAATGGGATGGCTACTGGCTATAATCCTACTAAATTAGGAGAACAAACGATTACCATCAACGAAGGCAATCTCAGGACCTCAATCACCATTGAAGTGAAAGCCCTTGTAACTTTTCTAGATGACAATGGCGTTATTTTAAAAACAGAATTGGTGTCTGCTGGTGGCTCTGCGACAGCCCCTGTGCCTCCATCGAAAGAAGGATACACGTTCACAGGATGGAGCGAGCCATTCACCAACATTAAGAAAAACTTGACAATAACAGCCCAGTACACGCCTAATATCTACTCTGTTAATTATTGGGATGGGGATCAAATCCTTTATACGGAACTCTATCAGTATGGAACTATTTTAGGAAGGCCACAAACACCGGTAAAAGAGGGTTATACCTTCTTAAATTGGTATCAGGATGCAGGCTACCAAGAGACATTTGAATTCTTTCAAGAAGTGAAAAATGAGACCAACTTATACGCTAAATTTGCCAAAAATCCTAGCGTGCCTCAAGAAATGAAGATTACACCAGACGGAAACAAACTAATCATCTCGTGGAAACCATCAGAGGGAGTGAACGGTTACGACATTGCTCAGTCTACATCTCCAGATGGACCTTACAATTATTTTTATGGCACTGGTAGTGAAAGCAACAATTATACGATAGGGGACCTTACTCCAGGGACCACGTATTATTATAAAATTCGAAGCTATAGTATCATAGATGGTCAGTATATTTATAGTGACTATACTAACGTAATGAGCGGTACCGTCATACTGAAAAATGGCTGGATCTTTGATTCAAACCACTGGTCTTACTATATAAATGGAACCCTAGTGACCGGTTGGATGCGCTCAGGGGGAGCCTGGTATCTCATGGATTCAAATGGAGTCATGCAAACAGGGTGGATTAAGGACGGTAAAACGTGGTACTTCTTACAGACAAGCGGTGCTATGAAGACCGGTTGGCTTTCATACGGGGGTCAATGGTATTTCCTTGAAACGAGCGGTGCTATGAAAACAGGATGGCTTTTGAACGGTGGTACTTGGTACTATTTTGAAACGAGTGGAGTCATGAAGAAGGGATGGCTGTTGAACGGTGGAAAATGGTATTACTTCTACCCTGGTGGAGCCATGGCCATCAACACCACCATTGGAAAATATCGAATCGGGACTGATGGTGTGATGCAATAATACTATTTGATAATTCTCCCTCTCACTAAGATAAGTGGGAGGCTTTTTTTGTTGACGTTGCCTATATTGCTTTAAACATACTATCTTAATTACTTGTCTAAGTTGGTAGATATGTAGCTATAAGTATTGTCTATATACTATGGCATATTTGAATTTTACGTGTGTGGAAGGTTTATGGATATGTTGTTAAGTAGTATTACGATACGTGTACAAATAGAAAAAGAAAATAATGGATACGGAAGGGTTATGCGATAGCAGGATTAATCCTTAGGGGCATGGCAATATTACTCTCGATTTCTTTGATTATCTTCCTTTTTAACGAATGATGAATAGCTAATCACACATTTAAGGGATGGGAAAAGCCTCCATCCCTTATGTATTGTTACACGATTCTTTCTAGTTGTTGATGTAGGTTTTTCTTGTCATCTTTTATTCTATGAATCCCAGAAGGAATTTGCCTATATTCATGCCATAATGGAAGTAAGAAAGTGTTAGAAAGAAAGTGATAAGGGAGATGCAAAGAAAGATGAATCCCCAAATCTGTGCAGGAACATAAGTTAATTCAGCTAAGCACGTTGCATCACCGGCATCATCTGGTTGTTTGAAGCTGGCGACAAATATCCTCCACCCACCGTATACGGAGCCAGCAAACACAATCGAGCTGAGAAACATGGATGTGTGCTCAATGAATGTAGTTGAGCCATTACTATAAACCAGTACAAGTAACCCTATGAAACTACTTAACCATAAGAATCCATACCAATTTCGAATAAATAGTAATGAAACAACAGCAATGGCAGCAAGAAGAATCAATACAATAGATGAATATCCCATATCAAGTAATACATAAAAGCCTAATGAAATCAGACAGGGCACTGAATATCCTGCAAATGTACAGAGGATTGCAGCAAATGGATGTTCGTATTCATGTATAACAAACCCTGAACCCTCAAAATGTAACTCCATCGCTTCCATTTCACCTGATGTCATGAACACGAATAAGGCATGAGCGAATTCATGGACCAATGTGTAAACTAAAATTACTAGATTTTGAAAGAAATTCAAAATGGGATGGCTATATATGTGATGAATGAGTGTAATGATAAAGCCTAGGACTGTGTAGAAAATAATTGTGATAGACATATAGGTTAGGTTCTCCAATTAGGTGTGATGTAAGACAGAAACCATGATCAAGATAAGTAAATTTTACCATGTATTCTTTTGGCAGTGAAGCAAGACAGGTTCCAGCATTCATTGGACATTTTATCTCGGTGGTTAAATAGAACTTCTCCTGCAGAAAGGTCGCGCTTATGATATGAGAAGGAAAATATGGAAGAAATGATAGGTGTGTTGTCATAGAGTGGACATAACCAGCGTGAATGTAGGATTACATTCAGTTCTGATGATTGAATGAAGAAATTAGGTCTTTGTATCTAATTGGAGAGATTTACTAAGTAAAAATACCTAGATATTGGAAGGTGTACAAGGTATAATTTGAGCTATATATTTTACTTTAATAAGAGGGTTATCATACATGCTTAATTTACTGAAGTCACTGCTCATCTCGTTTCGAGGAAGGCTTTTAGCGGGTTTGACTGTATGCGTCATGCTCATTACTCATTTAAATATGCTACACGATACCTTTTTTGCTCATATTATCCTAAATGAATGGATAGGTCTTGTCTTTAGAGTGTTAATTATTTTCTCATTTGGTTTTTTTATTGATTATATTTATAAAATTAAAATGGAAAATGTGGGCAATAAAGAAGTGTATTCATCACTTTTTGAACATAATCTGGATGCGAGCTACAGCTTGAATCTAACAGGGCATTTTAAGGAGGTTAACCAAGCAACCTCCCGGATTACAGGATATTCACGAGAGGAGCTAGTGAATGCTAGTTTTTTACCTCTTATAGCAGATGAAGATAAATCAAGGGTCTTCTCCTATTTCAAACAAGTACTGAACGGAGAATCAGTTCTTCTCAATGCTACAATCCTTCACAAATCTGGGGAAAGAAGGACCCTTAACTTAATGGCTGTTCCCATATATGTTGATCACCATATTGTCGGATGCATCGGGATTGGAAGAGATATAACAGAAGAATTAGCCAAAGAAAGGGAACTAAAAGAGAGTGAAGAGAGATACCGATCACTGATGAAGCTACAACCGGAAATGATGTGTGTCGTGAGTGTAGATGGGATTGAGTTTATTAATCAAAAGGGAATTGAATTTCTTGGACTAACCTCTCATCGTGAGGCACTCGGAAAGCATCCATTACAATTTGTCGAAGCAGGAGATCAAGAGTTATTTACTAGTAACTTTACGAAATTACTTCAAGGTACGAAAATAGATTCCCTGCAAGAATATCAATTTATTAATTCTCAAGGAGAGTCCCGTGTAGGCGAAGTATCTTCTACTAAAATTATGTTTAATGGAAAACCAAGTGTACTCGGGATTGTACGGGATATTACAGAGAAACGACAGGCTGAGGAGAAATTAATACTAGCCAACCAGTTACTTGAGACACTTTCTGCGAAGGACGGATTAACAAACGTATATAACAGACGCTACCTTGAGCAAAAGTATCAAGAGGAATGGGTTGCATGTGCAGAAATAGATGCACCATTGTCATTAATCATGCTCGATATTGATTGCTTCAAATTATACAATGACACATACGGACACATTGCAGGAGATCAGTGTTTGATTTCGGTGAGCGGCGAGATTGAAAAGTTGTTAGCGTATGAGTCTTACACCTTTGCTAGATACGGAGGAGAGGAATTTACGGTGTTATTACCGAATACTAAAAATGATGAGGCTGTGATTATAGCAGAAAAGGTAAGAGAGTGTGTACAATCTCTAAACATGGAGCACCAAACATCCCTCGTTGAACCATTTGTGACCATTAGTGTAGGTGTGGCAACGGTGTGCCCAGCTCAAGAATCATGTGCAAAACGATTAATAGAAGAAGCGGACCAAGCATTATATGCTTCGAAGAAAAATGGAAAAAATCAAGTGACTTCATTTGAAGAATGTAAAGTGTTTCTGTCTTAGCAGAAGCACTTTTTTTTGTTGCAGAGAAGGGTAACTAATCCTCGGTTATATGGTAAGTAGATCCTCCTAATCAACGTTTCATTAGAACATGGAACTGTTCCGTATTAGGCAAAAGAGACTTGCTCTATGGGTGATCATAAAAATATAAGTGTAAGTTTTTTACAAAAAAATGATAATTTTTTCAACCATTTCATTATGTTGAACGTCTAATAAGAAAATCTATAAGTAAGAAGGAGAGAACAGGATGAAAAATGTAAGTAAAAAGCTACTATTAACAACAGGTCTCATGTTAGCTGTTAGTCCACTAGTTACAATTCCTACAATGGAATCAGCTGTATCAGCGGCTGTTGAACAGGGTAAATGGGAGAATAAGAATAACGCCTGGTACTATAAAATCAATGGAGTTCCGGCAAAGGGTTGGGTTTATGACGCAGGATTTTGGTACTACTTGAATTCATCAGGTCATATGGCAACTGGTTGGATTCAAGAAGGAAGTACATGGTATTATCTTCAGTCAAATGGAGCAATGAAAACAGGATGGCATAACGATGGAAGTGCCTGGTATTATCTGAAATCAAACGGAGCAATGGCAACTGCTTGGATTCAAGATGCAGGGAACTGGTTCTACTTAAATGCCGCTGGCCAAATGAAAACTGGCTGGTTATATTATGGAGGAGATTGGTATTACTTAAACTCCGAGGGTGTAATGCAAACAGGTTGGTTGTATGATCATGGGAAATGGTACTTCTTAAACCCAGCTGGAGACATGCATACAGGTAAATATATGAGTTATTATTTCAATGAATCTGGAGAAATGTTAGTAGGGAAGCATTACCTCACTGGTTACTCCTATCATTTGGGAACTATTCCATACACAGAGGGATTTTATTATCACTTTAAAGAAAATGGTAGGATGACTACAGATGAATACGTGGATGGGGAATATTATTGGAAGAATGGTATTTTACTTGAAGATAAGGAATTCATCGATACCATTGAACCAATCGTTGATGAATATAACTTAACGATGACGATTAATCCCAAACAATATGTTGATTTATGGCATGATCACAGAATATATGTTGGAATGGTTGATAAAAAAGGACAAGTAATGGTTGAATATGATTACAGTGGTTTTGACTTTGATGGCAAAGGATTTGCAATAGATGCTGCAGTATCAAATGGAGCACCTGTAACGAAGGAAGAATTAGAACACCTTGTGGAAGAAGCATTCAATAGCGAAATTGGGCTAGCTCAAACAGAAGATATCACAATATGGGTCATAGATGGGTATCTCTATATTACGTGGGGAGAATATTAACACGCTGAATAAAGAAAAAAGACTACTAAACAGGTATAAAGTTTAGTAGTCTTTTTTTTCATTTTCTCTTACAGAAGATATAGTAGATTCCTAGTATTAAATCATGCTACAGTAAGTTGATTAATTGCTTCATATGATACGTTCCTTTGTTGCGATAGTTCTCCTTTTTAATCGGGTTGATGCATTTGTCCGCTTGATATTGAAAATATGTAGCAAGAATTTGATGCCACTTTCTAACAATCGTCAACAACAGCTACACCCCCTTTATACATTCATTATATTCGGGGGATATGAAAAAATTATGAACAACCTATTACCATTCCATTAATGTTTAGTAAACTTTGGGCTTATTAAGAGCAACGTTATTTTACTATATAAGATTTATTTTAGGAAAGATGGGACTTTTCGTGTGAAGCATCGTCTAATAGAAGAAGTGTAAGGGGGGTCAAGGTTGGAAAACAGAGAGAGACAACCAGAGATTATAAACATGTCAAAGGAAGAAGTCATCCATTATATCATTGAACGGTACGGGGAAGAGATTAAGCGTCTTATTTTTACGTATGTGAAAAGCTATGCTCAAACAGATGATTTATTTCAGGAATTTTTGATTAACACGTATAAGGGGCTAGATCGGTTTCATGAACAATCCTCTTTAAAAACATGGCTGTATCGAATTGCGATTAACAAATGTAAGGATTACCTGCGGTCACCGTTTCACCGTTTATTTCACTTTACTGACATGGAGCCATTATCCAAACGTGATAAATCCGCAGAACAGGTTTCAATGGAAAGAGAGCAACAACATCAAGTAGTAGAAGCCATTCTGTCACTGCCAATCAAATATCGTGAGGTTGTGATTTTGAAATATTATAAGGATATGTCTATTCAAGAAATTGGTCAAATGCTGGGTACGAATGAATCCACTATTAAATCAAGAATCATGCGTGGTAAGGAGATTTTAAAGAAGAGAGGAGAGGATATCTTTGAATAATTCCAATGAAACGCTTAAATCAAAGATTGACCAGTATATAAGTGTGGATCCTCTTGTGACGGAAAGGGATAAGGAGCGATTTTTTGACCAATTACATCACACCAACGCTAAACGAAAGTTTCACGTCATGCCTGCACTCGTAACAATTGCAGTTTTTATCGGCTTCGTGGTAATGATGCTCTCACTCTTAAGTGACCAACAAGAAAAATTAATACCAGGACAAGAAAACGAGAAGGAACCCGTTCATCATGAAGAAAAGGAACCGGACGTGACAGACGATATTAAGGAAGAAAAGCCGGTTGAGCCAGTTGAAGAGCCGAAGTTAACAGATGAAGAAGTAAGAGTCATTATGAATAAATATTTAGAGATGGATGAGATGCGGATAAAGTTTATGGGAGAAGAGCTGGAGTTCAAAACCGAGAATATTGATAAATATTACGAGACGTTTGAGGATAAAATGAGGAACTACGTAACTAGTAATTTCATGGAGCAAGAAAATCAGAAAGAAGTTATAACATACTATATTGGTAGTCACGGAGAAGGGCATATGGTCCCTGACTTTGATTTGAGGTTTGATATTATTGAGAACACTCCACAAAGGGTTGTGGTCAAATCAGTTGTTAACCCACTCTTGATTTCTAGCTATATTGAATATGGAAGTAATGCCTATCTTAGAGCAGTGAAAGAGAATAATGAGTGGAAAATAGATGACATTTATTTTACTGATGCGCCGGAAGAACCGGTGAATTTTACATGGGAGGAAATTTTGAAGTTTAACGAAAATAGTGACTTGGATTTACAGTTAGTTGGTGAAACGTACTTAGATGCAGAAGTAGCTAGGGGAAGAGATGGCAACATTATAATGATGAATACAAAGGTTTATCTTGTAGAAAGTTCCTTTTACGAATATATTGTAGGAATTACAGAAGCAAGTGGTAACCTGATTTTAGAGATTCCAGATGGAGTATTACCAAAATAAAATGAAGACCCTATTTCTAAACGAAATGGGGTCTTTCTGTTTCATGCTTACCTCTTATCACTTTAATTCCTTGATACAGATTCCATATAAAGGACACAATGAAGGAAATAAATATGAGAAGAACAAAGAATCCATAGGCAATTAAGTAGCCAGCGCCTCCAAGTATATCAAGAACCCTATCAGAAATCAGACTAAGTACTCCTGGGTTAGTAATTACTGCGATCAATAGTAAGCCAAAAGGTATAAGCTGACTAATGATTGCTCGTTTTGCATGTCGTTTCACAGGCTCGCCCTCTAAAAAATATATAAAAATGGCACAAATCAATCCGCCGATGAGAGTTAGTAAATTTAACAGAACTCCCAAATAACTGATAGCAGACATTCTTCTCTCGTTTCGTTCCATGCTGGTTCTCCCTTTTTTCTATCATTTTCATTAGAATATCATAAGATCGATAGGTAGTATAGGATATATATACCAATTAAAGCTATACTATTATAGAGGAAATTGACTGCATAGTAAGAAGTAAAGAAGAGAAAACGAATAGAAAGATGGTAACTCAATGACATGGAAAATAATGAAGAGTAATGAAACGAAAATAGGCCGCTTTACAATCATTCAAGATGAGGTACAGCTGCCAAATGAAAAGGAAATCTCTTTTTCATATATTGATTTTGCAAAAGGAGTATGCATTTTAGCTATTACAGATGAAGGACATGTGCTGTGTATAAAACAATACCGTCATGCATTAAAAACATGGCAATGGGAACTCCCGGCAGGAGCTATTGATCCGGATGATCCTAGTCCGCTCGTAGCGGCTAAGCGTGAGCTGGAGGAAGAAACAGGGTACAAAGCACATACATGGACGGACTTAGGCAGTTTTTATCCCTCAGCTGGTTCAACAAGTGAAGAAATCTATTTATTTCTCGCAACAGATTTAGTTCACACGACTCAGCTCCTTGAGGAAAGCGAGCAATTAGAGTTGCATGTGTTGGAGTGGGATAAATTGCAGGAGCTCCTAAATCGTGGTGAATTTCAACACGGTGCAGGGATGGCGGTTATTTTGAGGTATGTAGGATTGAAAAAGGAGAAATAGAATGCTGACTCAATAGGCGTATGCTTACTTGCATGCGTCTTTTCTTTACACATTTCTGGTCCAATTCTCGCAAAATTTCTTCCTATTAGCCATTTCTAGGAGAGTATTAGAAGATTAGTCCAAGGTATTAGCCATTTCATGCAAGATATTAGCCAAAAAGCCAAGCCAATTAGCCAAAACCTTATATATATTAGAAAAACCCCATTTACTGGAAACTGGGTGGCGCCACAAGTTCACTGGAAACTAGCAGATTCACGTAATCTCATGTCCTATTAGCCATTTCTATGAGAATATTAGAAGATTAGTCCAAGGTATTAGCCTTTTCATGCAAGATATTAGCCAAAAAGCCAAGCCAATTAGCCAAAACCTTATATATATTAGAAAAACCCCATTTACTGGAAACTGGGTGGCGCCACAAGTTCACTGGAAACTAGCAGATTCACGTAATCTCATGTCCTATTAGCCATTTCTATGAAAATATTAGAAGATTAGTCCATGGTATTAGCCATTTCATGCAAGATATTAGCCAAAAAGCCAAACCAATTAGCCAAAACCATATATATATTAGAAAAACCCCATTTACTGGAAACTGGAGCAAGCCACAAGTTTACTGGAAACTAGCAGATTCACCTAATCTCATGTCCTATTAGCCATTTCTATGAGAATATTAGAAGATTAGTCCATGGTATTAGCCATTTCATGCAAGATATTAGCCAAAAAACCAAGTCAATTAGCCAAAACCTTATATATATTAGAAAAACCCCATTAACTGGAAACACCCCACAATCGACCAATTCATAGAAAATTACTACCGTAACTCAATGTTTACACGTGCTGAGTATTAGTGACGAATATTGCAGGAATTTGACGATATGTTCTAATTCTTCCTTATGTAAGATTATGGTAACATCATATAGTATGTTATTTTAGGAGGGATAGTGTGAAGATTAGAAAGTTCGGTAGTTTGGTAGTGTTAGCGGGAGGGCTGTTTTTTTCAAGTGTACTGACTGGTCATGCTGAGACTGAATATGATGAGGTGAAGTCACAGTTTGAGGAAGTGACGAAAGAGCCGAAGCCTGTTACAAGTGTAAAGATGTTATCAATGATTGAAGAGCTTCAATCAAAGAGTAAGGGCTACAGCATCATGTCAGAGTCAATGTATACACAGGAAGTTGAACCGAACGATACGCTAGCAACGGCTAACACATTAGTGTTTGAAGACCTAATCGAGGGTACATTCACTCGTCATGATATCGATACATATCGCATTTCCGTTCCTAGTGAAGGAACTGTCATTATAGCGGGACAAATGCCAGATTACTCTATGCCAGAGTTTGGTTTTTTAGTGGTGGATCAACATGATAATCCTCTCTATCCGCTAGAGTACTTGAAGGAAGGAAATCAAGTTGCTCAATTACTATATTTAAAAGCCGGTACATATTATGTTAAGGCGTTAAACTTAAATGACCATGAAACAGAAGATCATTACTTGCTTACAGCTGCATTTGAAGAGGGAGATATTTATGATCCTGAACCAGGCGAGAAGATTAGCTGGGTCTATGAAAATGGAAACTGGTATTATTACTCAATTGATGGAGTCATGAAGACAGGTTGGATTTATTACGGTGACTGGTATTATCTGAACGAAAAAGGAATCATGCAGACAGGCTGGATTAATCTAAAAGGAACTTGGTACTATATGGATCAATCTGGAGCAATGGAAACAGGCTGGCTTGCGTATAATAAGAAATGGTACTACCTAAAACAAACAGGTGAAATGCAAAAAGGCTGGTTATACTCAGGTGGCGCATGGTATTATTTATCACCAAATGGTGACATGAAGACAGGCTGGATCATGGATGGAGGAAAGTGGTACTATTTGTACTCTTCCGGTGTAATGGCTGCGAATACAGTCATTGATGGGTATCGCATTGGCCAAGATGGAGCTTGGGTACGATAAACGATTAACTAGGTGAGCCAAGGGGCTTACCTTTTTTTTATGTAAGTAGTTTTCAGCCCCAAGGACAAATGTAAGATCTTTTTTTGTTGACTACCTAGAAATTCTTTGTATATAATACTTCCAACGAAGAAACAAAGATGAGGTGCAGAATGATACAAAGAATTTTATCAAGTTGTATAGCAAGTATTGCAGCCTACTTACTTATGGTGATTACGGCTTTGTTTGAAGAGCCTGAAACACAAGACCGTGTATTGGATTTTATTGTTTTTGCATTTGTTGCTATTATACCAGCATGGATTATTTTCTTATTTTATACCTTTTTAATGATACCGTTATCAGCGGTCATTGATTGGATGGTTCGTAAGGCGCGAGTACGTCATGGACTTTGGTCATACGTATTAAAACTAGTACTCTATTTAACAGTCATTATTGTATTATCCTCAGCTCTGACTCAGTACTTAGCAAAGGTGGAGGTGTTTGCTTCCATCATCGTGTTGCTATTTTTTCACACATTATATGTATTTAGAAAGGAATGGAGGACTCTTCCTAATCAGGAAGGAAGCTTACTTGTTACATACGGTAGTATCAGTATTTTTGGGTTAACACTGTTAACCTATTTTATCACATTCTGGCCACAGCTTTTTCCTTCCTATGAACGGAGTATTCATGATCATTGGGAGATTACAATACCAGAGACAAATGAAGAAGAGATCCTTCAATCGATTCAAGGTAATCGCAAGGAGGGTGAAGCCATGCATACGTTAGAATATGGAAACGAAGGAGAAATTGAAAAACTGAAAGAACTTCCCGTAAATTGGGTGAGTGCGGATGTCATTGGGAAAGAAACCTTCCCACCACGAATTCAAAAAATGATTCCGACTTTCAATCCGAATTCGACATATGCCTATGTCATGAAAGATGGACATGATTATCTGATTTTAGAGCTAACAGGAAAGCGTGTTACCGTCTACGAATCCTATGTCAAGGGGCAGGAAGATGAATGAAATGGAGGCTTCGATCATGTATAAGAGGAAGTTATTAGCAGTGGTTCTCCTATCTTTCACGTTATTAACTGGGTTTGCGGGATTAGGAGATTACGAAATTCCCCTTGTTGGAGGGTATGAGATATGGGGCTATGCAGGAGGGAAGGAAATCGTTTATATAGGTGATCATGCAGGCGTTAAAAAAGTAACAGGTCACAAAACCTCAGAAGTTGGGTGGGATGACCAATTTATTTATGCAAAGAGTGGAGGAACAGACGAAGCCCAGTATTACATGATTAACTATAAGACACATGTGGTGTACGGACCAATTGATGAAGAAGCACTTCACGTAAAAAAGAAGGAATTAGACATCATTCATACGGTTGTAATGAAGGACATCAGACCCCAGAGCCTTGTCACAAATCATTAGGTCAAGATGAAGAGGTAGGATAACAGTAATTCCCACCTATTCTACTATATTAGTAAAATTTTTTTATTGATATACTATAATAGATTTTTATCATCATGAAGGGGAATGAATCATGAAGAATTACCTGTTTATTGGACTGTTGCTAGCTGCTATGCTAACTGCATGTAGCCAAGATAAAGTGGAGACTGTAAAGGAAGATACGCCAAAGAAAGAAGTAATAGAAACAGAAAAAAACGAAGACTCAAAAGAAACAGAAGAGGCTCCGTCAGTACCAACAGACACATTTGAACATACTGAATATCACTATCGTATAACATTAGATCAGCGATTATTAGATGATAAGCACTTCTCCATTGAGGAAGAAGGTCTGAAAACGATGATTTATTATGATGATCAGACTCTGTTAAAAAAGAAGGCACTTATTGGGTCGATTGAATCTGTTACGATGGATGAATGGAACGATATGAAGGATGAAACGCAAAATGTGAGTTATGTTTTATACGATGAGAAAAATGGTAGAGCTCATCTCTATATAAGCAACCCTGTTGATCCATATGAATCATATTATGAAATGGATCAGGACGGCTTTCCGTTTCCTTTAGATGAAGCGACTGCCATTCAGAAGGCAGGAGCACTGTTTAGCATCAGTCTATCTCAATCGAACTTTATGTATAGTTCTGTTAAGGTACCGCAGGAAATTCCTGGTGAGCTAGATTCTAACCAGGTTGTAGGTATCGATGTATCTGAAGGGTTTTATCAGGATTTTAAACAATGGCATGAAACGTTAGCCAATTCGATAGAAACTGGATCAGAGGATGATGTAAGACAAACAATCGGAAATCTATCTGAAACGGCTTATACAAAATATCCGGAATTTAGACAAATTCCATTTCCAACAGAGGAGCTTGCTCATAATATTGTGGAAGGAATTAACACCTTCCATTGGTTCCATGAACATTATGGTGTTCCAGAAGAGGTAGTGAATCTTCAAATTGAGGAACTTGTCTATATTCAAAAGCAATATCTTGAAGCGATTGAAGCCCAGATACAAGAACTTCGAAATTAATCATAATACATGAAACGCGCTTACAGGTATGCAGCCTGGGCGCGTTTTTAGTAGGCTCTTTTCTAAACCTTTGTTGTTTCTAGTACAACCGGTTTTAGTAGCAAATTGAGGTTGGATTAGAAAAGAGCAACTTTATGTATAGAAGTATGTAAATAGTAAAGTAAAAATCCGGATTTTGGGATTTTTACGCAAATCAACATTCTATATGAAAACAACCTTATAGTATAATAGTTTGATAAATGAGGTTAACAACTAGAATTTGGAGGGTGTGCAACATGAGAAAGCAAATAATAAGCGTAGTCATTGTGCTTGTGATGGTTGGTACTTTGAATGCGTGTACGAGCGCAGAAGATATGGTGATGGTTACAACGGACATTGTATATGCACAAAGAAGCTGGAGTGTTTATGAAGATAACAAGGATGCGTTTCCGAAAGATGTGATCGAAATGGTCCAATCCACGTTGCCTGAATTTGATACGAGCCCTTATACAGCAGATGAAAAGCCACAATCAATATCAAGTCACGACCTTATCTATAGTCTGCGAGAGGTGAAGGAACAGGTTTCTGATGAGGAATATAAAAGGCTGTATCAGGAATTTGCAGACCGCTATGATGAAGTGATGGAACATAAGGATGCCATTAAACAAATGGACAAATTAGAGGATGAACTGGTTCATCTAAAAACAATGGCACCTGATTCTAGCAAGAGTCTCTACTTTCATGGACAAGTTTCCACGATTATCGATGAAATCAACTGGTATCGTGAAGATTATGAAAAGAAGAAAGATGAAAAAGAAGATACCTCCTGGCACGAACAGAATATCGTAGAAAAACTAATCTATTTAAATATCATTGCAGAGCTAGTGACGACTAGGCCGGACGTATTGAATTATGATGGGAATGGTTCATTTTTCAACTATCTAGATCAAACGATTCGTTCAGTACAGGACCAGAATCAGAACGTACAACCTATGGAACAGGAGAGCGATTCCTTAACAGAGGACGAAAAAAATGCTGCACTGAATAAAGCCCTCGATATTGTAAAGGATCGCCTGAAGGGCTACGGAGAGGTCATTACTTATGCCGGAGACCATACCGTTAACGGACAAACGTATTATGCATTTGATTGCCAAAAGCTTAATGAAGAAGAAAGCTATTTTACACTGTTCGTGAATGCAGTTGACGATAAAGTCTATAAAGATGATAGGGGATTTGAAACAGAGTGGTTTCCAGAAAACTAGTGAATTAAGCTGTCCTGGTGGCAGCTTTTTTTGTTCTATAAAGTACTTCACTTACTTTTTATTATTTTTTAGAAAAATGGGACTTTTTTTACTTGCAATCGTCTAATGAAGGAATTGGAAGGGGGGAGCAGCTTTTGGAGAGGCAACAAGAGATTTTACAAAGCTCTAAAGAGGAAGTCATCCATACCATTATTGATCAGTATGGAGAAGATATAAAGCGACTTATTTATACATATGTTAAAAGCTACTCACAAACGGATGATCTTTTTCAAGAGTTTTTAATTAGTGTATACAAGAACTTGGATACGTTTAAAGAAGAGTCATTACTTAAAACGTGGTTATATCGAATTGCGATTAATAAATGTAAAGATTACTTAAAATCACCTATTCATCGATTGTTTTCAATCCCATTTGTAGAGTATCTGTCTAAGAATGAGAAATCTGCAGAGCAGGCTGCCATTGATAAAGAAAAGAAAGACCAATTTATAGAAGCAATTTTATCATTACCGATTAAATATCGTGAAGTGGTGATATTGCGATACTATAAAGGCCTTAGTATTCATGAGATTAGTGTGATGTTGAATTGTAATGAATCTACAATCAAGTCAAGGATTTTACGCGGTAAGGAAAAACTAGTAAAAATGACAGGGGAGGATATAGTTGAATAACCAAAAAGAATCATTCAAAAAGCAAATGGATCAATATATTAGTTCGACTCCTCTTCTCACTCAAAAGGATAAACACACCTTTCAACAATGGCTGGATTCACCTACCTCACGTCAAAAAGTGAAGAAACCTTTTTACCTGCCTGTGCTGGTAACCATTATTGTTTTTCTAGGTTTTGCTGCGGTCATGGTTGAAGTGCTTAGTTCAAAACAGGACCCTCTTCTAAGTGCGAATGAAGAGAAGGAGGAAGTAGTAGGTAGATCATTAGGAGGGTATGCTTACGCAAATGGGGAAATTTTTGATTTGATTTATCAGCTTACATTAAGGAAGGACGGGGTAACAGAAGAGTATATCCGATCTAACCACTTAATTGAAACAGGAGAGCTTATTTTATTAATAAAAGAGGAAATGAAGGAGCTCGAGGGGCAATCGGTTTCTAAACGTTATAGGAAGTCATATGATAAGTTGTTAGGAGCGTATGAACAGTTGTATGGAACGTTAGCCGACTTTCAACAAGCATTGCTAAATCATGAACCAACCCACTCATTGATTGATGAGATTATCTCTGATTATGAAGTCATTACAGTGGCATCTGATGAATTATTTAATCTTTATAGAAGCAATCATCCGGACGTTAAGATAGATGAATATGAAAGCGTCATCGGAAAAGAACAAACAAACAAACTCTACATTGAATATACCTCTGACCAAATTGAAAGTTTGTTCTTTGATATTGAAGATCAGGTCCTACCGTTAATGAATCAAAAAGATTATAACAATCTATCAGTTGCAATGCTTAACTTTCATAATGAGCCCTATCATGTGACAGGTGGAACGGAATTGTTTTACTACATGAAGGAAGTACCTGTTCCAGAACAATATACAGAGGAACATGAAGAATTACTTCAATCATGCGAAATGTTATTTTCATATGTAAAAGAAACGAAAGTAACTGAAATAGATGAAGATTTTATAGAAGGATTTAAGAGTCACTACGAAGAAATACAGCAGACGTTTGAAGAGTGGAAAAAAGAAACGCAGTAAAGAAAATGGCCAGTATCCAAATTGGATGCTGGCCAATTTTATGAAAGTTTGCGCAGTTTTTTACGATTCATAAATAAAAGTGTAATCACTGCACCCATAACCCGAAAAAGTAGTTTCTTCATTCTATCACCTCTTAGTCATGTTATTATCCATATTTATACATATTTTTACAATCTATTACACGTAAATATTTGTAAAAATATGGATTAAAAAAACGTGAAACATTTACAAAGTTTCGTTCGTCTATGATAGTAAGAGCAAATAAATAGAAGGAGTATGGCGGATGCAAACATTAGGCGAAAGGTTACGATTACAGAGAATGATGAAGAATATGACACAAGCCGAACTGGCCAAAGAGCTCGATATTGGTACAAACTCTGTCAACAGATATGAATGTGATGCTAGAATACCTAAAACTGAAACGCTCCAAAGGCTGGCAGACTACTATTGCGTATCAATAGAAGAACTAAAGAAAGAGTAAAAGGTACAAATCGAGGTGAGGATTTGTGCCTTTTATCATGACTGGTCGCTGTATCCCTTTAAAGCGGTGGGGGACAGGCCCCCGCTGCTTTAAAGGGGTAAAGGAGTAGCTTATGAAGGAAGTAGTTGTTGTAATACTGGAAATGGACTAATGACCCAAAAAATATATGAAAAAAATATGCAGATCATTAAACAAATCATAATCAATATTGGGCTGCCTTTTTTACTACTGATTTCAGCAGAAGTGGATATCCACTCTTTTCTGACGATATATAAACTATGAAAATAGATAAGTGCGATCATCGCTGAAAGGATATAAATCATAAATGTTGGTAGTTGTTCTTGTTGAACGTTAGAATTAAAATAGAATGCAAAAAATATTGATATTAGTATGTAATAGGATAGTTTTACAAAATAGGTTAGTTTGGTGTTGGTAATGTTGACCTTTCCAGTGAGCCAGTCAATGAAAAAAGAGATCGGAACGAATAAGAGAAACAACGGAAAAATCGTAAACGTATGGAGAATAGCCATGAAGGATACCAGTATAAAGCCAACTAGGGGTTCTTCTGTTCCTGTTGTTATGGATAAGAACAAAAAGAATAATTGTAAAACTAAAAATATAATCAACGTGACATAAAGACAAGAAACCAGTCTATTCATCAAAATAAATCGCTCCTCTAGCAAATAATTCCATTACATGTATTATTGTAATTATATACAAAGAATTTCTAGGTAGTCAATTGATTTTATATGATTTGTCTCAATTACTGTAATTGGTAGCTACAAAATGGTTCCAGCTGAAGCATAAATTAAATCATGGGAAAGACAAGCTTTCAAGCTTGTTTTTTTATTGTTGGCTACAAAAAATCACAAAGCCTCCAAAGACTTTTCAAAAAAACATCATATTTAAATGTCATAAAGTGTAAGTATACATATAGAAATTCATAGGAAGAAAGGACGGGGAGGAATGAACTATTGTAGGGAATGTGGAGAGAAAGTAAAGAAAGGAGCACTGTTTTGCAATGGATGTGGCACACCGGTTGAGCAAGATGCGAAAAGGGAGAGAGAATATCGACCAAAACAAAAGGTAAAGCAAACCTTCTCAAAAAAGAAGATTGTCGTCATAAGTAGTTTATTTATTGTGTGCGTGTTGCTAGTTGTTTTGTTCGTAGTAGGAGGGAATCTCACCTCACCGAACAAACTCGTTGCACAATTTGAGAAAGCTTTGAATGAAAAAGACCAGGCAGCAATGGCATCACTGCTCACATCAAGTGATTCAAAATTAAAAATCGAAGAGCAGGATGTAACAAGTTTGATGATGTTCATAGAAGAGTATCCTGAAAAGAAGTCAGAGATTATGAAGCATTTACGAACACAAGCAGAGGTATATGAAGAAACGAATGTACAATCCCTGCCAAATCGTAAAGACGATTTTTTTCTTAATATAGAACAAGACGGAGGGTTTCTTTTTTTTAAGAACTATAAAATTAGCGTAGAGGCTGTCTATATCACGATACATACGAACATGAAAGATACGGTTATTTCCATGAATGGAAAGGAAGTAGGAAAAACAGATAAGGATCAAGATAAGAAAACATTCGGACCGTTTATTCCGGGAATATATGAGATTGAAGCAAGGCTGAAAACGGATGTTGTTGACCTTGTAGAATCCAAACAAGTGGTCTTGCAGCAGTCTCAGCAGGAAGAAAGAGTAGAACTGTATGCTGAACAAGTTGAATTGGGGTTACCGCACTGGCTACCTGCATCAGAAGTTACACTATGGGTTAATGGTAAGGAAGTACAAGCAACGATTCCTAAACAAGGACCTGCCACCTTTGGTCCGGTAGTAACGGATGGATCAATGATGATTGCGGCAGAAGCCACCCTACCATGGGGCAAGGTTAAAACAAAAGAAGTGGCACTTACAGATACGTATTTCAGTCCTGAGTTTCTAGATGAATCAGTAAAGAATGATGTCATGAAATCAGCTCATCAATATCTTCTTGAGTACTACGCAGCATTTACAACGCTCAATATGGAACTACTCACCACGACAACTTCAACATACAAAACGGACATTCAACAAGTAGCGCAGGACCATAAAAATAGTGGCATTATTACCTATGATAAACATTTATCCACACGGTTTATTGGGAATTCCTTTGAGGTCGTGCAGGAAAATGGTCAATGGTATTTACTCGTGACAGCAGAAATTACAAGTGAACATGATGCAGAGAATGCAGGAGTCACGATTCAGCCAGAGGTGAAAAAGCGATATGAACGTATCAAGCTTTTATATGATGGCGGAAAGTGGTTGGTATCTCAAGTATTCATTCCGACAGATGTTGAAGTAGAGGAAGTAACTGAATTTGCAGTCGAGGAACCAAAAGCCTTTACGTCAGTTTGGGAGCAAAAGGTTACGCCAGCAAGTTCCACTGTTAATAGCTCTAAGCCATTAACAGGAACCATGGGAGAATTATCTCTACAATATGTGGATGAGCGTGTGTCTGCATATCTCAATGGCTTGATAAAAGCCATAAATGAAGAAAATTTCTCTTATGTTGAACCAATACTCGTGCAAGGAAGCAGTTTATATCGTGATCAGCAAGCACTCGTGAAGAAGTTAGGTAACAATGATACAAAGGAAACGCTCCTTGATTACAGGGTAACGGATGTTACCTTTAAAGATCACATGTCACTCTATATAACAACGTGGGAGAAAATCACCATCCATTATCGAAATGGAACTTCTGAAACAAAAGAGTATGAATGGGTGTATACTGCTGACTTTGGAGATGATACCGTTTTACGTTTCTCATCCATTTCTAAAAGGTAATGAAAGGAGGATCTGTTGATGGGGTTTTGTACGGAGTGCGGCGAACGATTTGAGAGAGGGCAAGATTTTTGTCAGGAGTGTGGAACGAAACTTCCAGGAACCACTGATGCCCCTAAAGGACGAAGCGGCCAGAGAAAGAGAAGCCCTTCCAAACTTCCACTGATCATGATGATTTTGGTGGTAAGCCTTGGTATTGCCCTGTTTTTCGGACTTAAATGGGTAATGGACAAAAGCTCAAATCAAGAGCTCGCAAAGCAAACTGAAACAAAAAAACAAAAAGATTCTGAAATGAAGGAGCAAGAAGAGCAAGCAGAGTCATCTTCAGAGACCAAAACGGTGAAGGTATCAAGTATTGAAGGAAAGCCGAGTGAAGAGACTTTAAGTGATGAGGAGAAAATTCAGCAAGCAGTCGTGAAATTAAGAGAGCAACACATTCAAGGGATTTCTGTAGGAGAGTGGAGCATTACACACGAGTCAGGGGAAAGGTTAAGAATTGAGGCACACTCCATTCCGGATGCAAATTTAGAGACCATTTTTGCTCTTTATGATCAACGAAATTTAGGACCATTAGAAGTATGGGCAAAAGAAGTGTATGAAATCAGCGCACAATTAGGTGAGGCGTTAGGAACGAGTTGGGACGTTTATGTAGGAAATCACTGTGTAGCCCAGTTTCCAAAACGATTACCCTCTAATGTAATTGCCTTGTATTCAGGAACGTGCGGGTCATCTATTCCTGTTTTGACTGGAACAAACCGGGAGGACTTTTCCTTAGTTATTGATGAACGGGTGTTTACAAAAGAGCGGGAATCGGATATGTATAACGGAAATGAACGAGGTGAGTATCTATTGCCAGAAAGTCATGTTCGAAGGCTATCTGAATTTGAAATTAGTGGGTTAACGAAAGCAGAGCTTCGTTTAGCAAGAAATGAAATTTATGCGCGCCATGGCTATGTGTTTAACTCAGAAGACCTGCAGCGTTATTTTTCGGCACAAAACTGGTACTTCCCCATTCACACGTATGATGGAATGCTAACGGATATTGAGCGGTATAACGTGGATCTAATTAAGAAAGTAGAGGATGCCTTGCCATGAGGAAGGTAGTGTTGTTCCTTTCCTGTTTTCTAATCTTGGTCGGTTGTGAGTCTCTCTTTCAAGAGCAATCAGAAGAAGGAATCTTGCGCGTGCACAATGTAGCAAATAAGGACACTGCCTTGCAAACCAAGGCCTTCTTCCAACAAGCTGTTTTACCTTCTGCTGATTCCAAGCCCATTACTTCGACGAAACGTTTTGTCGTCGTGATTGACCCCGGTCACCAGAAAAAGGCGAACCTAGAAAAAGAACCCATTGGACCTGGAGCAACAGAGACGAAAATGAAAGTGTCAGGTGGAACAACAGGCACAACAACGGGAAAACCTGAATATCAGCTGACGCTGGAGGCATCTCTATTATTAAAGACTGTGCTAGAGGAACGGGGAATAGACGTGTTTCTTACACGCGAGAGTAACGACGTAAATATCAGCAACCGTGAAAGAGCGGAGTATGCCAATCATCAGGAAGCAGACCTGTTTATTCGAATGCATGCTGACGGCTCCACAAATCAACGAGTACGAGGATTTCACATTCTTGTTCCTGCCCAAAACGGTACGTATACAAAAGAAATCTATGAAACTAGCTTACAAGCTTCAGAAGTCATATTAGATGTCTTGAAAGAGGATTCTACTGTTGCTGTGAGAGGAGAGGGAGTGTCGTTTCGTGAGGATATTACAGGATTTAACTGGTCAAGTGTCACAACCATCTTATTGGAGCTGGGGTATATGACCAATCCTGAAGACGATAGAAATTTATCGAACCCTGAGTATCTCTTACATCTCATGAATCAACTAGCAACAGGAATTGAACGATTTGCTAGTGACCTAGGAAAAGAATGAGTAGAACTAGTAGTTTCAACATAATAAGGGAAGCCGTTCAATATATTCATATAGAATTTTACCAAAAAGGAGTGGGAAATCATTGTCTAGTAATCTTCAATCTAAGTTAGGGGAAGGATTGTCTAAATTTCAAGGTGGTATTGAACAAGGAAAGCAAAAGCTCCAAATTGCACAGGAAGTAAGTCGGCTGAAAAAGGAAATGAATGACACCTCAACCCGAAAATCAAAAGTCCTCCTAGAGGTAGGTCAAGCCGCATATAAGAAGATTCGAAACGGGGAGATTACAGACCCTGAATTAATTGAACTGACAACTAAACTAGTAGGATATGATTCTACCATCTACCAATCTATTACCAAAATAACAGAGCTGCAATTGTCTACAGATCATAACCAGGAGATGATTTGCCCGTCTTGTCAAACTGCCAATGATGAGCATGCCAAGTTTTGTGGAAGCTGCGGAGAAAAGATACTAGTAGAAAAGCTAGTAGACACAGAAGAATCAGAACACTGTGTGAAATGTGAACAATCAATTCCACTCGATGCTCATTTCTGTCCTTGTTGTGGAAATAAAGTGGGTAGTTACTAGGGAAGGGAGGGAGAACACACTTTGTATTGTAATCATTGTGGAACGAAAAACCATGAAAATGCTCTTTACTGTATGAATGATGGTGTAGCTTTAAAGCCTGTAAGTGATGTCTTGCAATTGTTTCGAGATCACAGTAAGTATTGCCGCAATTGCCGGCATGAAAATGGACCATCTTGCATCTACTGTATGTCCTGTGGGCAAACGCTTGAAAAGGTAAGAGAAAAGGAAGTCGTGAAAACAGCAGCGACAAGTTCAGCTACGGCTCGGGAGACAAACCGAACTCAAAGAAGACACGACTCTGAAGTAAACGTTATGAATTCATTGATGTGGATGCGTTCTGGAATTTTTGCTATCATTTCGGTTGTCATTTTATTGGTCATATCTGCAGTGACAAGTAGTGTGGTAAATAGTTTCTTACAAGAAGAATTACTTTCGGATTTAGGTACGTTTGCAGAAGCGATAAAGCTCGTCTCCATGACAGATATTTATATGCTGCTTCATATGGTAAGTGTGACATCTAAAGCGAGCCTCGGATTTATTGAAGGATCACTTCAAGCAACAAGTGGATTATTTCTATTCCTGTTGATACCAGGAGTGATTTTTACTGTAATGGGGATGTTTCTCTTTAGGAAAACCACTGAACAATCTATGATAGAACGATTGATTGGGTGTTTTTCATTTTCCCTTGTATATGGAGTAATCGTAGGAATAACAAGCTTATTTGCAGGGGCCTCTATTAGTATACCAGATCCATCTGGGTTCCTTGGTACGATAGAGTTCAACACCGATTACTCCTTCATTGAAAGTGTTTTTAATGCCATGGTTATTAGTTTCACATTCGTTAGTTTGGGGGCATGGATGGCATTAAGGAAAGAACAAAAATTGAACAACCAAGGCTATGGCCTGAGCATTTCTCGAGCATTGCTAACTACGGTTTTCGGTGTATTTCTTGCGATGATTGCCGGAACAGGAATCATTGCTACCCAAGAAGAGGAATCTCTAGAGCCTTTTGAAAGTATGTTATTAGGTTCACAGGCTGGCGGTTATTTATGGAACACTGCACAGTTTGGCACACTTGAATTTGAAACACGAACATTTGGAGAAAACATCCAAGCAAGCTACTCGTTATTAGGTGGAGCGAAAGCGACAGAGGATGAGGTGTCTTTACAAGAGTTTGTGAAATCATTTAGCTGGATGCTTTGGCTACTCGTCCTTATTCCTATTGTCTTACATGCTTGGGCAGGAAGAAGCTTGCGTATGGCAACGCAAGGGAATGTAGTAGCTGAAATTGGCGTGTATGCTGTGGCAGTTGGAATCATGAATGCCATCCTTGTCTCCATCTCAAGGCTTTCCATTGATACAACCTTTGACAATGCATTTTATATGAACTTTGGTTTCTCGACGATTGCGACATTTATGATTAGCACGTTTTTGGCCTTTGTGGTGGCATATGGAGCTACATTCTTAAGCAGAAGAAGTGATTAATTTTTCTATTCTTTTAAGATATACAATATATAAGCAAGAGAGGCTGACTCAGAAGGTTGTTGAATGATAACCTTTTTGAATCAGCCCTTTTTTGTCTCTAGTTGTGTAATTAAGTAGGGAGCACAATCAAAATGAAAGCAACCAAAAAAAACGTAGCACCTTCGCTACGCTTTCTGTTCTGCGACACAAACTCGATTTCGGCCTGCTCGCTTTGCTTGGTATAGGGCTTGATCTGCATCTTCGATTAAAGAAGATGGAGTATCGGTTGTTTCATTATAGCACGCAATACCGATTGAAATGGTAATATGAATTTGTTCACCTGTTGTGAGGATAAAGGTGTGATTTTGAACAGAGTTTCGAATGCGTTCACCAATTTGGATGGCACGCTTGGTTGGACAGTCAAGAAGGATGACCGTAAACTCTTCTCCACCGTTTCGGCTTACAATATCAAACGATCGAACAGTGTCCTTCAGTATTTTTCCTAGTTCAATTAGCACAACATCGCCTTCTTTATGACCATACGTATCATTAATTCTTTTAAAGTGATCAATATCCATATATAAAAGAGACAGCATTTCATTCTTTGAATCCAACTCTTTTAATAGGTTGTTAAAAAGCTCATCAAATTTCCTAACATTATTTAAACCGGTTAATCCGTCAGTAGCAGACTCCGTTTTATATCGCTCAAACAGCCTTTGACTGTTTCGTAGATATTGCACAACATAAAACGATAAGTAGCCTGCCATATAAGAAATCACCCAGTACGTCGGAATAATTAGCATAATGGTGTTGAAATCTTGAATTAAATAGGATACAAGGATTGTGAAGATGAAATTGGCGAACGTTAAACTGTAAAAGACTTTTAGCTTATTTGTCACCTTCCACCTTGCAATCAAAATGGAGATGAAGGTAACGGAAACTGCAAGAATGACAGCTAAATAAGAAGAAGTATTGACACCAAAAAGGAAACGACCAATGATGACAAGGGCCATGGATAGGGTAGCAGGAAGCACCCCTCCATAATGAGCTACTAAAATGATAGGAATATGTCGTAAATCAACAAATGTACTTCCAAAGTGAATGCTATACAGCATCAAAATGTTGCTTAATAAACCACCAGAAATGCCTAACAGTACCTTTTTAGTGAGGAGTGACGTTTGTTGAAGCAATGAAGTGTTCGTAATTTGTGTATAGAGAAAAATTAAGGATGTTAATATCGCTAAGTTTGTAAACAATTCTTTAATTATCATTAAAATCACCTATCTAAACATATCACATACTGATATCAGCTTGAACATTAATTTCCTTCCAGTTCTGATGTCTGATGCTACATTTACTAATAGTCACAATGATGAAGGAAAGGATGAGTTTATAATGAAATGCGGCTCCAAGTGCTTTCTAGTCGAGGTGGAAATCAACGGTGACAAGCAGCTCAAGTCTGTCACAGCAAGATCCCCTGTTGACGCTAGAAAAACCATTCGAATGGAATGCGGGAAAGCTGCCCATATCCTGAAGGTAACAGAAGACAAGAAGAGAAGATAGTTGATAAGTTGAAACTTTTATCGTGATTGAACGTATAAGATAACAACGAATGGAATGGATTGAGGGGGATGGACAATGTATCGTGTTAAACCGAGTAAAGGTGCATCGCTTCTTGGAGTGATAGTCGGTGTTATATTCATATTTATTGGAATTACGCAAGTCTCTACACTAGGAGGCTTTGGAATCATATGGACATTAATCGCTGTAGCAATAACAGGTTTCCATGCCATAAATGCTTTTTCAACAAAAGGGGTGTCCTCCTATGAAGTAGACGTTGAATTGAGCCATGACTATATGAAAACAGCAGAAGACATTGAAACCGAACTTCGTAAGCTGCATCGATTAAAAGAAGACCAAATCATCAGTGAAGAAGAGTATCATAATAAGAAAGAAGAGCTATTGAATAGATGGTAATATCATTACTTTATCGCTTTACAGGAGCGGGGGCCAGTCCCCCATCCCTTTAAAGTGCTAAAGAAGAAAGGGGGATTGAGGATGCTTTTACTTGCTATTATTTTTAGTTTACTTAATGTTGCGATTACGTTTTATGTGTTATATAGCTTATCTGTTATTAAGCATCAACAGCGATTAATGATGAAGCACTTTTCTATTAAAGAAGAAAAGCCGGAAAGAGTTAGCAATGATGAGATTGAAAAGGAATTAGAGAATTATGTAAGCAAATAATGTTTGGTTAACGAAAGGGAGCTTAGAAAGCTTCTTTTTTTAGTGCAAAACTATTTGGTAGGATGTTTGCTTATATCTAGATTGAGATAAGTATTTTTTTTTCGATAGCATCGAACTGGAAACACTCAAGATGATACCTATAAAAATTCATCCCTTTGTACTAGGTATATTGCCCCTTGAACAAGGTGAAGTAAACTTTTAACATAAAAGTATCTTCTACTATAACGAAATGGCAAAGCCATTGAAAAATGGTGTCGCAAAGCTGCAGGGACTACAGTCTTTTAGACCATGTTAGCCAGCTATGGAAAAGGAGAATACTTTGATGAAAAAGATCCTTTATTATTGGCATAAGATGAATTATCTTGAGTATGAATTACTAGTTTCTGAATGTCTAAATGAACAAGTTAAAACAAAACTTGAAAAGAAATTAAATTATCATTTACAACACTGTAAACGCATAAGCAGTATGCTTTAAATTTTCAATAAAAGCTGGCCTGGAGAGGTCGGCTTTTATTTTGAATACAGAATATTTGGGTGCCTGCTGGTAGGGTGGAGTTAGGTAGGCAAGGGAGTATAAATTTTTTCATGTGGATTTTGACTAATAAGCATACTCGTTTAGCAAATACCTTGAGCATAATGGTGTAAATTGCCTGTGAAAGTTAGTTACTATCCTACCAACTTCTACTTATCATTCTAGTCAATACCAGTTCATAAGCAAAAAGGCTTTCGAGAATTCTCGAAAGCCTTCTAAAGCATATTTATTGAATCCATTCACCATTCATAGCAAATTTATAGCTACCGATAATTGTACCAGCTGCCATTTCTCCACTTGAATAGAAGAAATACCATTTGCTTCCGACCTGCTTCCAACCAGTTTGCATACTGCCGTCTGTGTTTAGATAGAACCATTTGTTTCCTTCAGTAAGCCACCCAGTCTTCATCACTCCTGATGTTTCTAGGTAATACCATGTTCCTCCATCTTTAACCCAACCAGTCTTCATTGCGCCTGATGCTTCCAAGTAATAATACTTGCCGCCATCTAATAACCAACCAGTTTTCATTGCTCCTGATTGAGTATTAAAATAATACCACTTTCCACTAACTAGCTCCCAGCCAGTTTGCATTGTACCTGATTGATCAAAGTAGTACCACTTGCCACTATCTAGAAGCCATCCTGTTTTCTTTACACCTTGGTTATTAAAATAAGACCAGTTCGTTCCATCATGTACCCAACCAGTTTGGATGTGAGGAGGAGTCGTTCCAGTACCTTGGTCCTCGCCGTCTTGAGGAGGAGTCGTTCCAGTACCTTGGTCCCCACCGTCTTGAGGAGGAGTTGTACCAGTACCTGGGTCCCCACCATCTTGAGGAGGAGTTGTACCATTGAATTTATAAATTGCTTTATCATTAGATAGTAACAATGAACCGTCCGAGTTTATTGTCATACCTTCCATATCATTTGGCATTCTTGTTTCTGCCAACACTTGTCCGTTTTCAAGGTTAATTCTTTGGATAAGTGACTGATAGTCATTCGTGTCAGCAATTCTTTCACGGAACACGACGTATGCCTCATTACCGTCTCTAAGCATTCCATATAAATGCTTGTCACCTTTAATTTCCCATGCTACTTTTCCATCTTTTATTGGGAAGAATGAACTTAAATACTTACCGTCCTCTTGATAACTAGCAGATGCATAAAACGTATTATCAGGACCAAAGCCTACCATACCAATTGGTCTGCTTTCGTTTAGTCTCCATAGTTCATTATCATTTTTATCAGATAAACGTAAAACAGAACGATTTTCTAAAAACGAAAGGTAATTTCCAGAACCCTCTGGATCAACATAATCAAGAGAATTTAGTGTTTTCTCACTTACGATCTCCCCAGTAGGAGAAAGTGTATATCCTTTAGATAACCATTCATAATTAGAAGACCAGCTCCAATTTGTAAGAATGATATTTCCATCTGGCATTTCTTTCACTTTACCTGCCATACTTCCATTACCCTCTAAGTTTAATGTCCATTTCACATCACCTGAAGGCGTTAACGCATAAAACAGGTTCTCACCTGTTTGGTTAAATTGAGAATGGTGGAGGCTTGTGCCAAAATAGACAGTCCCATCGCTACCAACTTCAAGTGTGCTAGGATAAACATATTTATCTAACGGGTATTCCCAATTTAGTTCTCCATTTGAATTAACTGAAGCTACATAAAACATATAAATTTCATTTTCATCTGGCTTGGCTGTTCTCACTAATACATACGCATTGCCATCTTTGTCTACTTGGACATAATCAATCGGATGACCAGCAATGATTGACTTATCTGCAGGGAATTCATAGGACCAAAGTTCCTGGCCTGCTTGGTCGATTGCTCGAAGAATAGATACATCATCTACATCTGAAATTGCTTGATAGATGACATCGTCTACAACCGAAATCAATGAAGATGCATAACTTGATACATATGCTCCATCTTCAGCATTCTTATAAACTAATGATGCCTCTTGTGCCTGTGCATTTCCTACATGAAAAAGCGAGGTTACTAGAGTAAATAGTACAACTAAAAAACCTGTGATGCGAACTCGGGTAGTCTGCATGTGTGCTCCCTCTTTTTATGTGAACTCGGTACAGTAAAAATTACCTAGTAGGATTATACTACCGGGAGCATCATTTCTTATAGAATTAGAATATTCCATGTTTACCAGTATCATGAAAAATTAGCTTTTCAGAGGTTACTATATTTTTAATGATGTAGGTTTTTAGAGTATCCAGTAAATGGAATTTGGCAAATGAATGTCCAGTTTTCGCAAATACAGTAGAGATAATAGCAAATATCTCTTCCGCTTTGGCAAATAGTTTGTGAAAAATGACAAATATTTCTTCCATTTTGGCAAATAACCTAGTCAGCAGCCACCGAACCCCCACCCTTTAAATTACAAATCTTGTAAACTATAGAAAGGAATTTCCTAAAAAACATAGAATGTCTATTTAGTAGAAAGTCTAGACGGAGGGATTACATGAAAATATTGAAGTACACCTGGGTTGTCCCTGTTATTTTGCTCGCTCTTGGAATGGCAGTGTACTATTTTACCCAAATTGCTCCTCAGGAAACGAGTCAAGAAGATAAGAAAGAGAAGGCTTCGGTCACTACTGTAGTAAAGGAAGCAGCTTCTAAACTAGTAAATCCTAACTCTGTTAATACTGACTTTCCCTTAGACATGACGGAGGATGAGGTGCAGGTTGCGATTCATTATATGAGTCATCAAAAAGTGTATGCTGAAGAGAAGTGGGGCGCAATTGAGTTGACACCTGATAATGTGGAGCGGCTGCTTGCGGTTGTGCAAGAAAACAAAGAGGAGTTTTATTTTACTGATACCTATTTCGATATCCTTGAGCGATGGGCAAGAGAAGATTTTTCAAGGGCTCAGCATGATCATAATGATATGTGGAATATCCAAAGAGGAACAGTTGGAGAAGCTACCCGTTTATTAACAGAGAATGAGGAACAAGAATTTATAGAGAAACATTTTGAATAAAGGGACAAGTGAGCTTGCCCCTTATTTTTTGCGCCTTATAATAAATTGATCAATCTCAATCATTACATAAAAGATTAAAACAATGGCTAGAAATACTGGATATAACAACATAATGAAAAAAGGAAGAATCAAAATGTTTAAGAAGGTATCAGGGTCATCCATGCTTTGCTTTTGAATGCCTTCTGCGGTTTTATACAGGGCCATACTGACTCCGAATACGGCACCAATGATGAGATAAATCAAAATATAAATGGTGTTATCAAGGATGAAGTGATGGATGCTGCTCATCTTTACTCCTTTCGTATTGATCTAGTCTTGTGCAGTTGTCGTACTTCATTTCTATTTCTACATATGTTTGTATAAGAACGGTAAAATTCAGGAAATGGTATCTTACAAAATGAGTTTAATGGAGATGGAGAAAGATAGGATGTTCAAACAAGTGATGAGGAGGAAAAAGAGTGGAGTTAATGGATGTGGTCGTTCTTATAGTGTCATGGGTAATCATGATATTCCTTGTGTGTAGAGAGTACAAAAAGCTAAATGAGGAAGAAAAGAATGAACTAAAGGAAGCGTTCAAACAACCTTGGTTTTACGTTGAAGTTGTGTTGCGATATGTAGGACTTGTCATTTTCTTTTCGGGCTCGATTGTCCATATTCCTCTTTTACATCATATAGGTGTGGTCATGGTTATCACTTCTTTATTTGCCGTTGGCGTGAATGTATGGGAAGAAAGTATAAAGAGGAGTGTGTACTTGATTCTTCTCTCAAGTACCATTGGATTAGCTTATTATTTCATTTCCATCTAATAGTTGAAGGGGAAAGATAGGTAGGTTACTATTATATTAGCGTGAAAAAAATTGTTATATATAGAGAGAAATGGGTGGACTAGTATGAAACGAATTATGACATCATTTGTTTTATCATCTAGTTTATTGCTTGCAGCGATTCCACAGTCTGCACTTGCGGAAGCAGGAGAATCACTTATTTACCTGACCACAGATTTTACTTCTATATCTTAGATAAAAATGGTGTAAGAGAGTGGAAATAAATGAGGGAGTCCCAATGGGGGCACCCTTTTTTGGTGACTAATTAACAAGGTAAAAAGTGAAGAAAAGCTATGGATGAAATTTGGAACTAGAAGCTTCTATAAGTAGATAAAAGTTAACTGTGTTTCTTATGACTGTGTTTCATTGAAGGTATCTGTAAGGAGATATCTTCTTTTTTATGGGCTCTTCTCAAAACTTCTGTTGTATTTAATACTATTTTTGGCTGTACAACCAGTGTTAGAAGCAAAGTAAGGTTGGATAAGAAAAGAGCAACTTTCTCAATGTATAGAAGTATCTAGATACTAAGGTAAAATTCCGGCTTTTGGGATACTTACGAAAAGCAACAATCTATACGAAAACAGCCTTTTTATATCCGAATAAACGGCCGTTCATTAAAATTCCACAGTCCAATTGAAAGAACGGCAATAACTGTAACATACAATAATAGTAAAGTCTGAGACTTCCCTTCCTGTTTAACGAACGAAACAATAAGCAACGGTATGACAATCCCGGCGCTTGCTCCCAATATATTCGCCACACCATCCAACAATTCCGTACTCCGATCCACTAAACGGAACTGCCGAAACTCCTCTATGAATCCAATAAAAATGAGTGTAAACCAAACAGTCCAAAGATTTCGCCTCGCCTGTGCAAGAGGAAAAATCAACAACACAAAAACCCCTGCGATCAACGATATGGCTGAAAAAAGTAGAAAATGCAATTGCTTGTCTGAACCGAAGACCAATTCCAAATTTATTGACGAAACCATACATACATCACCCTAGTCTTCAGTATGGGCAAGGGGGAGTGGGGGTAAACGTGGGGGATAGTGACATAAAAGAGATTTGACTATTCCATAATAGTTGTTTCAAAGGAGGAGAGAAAAGTGTATGCAGTGGACCTATTGTTCGAGGATGTACAGGAGCTGCATTGTAAACTGCAGGTATTGCGTTAAATGGTGGATGCTGAATTACTTAGTATGAAGGGTTCATCTATTGGTCCAGATTATTATAAATTTGATTCAACGAAACCGAAACCAGAAAAACGTTTTTTTTGATAGGATATCAGCGACGTATAACTTAGAGAAATATGAGCTTCGTGGTTAGTGGAGAACAAGCTTTAGAAAAATAGATGAATAGGTAGGGAGAGGAGTAAACCATTATACTCCTCTCTTTTTTGGATCTAAGAAAGCTTTTTTACAGAGACTGCTTTTTTTCGGATCGGACTAGTACACGAGGATCACAATGATTTCAGAATGAATAGTTACTCTAGAATGAGCTGTACACATGACTTCGTTTCAATAATAGCAACACTATTTACGAAAAGAGTCATAAAAAAAGAAGCTCTCGTTAGAGAACTTCAACGTATGTAGAGTTACATTAAAATACTTGCTTTCGTTTACCGTCAGCGACTTTGATGAATAGGTGCCCGGTTTCTATGCATTTGAAAAAGCGAATTTTGAATACTGTCAATGGAGTCCATATTTCTTTAAATGAATAATAAGGCATGACCTTTACACCTCGAAAAATAAATAGGTAGCTGGCTGGCATATCTAACTAGACTGTAGCCCCTGTAGCTTTGCGAAGCCACTTTTCAGTGGTTGTGCCATTTCTTCAATAGAAATATATCACAACATGTTAGAAAACTTTGTCGAAATTTGGATTTTTCAAAATATTTTTGTTTGTTTTTGTAAATCCCCATGGATGTCTTTGTGATAAGTGATGACTGGACAGACAAATTCTACTACCTCAAAGATAGCTGCGAAGTCCTCTAACTCAGCCGAACCGTGAAATCTCAAAACAACCATGTTTCACACAAAAAAAGTCTCTTAAATGAATGGGATATGTGGTACTATTACTCTAGTTTGTTAATGAGGAGTTGTAGTATGAGAAAGTGGAAGATAATCGGTAGTTTGCTTTTGGTGTTCATTGTGTGTGGTGCTGGTAGTTTTTATTATTTTACGGAAGTAAAGGAATATAACGTGGAGGATCCGGAACTTGATTCCATTGCCTCTAGTGAATATAAAATAGATTTACCTCTAGATGAGGAAACGGTAGAGGAAGCGATGGAAGCTGTTCAAGCAGAGACTGAGGCAACTAGTGATGAGACAAGTGTAGTTCAGTCAAGTGAAGAGAAGTCGACAGATAAAAATACGAGTCAATCGACTCAACCAAAGAAGACCAAGAAAATGGGAGAATCAGCTAGTCAAACGACTAAGATTACAGTTGAATCCATTCTTGCGAAATACGAGCCTGCATTTGAGAGTTTAGAGGCGCAAGCCAATTCTAAGCTTGATAGTTTAGTGAATACGGCTGCAGGTGAGTATAAGGAGAAAAAGAATAACAAAGAGGAAATTTCGTATTGGTATTTTTATAACAAGTATTCTGCTGCTGCGAGTCGGATGGAAGCCAATACAGATGAAGCATTTACAATTGTCTATAATGCGTTAGTAAGTGAACTAAAGGAAAATGGGTATAAAGCAAGCCAGGCGGACTCATTTAAAAGTAAGTATGAACAAACAAAAAAAGCGCAAAGAAAATCCATATTAGATAAGGCTCTCGCACAACTGAATTAGATTTCATTCCTAGTTTTTTCATTTTTTGACAAAAACATTGTAACTTTATATCAAATTATTATAGAATGAAAGAATGGTGCCCAATGTCTGGGTATAAATTCTTAGTTTAAGAGAACAATAGGAGGAAAGTCATGAAAGCGAAACTATCATTTTTTAGTCTAGCATTTGTGTTATTACTAGCGTTTTTGCCACAACAAGTGACACAAGCAGCATCTGTATATAATGCAACTGTGACGATTGGTGGAGAAGAGTATCCACTAGCTAACACAAGCAATCATTTTGCATGGAACCTAGATCAATACGTAATGCAATACGGAATTGAAGAAACAGATAAGGTGACAAAAATTTCGGTTACAACTCCAGAGGGAGTAGAATCTGTAACATTTGATTTCTTTGATGATGTAACAGACTGGGCTGTAGGAGAACTTAACTGGGATCAACAGCTTACAGTAGTGAACAACAAAGCAGAATACATCGTATCAGATGTATTAGGTGAGCACGATAACGGACAAGACGGTGTATCTGTTGCCATCCTACGTGAGCTATTACGCTATGGATATGAGAACCTCGCTTATGCTGAAGTAACTGCTACATATACGGATGGATCAACTGAAGATTTCTCTCTTTCTGTAGAAGCAGGCGGTTGGGTAAAAGTAGATGGTAAGTGGTATTTCTTTGATGATTATGGAAACAAAGTTACTGGATGGATCTTATATAACAATCAATGGTATTTACTAGATAAAACTACAGGTGAAATGCTAACAGGTTGGCAGAAAGTTGATGGTAAATGGTATTTCTTAGACCTAATTAATGGTAATATGAAGCACAATACACTTGTTGGCGGATATATACTAGGTACTAGTGGTGCTATGGTAACAAACGCTTGGGTATCAGCAGATAACCACTACTACTTTGCTGATGCAAAAGGACAACCTACTAAAAACGCTTGGAAAAAAGATGGCGCTTACTGGTACTATCTAGGTGCTGATGGAAAAATGTTCAGCAGCAAATGGGCACTATCAGGGAAAAACTGGTACTACCTAGGTGCTAATGGTGTGATGCAAACTGGTTGGTTACACCAAGGAAAACAATGGTACTTCTTAAACCAATCAGGTGACATGGTTACAGGTTGGAAGCTAGTAGGCAAGAAGTGGTACTATTTCTACAATACTGGAGTTATGGCGCACAGTACTAAAATCGGTAACTACCAATTAGACCCTAACGGAGTTTGGGTTCGTTAATACCAAAAAAAGAGTCGACTTGCATATGCAAGCCGGCTCTTTTTAATTGCAAAAAAAAGCTCCTTATATAGGAGCTTAACAAATTGTTTCGAATGAATATGGTCAAACCATTATGTATTAAAATAGTTGCTTTCGTCTACCTTCTCCGACTTTCATGAAGAGATGTCCGGACTCTTGACATTTGAAGAATCGAATACGAAATAGACTTAATGGTGTCCATACCTCTTTAAATGAATAATATGGCATTTTTTTAGCCCCCTCAAAATTTCTGATGGGGTAGCTGGCTGGCATATCAAATTGACTGTAGCCCCTTTAGCTTTGCGACTCCACTTTTCAGTGGGTGTGCCTTTGTCCTCTTACAATTGTAATATAACATGTGAAAACCGAAAAACATGTCACAATTTGTCGATGGTAGGACTTTTTATCTAAGAAAGTTTATGTACATATGAAAATAGTCACACAGTTCTTAAATCTGTGTGACTATTTTCAATATTAATGAGTAGCTTGAGCAACTTGGTTTAAATTTAAGTGGTCTTTCAATTTTTGTGATAATGCTATTCTTTCATCCTCTGGAACAGAAAGATAGTAGATTTTATTAATTTTCGTACCTGTTCCAGCAACTTGAAATTGTTCTAAGTTATGACGAGCTTCTTTATAGTTCGCTTGAATTTCAATAATCTGATCAAATGTTAAGTCTGTTTTCATGTTTTCTCCAAGAATAGCTAATAGATCCTTATATTTACCTAACGATGATAGACTAGCTCCCTTTTCAATTACACCCATAATAATTTGTCTTTGACGATCTTGGCGACCAAAGTCACCGTTCGGGTCATCATAGCGCATGCGGGAATATTTCAGTGCCTCTTCTCCATTTAATTCAATTTCACCTTTTGGATACGAAACACCATCATAATCAAATGCAAACGTGTTGTTAACTTTTACACCACCAACAGCATTTACAATTTCCTGAAAGCTTTCCATATTTACTTTTATATAATGATCAATAGGTATATCAAGGAAGTTCTCAACGGTTGCCACTGCCATGTCTGTACCACCGAAGGCGTAGGCATGATTGATTTTATCTTGGATGCCTTTCCCAACAATCTCTGTTCGCGTGTCACGAGGGATACTTACCATTTGCATAGATTTCTTCTCTGGATTAACAGTCATGACAACCATCGTATCAGAGCGACCGCGGTCATTTTCTCGTTCATCAACACCTAAAATTAAGAAAGAGATCGGATCTTTTTCCTGGTATTCAATCTTATCAATTCGCTTTTCGGAAACCTCACGTGTCGGTTCTTCATACATGTTATTCACAGCAGTTTGTGCTGAATTGTATAGGGAGTATGCATATACAGAAGTCCCTATAATTATTGCTCCAACTGTACTACCTGTCATCCACAACCATTTTTTTGTATTCTTGGCCATCTTTTCAGCCCCAATCTATAGTTATTGAAATTAAAATTTGTTTTCTTTTTTCATTGAATCTAAGAATCTAATTTATCAGTTCGCAACTGTACAGTCAATCAGTCAGAAGCTAGTAAGTTTTAGCAATAATTTGACGAGAAGAGTGTGGAAAAGGTTACATGATTTTAAAAACCCTTAGAAATCTATAGTCGAATAATGATTCTCGACTTTACAAGAAAGATAATTTTTGAATTTTCAAATCAGCATAGACGTAGCAACAATCTATTAAATTTCTAATCAAACGTTTGTTTAAATTATAGCAATACGAAGTTATATTTGTAAAATTTTAGGATGATTCAGGGGTGTGTTCTATACTATATTGTGAGTCAATTATACTAGTAAATGTTACAGGGAAATTATTTTTATGGTATTATTTACTAGTTAAAAAAGACTTAGGAGGACTGATGCATGAAAATAACAAAAAGCCATATTAGAAAGTTGCTCATTATCAAATGAAGTAAAACCTGAGATATTCAAGCTAGAAAGTGCCTGCTTATTGCTTGAAAGGCTTCAAAGGGAATCGTGTTTTCATAGTTTCATAGAATTCAAGGAAAAAGAAAAAATGAGGAAGCTGTGGAAGTTAACTCTTACTATGATCTGCTTTGTTGGCTTTTATCAATAAATACAAGCACAGCCTCTGCTTATTCACAGGAATGGGTTAATAAAAACGACAACTGGTATTTCTATAATAGCAACGGAATCATACATAAAGGCTGGCTTTCTCTAAGTTCAACTTGGTATTACTTCGACTCCAAAGGTGTCATGCAAAGCGTTTGGATATATGATGGACATGGTATTAAACGAGAGTGGGGGTATGTATCAGGAGTGGACAACAATAGATGGTGTTACTTACTTCTTTGATAATGGGGCTAGGAGAGTGCTTCCAACAATGTATGGAAGATGTGAGAATGGATCAATACGATAAAAGTTAGGTATGGAGGGATTACGTTGGTGAGCAAAAATAAATTGATGACTGTTCTGTTAACAGTCTTATTACTAGTTACAAGTTTTTCAAACACAACAGAGGCAAGTACTTCAAATAAATGGATACATAGCAATGGGAATTGGTCTTATTATAATGCAAACGGTGCATTGCAAACAGGATGGCTTCCTTACGGTGGTACGTGGTATTTCTTTGATGCAAATGGAAACATGAAAACGGGCTGGGTGTTTACAGGAGCCTGGTACTATTTCAATCAATCTGGGGCAATGCAAACCGGCTGGGTCTATAATGGAGGCAACTGGTATTACATGTCTAAAAGTGGTGCGATGCAGACAAGTTGGATAAAAAGTGGTTCAACTTGGTACTTCTTAAAAAGCAGTGGAGCCATGCAAACAGGGTGGGCTAAAATATCCAATGCTTGGTATTACTTTACTAGCTCAGGTGCAATGCAAACTGGCTGGGTCAATGATAGAGGCACTTGGTATTATTTAAGCAGCAATGGAGATATGCAGACTGGTTGGATTCAAGACGGAGGTGCATGGTACTACCTAGATCGAAGTGGAGTTTGGGATCCAGATGCAGTCATGGATTCCGGAGACGCTCAGTATTATGCCGTATCTGGTACAGAGTCGAACAAGCCTGGTATTTACAAATATACATCCGATGGAGCAAGTATGCTTTTGTTAGAAGAAAAAGTGTATGAGTTGGCTTACACGAATAATCCACCAATTACTCTGGAGGATTTAAATTATTATACGGTACGTGGTCAAGAAGCTACTTCTTATGATCAATGGGGAAATAAGAACAACCCGATACAATTTGTTCAGGCAGAAGGAAGTGATGTTTATTTTACAAAATTCCTCTTTTCGGGTGAATATGCTGGAGGTTGTGGAGGCGGATTTGCTGATATCCTTGAATTATATAAAATGGATGTTTCCGGAACCGTTACATTGTTAACAAGTGACAAAATCTCGTCTATCAACAAGGATCAGTTCTTTGTATCTGGTGATTATATTTACTATGCAAAAATCGAAAATAGAGGTTTCGGTAACTTTACGCTAATTAAAATGAACGTTCATACAAAAGAAAAGACAACATTAAACGCAGGAATTGATAACTTCTGGGTAAAAGAGAATATGATTTATTTTACGAAAGAGAAACAGCTTCATACCATGGATCTTAATGGTCAAGGACTTGTAACACTTTCTTCTATCCCGGCAGACCTTTACGGAATGAGTGGATGTGATGGAGGAAATTATTATGTAACAGAGAACGGTATCTATGTACAAAGCTGGGAAGATGACAATCATTACTTCTATGACGAAAATACAAAAACAGTTGCAAGTGTACCTGTGAACAATCTTTATGAAACGTTAAATGGTTATCCGGAGATTCTGGATGTGGATGTGGAAAAGCAACAGTTTGTTGCATTAGTAGGTGATTATGACACGTATGCTGGAACCTTAGGTGTCTATGATTTTAGTGGAAACCTACTAACAACCATTGAGACATTTGAAGATTCATATGACTATTATCAGTTACAAGTGCAATCACTTGATATAAAAAAGAGACAATTTATTTATGTAGAAGGTACAGAGTTAAAGATGATAAGCTTTTAATTGTTTAAATCCCTGTCATTGTGGCAGGGATTTTTTATTTTCATTTTCTAAAAAAGGCTCTTTTCTAAAACTTTTTTGCTTTTAGTACAATTATTCTGAGTGTACGACCAGTTTTAGGAGAAAAGTGAGGTTGGATTAGAAAAGAGAAACTCACTTTATGTAAAGTATGAACTAGATACTAAGGTAAAAATCCAGCTTTTGGGATTTTTTCTAGAAAGCAACAATTTTTTTCTAAATTAGCCAAAATGTATGGAATTACCCAATAACATACCCATTCCAATATATAATTCAGTAAGGTTCACAAATGAAAGTGGGGTTATGACGAATAGACAATCTAAGTTGGCAAATATTCAATATTTTTCAGCCAATAACCTTAGAAGCCCCCTAGCCTAGTTATCTAAGTAGCTTCATATTGTATTCCCCGAATTAAAAAACCGGAGAGTTATATAAACTCATCCGGGTCGTCTTTACCAAATGTTTGATTCATCAAATCTTTCCATGTGTGCAGTGTGGTTTCTTTTGATCCTTGGAAAATGGGGTTGCCAAAGGCTAACAGTTCACCATCTTCAGCACGAATCTCAAAACGTAGCCATGTGGTGATCGCCTGTGACCACGAGAACTTTCTTTGTATCTGTCCAGTAGAAGAAATCGGATCCTTAGCAATTACTGCCCCATCTTGAATCCAAGTGATTGAAGATGGCCTTTTTACATCTTGATACGAGACAAGGTAGCTAATATCTATACCGTTATTTCCAGATCTGTCTGTTAGGTCAGCACCCATATCGACAGGTTCATTGTTCACCATAATCTCTATATCTAATACAGGTCCACGGCTGACATACGTTTTTCCTTGACGAACAGCTTGTAAAAGAGATGTTGCTGAAAGCTCTTCTGCTAACACATACGTAGCCGGATCACCAATCACGGATGGTTGTTCAGCATTCGGATATGTTTCGGTAGGAAGTAGATGAGAATCTGAGCCTCCGATTCCATAAATGCGATAACCGTCATTCCACAATTCATTCCACAACTTCAACGCTTCTTCTGTTGCGGCAGGATTATCCTTATACGTTGGATCGTTCCAAATTTCGATTGTATCAATGTCACGTAATTTTGTATCATTGAATTCCCACGCCCAAGGCTTTAACATGGGGTGATTAATACTAAAAATAGCTCCAGATTCCTTTACTTCTGAAATAACCCGGTTCATGCCTTCTTCGGTTTCCATTCCACCATCAGGAGAAGAAGGGAGCCAGTCAACCCACTTTGTTAACCCTAGTGCATTGAAGTGTCCTTTTGAAGATGTAATCTCAACACCTGGTATGACGAGCAGTTCATCATCCTTTATCCATTTTGTAGGGATAATGTTATGATCGGTTGCGACAAAGTAGTCTAATTTCATCTCCTTTGCTTGCGTTAAGCCGGCAATCGGTGTCATTTTACCATCAGACTCTGTTGTGTGAGTGTGGAAATCCCCTTTAAACCACTTATTTTGGGAAGGGTAAACTTTGTTTGCGTCAAATCCAGTCAATTCAAAATGATTATCCTTCAGTTCAGCCCAGTTCTCGGTCACGATGATTGGTGCATCGAGTTCGCCTGTCCCATATTCATATGACAATTCAAACGTTGGATTGCTTTTGTAAGTAGGACTTAAAAGGTCAATTCTCCAATCGCCTGTTGGAAGATCTCCTGCCACAGAGGCAAAGCTAGTTGTTTGAGATTGATTGGTTACAAAGATCGTTTTGGGTTCATTAATATACAAAGACTGGACACGGAGCTGATTGTTCGCATCATAAATAAAGATTGCAACCCATCCCTTTTTAGTAAAAGAGATGGATAACTTTAACCAGTCTGATTGGTCTGTTACTTGAAAATTTTTAGAAAGAAACGGTGTAGTAACTACACCGTTTACTGTATGAACTGAGGAAGTCGCCATGTATTGATCGCTCCTTATTTTGTTACTTTATCTAATTCACGTTGTGCTTCTTCTTTTGCAGCTTTTAATGCTTCAGCAGCAGAGATTCCTTCAATTTCAACCTTGTCTGCGGCTTTTGTTAATGCATCGTAAATCTTACCACCTGTTGGATCGATGAATGGTGGAGTTGCAATTTGAGCCTGTTGCAATGGAACCGCAATTTGTGGATTTGATTCAGCAAATTCTTTGTATGCTGGAACATCTTGAGCTGAGATTCTTACTGGAATATAACCTGTGTTAATTGACCATTCTGCTGTCTTTTCAGCACTTGTAAAGAAAGTTAAGAACTTAAATGCAGCTTCCTGTTGTTCTTTGTCAGCTAGAGCTGGAACGACTGCAACTTGCGCTCCTGCGTGTGGTGCCGCTTGCTTTCCTTCGAAGCTTGGTTGTGGATGAGCTGCAACTAAACTGAAGTCTAAGTCACCTTGGTCACCACTTGAACCTGTGTAACCTGCAGCATTACCTTTCATCACATCATCAATTGTTTTATACCAATATTCCCAGCCTTGACCGCCAGAGTGAATTCTCATCGTCTTGTCTTCATGAATGGACTTGCGGATAAATTCCCATGCTTCCACCCATTCAGGAGAATCGATTAGTACTTCTTTTCCATCTTTACTTAAGTATGTTGCGCCATTGCTAAGTGCTGCATCGATTAAATTGTCTGCACCCCACATAGGCTCCCAACCGTATACTGATACGTTATCGCCATCTTTTTTCGTTAATGTTTTTGCTGCTTCACCTAACGATTCCCATGTTTTTAGAGCATCTGTTGTAAGACCTGCTTGTTCAAATAAGTCTTTACGGTAGTACATAACTTGAGTTGTTCCGTATAGAGGGATCGCATATTGATCTCCATCAATTGAACCTTGTTGATAGAATGCTTTTACAAAATCATCCGAATTGAACTCTTTATCAGCTTCAATGTAAGAAGATAAAGGAGCTAATGCACCTTTTGTTGCAAGTGAATACATAGAACCGTTCTTTAATAGTGCAACAGCTGGAACCTTTTTAGATGCAATTGCTGCTTGAAGCTTTTGAAGTGTTTCGTCATAGTCACCTTGTGCAACACCCACTACTTCAATTTCATCTTGGCTAGCGTTGAATTCCTTAATAATACTTTCAATATTTTCTCCTAATTTACCACCTAAACCATACCAAAACTCAATCTTAACCTTACCATCTTTTGAACTACCAGATGCTGTTTCCGATTTATCTGAGCATCCTGCAAATACGGAAACTAGTAACAACATCACAATCATAAATATTGATAATTTCTTTGTCTTCATTAGTAAATCTCCTTTAGAGTAATTTTATTGAGAGTCAGGAATTAAGCTACAAACGAATGCATTAACCCTTTACTCCTTGATCACTAATACCTGAAATAAACCATCTTTGTGCGATACCGAACAAGATTAATAGAGGTAACACCGCAAATGTGCTTGCTGCCATAATAAGCGGCCATTGAATTCCATATGCACCTTCTTGAATGAAGAATTGTCGTAATCCAGTCGTAATGAGCTGCTTTTCTTCACTTTTTAATATCAATGTCGGCCATAAGTAACTGTTATAGTTCTGGACAAAACTGATTAATATAAATGTAATGAAAGAAGGGAGTGTTAATGGAACCATAATCTTTCGTAATATACGGAAATGACCTGCCCCGTCCATAAGGGCTGCTTCAACCATTTCCTTCGGTACTTGCATAAAGGCCTGCCTTAGCAAAAATATCCCAAATACACTAACTGCATTTGATAGAATGAGTCCTTTATATGTATCTAACATTTCAAAATCAGCTAGAATCATATAACTCGGAACATAAGTCACGGCTGCAGGAAGCATGTATGTACCGAGCACAATGGCGAATAAAATATTTTTGCCTTTAAATTGAAACTGTGTAAAAGCATAAGCAATTAACGCAGAGTTTACGACCTGGATAATGACAATGCATAGTGCGGTAAACACACTATTGAATATATACAGATCAAATGGAGCTAATGTCCAAGCTTCTGAAAAGTGATGCCACATTGGCTCATCTGGCCACCATTTTGGTGGGAACTGCCAGACTTCATCCTTTGTCTTCAAGGCACTACTTACCATCCATAGAAAAGGAAAGACCATGCCGAAGCTGAGGAAGATTAGCAGTACATGCTTAATTGTGGATAAGAATACTTGTTTACTCCTCATATCTATCCTTCCTTTCTTATTGATAGTGAACCCATTTTTTAGACAAGAAGAATTGAATACCTGACAGAATAACAGTGATAACTAGCAGTACTGTAGAGACAGCTGTTGCTTGCCCCATGTTGAATTCTTCGAAAGCAGTTTGATAGTACATGTATAGAATGGTTCTTGTACTTCCTGCTGGGCCACCTTGTGTTAACACCTGAATCTGATCGTATGCTTGTAAGGCATCAACAGTTGTAATAATGACTAAAAACAACGTAGTAGGTGACACGAGTGGAATCGTCACATTAATGAATCGCTGCAGTGGTGAAGCACCGTCTATGGATGCTGCTTCATAAAGAGCTGTTGGTATCTTTTTTAATGCGTTAAGATAGAAAATCATAGCCCAACCTAAGCCCTTCCAAACTGTTACAATAATAACAGCCGGCATTGCCCATGTCGTGCTACTCGTCCACTCAAGACCAGGTAAATGAATGCTCTTCAAAAGAAAATTTGCCAATCCAATCTCAGGCTGATAAATCCACGACCATACAATCGAAACGGCAACGGTCGGTGTTACCCAAGGGGAGAAGAGCAACGTACGATATATTCCCATACCTTTACTGTTCTTACTTACTAATAGAGCAAGAAGTAACCCTCCTAGTACAGTAGGGACCACAACTCCAACAGAGAAGTAGAGAGTTTTAAAAAGAACGTCATAAAACATAGGGTCTGTGAAAAGATCTATATAATTCTCAAAACCTACAATGTTATATTCAGGACTCACAAAATCCCAATCTGTGAAACTAATAAACAATGAATATAATAAAGGATATACCCAAAACACCGTTAAAGGGATGAGTGCAGGTAATAGGAAAATAATCAATGTAATAAACATTGTTACCTTACTTTTATAGTTTTTCTTAGGCACACGGTTAGGATTTGTTTGTGAAATAACTGTTTGCAAAAGTGCAACAAACCTCCTTCCTGTAAGTAATCTGTACTAAACTATGTTATAACTGTTCAAAAAATGAACGTTCAATTTTTGAACGCAATTTCATATTAACAAGTTGTTATCTAAATGTAAATCCGTAAAAGGTAAAAATTGAGAAATTTTGTAGAAATATCGGGGCAGATATACTCATATATTGTCGAAAATCCAGGAAAGTGCATAAAAAAAGCAGCAAATCAGTGCTGCTTCTTGATCGGTATAGTTACAGTCGTGGCATCTTCCTGTTGTTTCATTCTTTGTGCTAGTCCAATATACATAGTTAATAGAAGGAAATAACCAACAAACAAAATGGTTAATGTTGATGCCGGGAGCTTAAATATAACCATCAGTATTCCCATGATAGAAACTAACCCTATATAAATGATAATTCCATACTTTGCAATGATTCTCATTCAAAAAAACTCCTTGTTTTAAACATCTACTATTTTATTCTTTCCCAAAAATAACAAAATATACCTAGTGACAAAGTAAGTTAAATAGTAGTCAAAATGTACTAAAAAGTGTGAAAATTCAGTATTGTAACCGATTTTATGGAAACGCTTAACAAGTTTCAAAAATCAATACAAAAATTTCAAAAATATACGAAAAATTTACAAAAAAACACTATATTTTCTCTTTTAATCTATGTATTATAAACTTGCAATCTAATTTATTGTCGAAAGGCGGAATCCTTTTTGAAAAGAAAGATTAGAAGACATATACAAAGAAAGATGTTAAACGGTACACTTGCCGCTGCTTTAGTTGCAAGTACAATCCCTGCTACTTTTGCACCAACTGTTGCAAAAGCTGAAGGAACTACTCCAGTAGCAGAAAGCGTTGTAGATTTACGTATCTTAGAAACAACAGATGTTCACGGTATGATCATGGATTACGATTACTACCAAGATAAATCAACAATTGAATACGGGTTAGCAAGAACTGCTGAACTTATTAAAGAAGCAAGAATTGAAGAGCCTAACAACTTATTATTCGATAACGGTGATTTACTTCAAGGAAATCCATTAACTGACTATGTTGCTAAGATTAAAAAATTAGGAGCAGATGAAGTCCATCCAATCTTCAAGGTTTACAATCTATTAAAGTATGATGCAGCTACTCTAGGAAACCATGAATTTAACTATGGATTACCATTCTTAGATAATGCATTAGAAGAAGCTAACTTCCCTTATGTAAACGCTAACGTATATGAAGAAGACAATGATTCAGATAACACGAACGACAAACATAGATTCGAACCATATAAAATTATTGATAAAACAGTAGTTGATGAAAATGGTGTAGAACAACATATTAAAGTTGGAGTTATTGGTTTAGTTACTCCTCAAATTATGCAATGGGATAAAGCAAACCTTGAAGGTCAAGTAAAGGTTGAAGATATCGTAACAACAGCTGAAAAGTATGTTCCACAAATGAAGGCTGAAGGCGCAGATATCGTAGTTGCATTAGCACACACAGGTTACGATTCAGCAGCAGAAGCAGGTACTGGTGCGGAAAACGCAGTTCTTCCTCTAAGTAAAGTAGAAGGAATTGACGCGATCCTATTCGGTCACAAACACGTTGTATTCCCTGGTCTTACTGGTACTGGAATTGCAGACGGAAAAATTAACGGAGTGGCAGCTGTAGAAGCTGGAAACTGGGGTAACAACCTAGGTGTCGTTGATCTTCGTTTAGAAAAAGTTAATGATACATGGACTGTAGCTAGCTCTCAAACAGCTGCTAGATCAATCTTTAAATCGTACAAAGATGCTGCGGGTAAAACAATTAGAGAACCTTTAGTTGATGGTGCAGATGCTGAAGTTGTAGCTGCAATTAAGGAAGCTCATGATGGAACTCTTGATTATGTTCGTGGAGAAATTGGACAAACAACAGCTCCAATGTACAGCTATTTTGCACGTGTGCAAGATGATCCGACAATCCAAATTGTAAACAATGCACAAACTTGGTATGTAGAAAAGTATATTGCTGAAAAGCTTCCTGAATACAAGGATGTTCCAGTATTATCTGCAGGTGCTCCTTTTAAAGCAGGTCGTCAAGGAATCAGTGATTATACAAACATCGAAACAGGTACACTTTCTATTAAGAGTGCCAATGATTTATACCTATACCCTAACACGTTAAAAGCGGTTGAATTAACAGGTGCACAGGTAAAAGAATGGTTAGAAATGTCTGCAGGACAATTCAAGCAATTAGATCCTAACAGCACAGATACACAAGAATTAATTAATTACAGCTTTGAGCCGTTTAACTTTGACGTTATTGACGGTGTGAAATATGAAATTGATGTAACACAACCAGCGAAGTACAACTTAGACGGAACAGTAGCTGATGCTTCAGCTAGCCGTATTAAGAACCTAACAATGCCTGACGGAACTCCAGTAGATCTTAACCAAAAGTTCGTTGTTGTTACAAACAACTACCGTGCTAGTGGTGGTGGTAACTTCCCAGGTTTAGCTGGTTCTAAATTAGTAGTTGATTCTGCTGATGAAAACCGTCAAATCCTAATGGATTATATTACAGAGCAAGGAACAATCAACCCTTCTGCTGATCAAAACTGGAAGGTAGTTTCTAGCAATAAAAATACAAAAGTAACATTCCGTTCATCTCCGAATGCAGTTGGAAAAATTACGGACAACCCTCATATTACTTCATCTGGAACAAATGCAGATGGCTGGGGTCTATATGAAATGAACCTAGATCAGTTAGTGGCAGAAGAGCCGGTTTCTGAAACGGTAAATGTACAATTACTAGGAATTAATGATTTACACGGACAACTTGACACAGTAAGAACAGTTAAGGATAAAGAAGGTAACATCACTTCTAAGAGTGGAAGCATTGAATACCTTGCTGCTTACTTAAAGCAAAGAGAAGCAACAAATCCTAATAACACGTTAATGCTACATGCAGGTGACGCGGTTGGTGCAAGTGCTCCAGTTTCTGCATTACTACAAGACGAGCCAACAATTCGTTTCTTAAACGAAATCGGATTTGATGCAGGTACAATTGGAAACCATGAATTTGATGAAGGTGTAGGCGAAATGCTACGTCTAATCAATGGTGGAGAACATCCAAAAACAGTTGAAAAGTATGGTGCATTCGAAGGTGCTGACTTCCCTTACGTTGCAGCAAACGTACAGTATAAGGATTCTAAAGAACTGATTCTTGATCCTTACACAATTAAAGAAGTAGACGGAGTAAAAGTTGGTATTATCGGTGTTGTAACAACAGGAACACCTAATATCGTTATTCCAAGCATGGTTGAGAATGTTGAATTTACAGACGAAGTAACAGCTATTAACAAATATGCTCAAGAGCTAAAAGACAAAGGTGTTAAGTCAATCGTAGTTCTAGCTCATAATCCTGGACTTTCTAACAGAGATGGTTCAAATGCAACTGGTGAAGTTGTAACATTTGCAAATGCAGTGGATGACGAAGTTGATGTAATCTTCGGTGGTCACGACCATAAGTATCTAAATGCAGTAGTGGATAACAAGTTACTTGTTCAATCTTATTCATATGGTACTGCATTCTCTGATGTAGATTTAGTAATCGATCGTGCTACAGGTGATGTTGTAACGAAAACAGCAGAAATCGTAGATACGACTCATGCAAATATTACACCAGATGCAGAAGTAAAAGCACAACTAGATGAGTACAAAGAAGCAATTGCTCCTATTATTAATGAAGTAATTGGTTACACAGATGTTGAATTAACAAGAACTCCTAGCCCAAGTGGAGAGCAAGTATTAGGTAACGTAATTGCTGATTCTATGCGTGCTGAAATGGATACTGACATGGCGTTTATGAACCCAGGTGGAATCCGTAACGACATTGATGCTGGTGAAATTACTTGGGGAGAATTATTCAACGTTCAACCATTTGGTAATGACCTAATTAAGATGACAGTAACAGGTGATGTAATCCGCGAGTTATTAAACCAGCAATGGGCTGATCCTACTCGTGCGAAGATGCTACAAATCTCTGGATTATTCTACACGTATGATGATTCATTAGATTATGGAAGCAGAATTCTAGATATCTATCTAGAAAATGGTGAAGAGATTGACCCTGCAGGTGAGTATACAATCACTGTAAATAACTTCATGGCAGGTGGCGGTGACGGATACGGAGCTTTATTAAAAGGAACGGATAAGTTACAAGGTCCAACAGACCTAGACGCTTTTGTTAAATTTATTAAGAATAATGAATTAAACTACACTGGTTATGAGGATCGCTTCCTAAAAGTTGATTCTTCTGAAGAGTTAGTAGGTTGGCAGTTTATTGATAACACTTGGTACTATATTAATCCAGAAACTGGTGAGGTTGAAACTGGCTGGTTCAAGGTTGATGGAAAGTGGTACTTCTCTGATAATGAAGGTGCAATGAAAACAGGCTGGATTAAGTTAGGAAAGACTTGGTACTACCTAGATAAGGTTAACGGTGACATGAAAACAGGTTGGGTTAAGTTAGGAAAAACTTGGTACTACCTAGATTCAGTAAACGGTGACATGAAAACAGGTTGGATTAAGTTAGGAAAGACTTGGTACTTCCTAGATAAAGTAAATGGTGATATGAAAAAAGGTTGGGTATTAGATGGTAAAAAGTGGTACTACCTAAAGAATGACGGTAGTATGGCACAAAGCACGGTTGTTTCCGGTTATAAATTCGGTGCAGACGGAGCTTGGATTAAATAATAATCTTTTAAAAGAGGTTAAACTGGGAAAATTTACTCCAGTTTAACCTCTTTTTTTCATAGAAAACTAGATAAAAAGACTCATTTTAACCGATATAAAGAGTATGAAAGTTAAACATTACATGATTACTAGATTATGGAGGGGAAAACGTGCGTAAAATTATTGTCTTGCTTTTTGCGATACAGCTTATCCTTATCCCAGCTATAACATATGCGGGGACTGGATTATCAGTAGAAGAACAGCTAGAAGGTGAAATGAATCAAGATCTATTACCGAAAACAACGGAACAAACAGAGAAGAATGAATTGGGTCCTTCGGAGTATCCACTTGTTGAATCTGGTGGAGTTGTTGGGACATTAATCGACAGCTTCGGAACTTCACATACCCTTTCATTTATGGGGGTGACTCAATCTACCTCCCATCCTGACAGGTTCAGTATAAAAACGAAGTACCAATCAAATCAAATTGTAAAAGATGGACTTGTGACGATTGAATACTATGCTCAGCACTATCAATCGTTGGTGTATATTGGTAGCAGTGAACTTGATCTAACAAATTACCAAAATGTTCAGTTTACTATTGACCAAGTAAAGGCATCTTTTGCAACAAGTCCATACCTCTATATGAAAGTTGGAGTCTCAAAAGTTTCCAATCCTTCAGTGTACTCGGATGTCCTTGTTTATAAAGTAACAAATCCATTTGTTGTAGATGATACTTCTCAAGATGACCGATTTGTTGTGATAAGCAATGAGTCTATAGAGAAGGGTATTACTCAATGGACCGGTACATTTAATCAAAGTGAGACGAATGATATAGCAGAGAAAACAGAATTACCTGCCTCTTATAAAGTAGACGTGGTAAAACCGTTTGACCCCTCCAATCAACAAGTTGCATCTAAACAAGGCAACTTTAAATATTTCACAGTTAGTGAGAGTATAGGAGATACAAAATACTTTTGGGTGAGTAATTTAGACACCAATACAGACTATCAGATTCAGGCGAGACTTGCATACAGCGGAACAAAGGCTAAGGTCTGGGTATATAACAACCAAATTTCAGATGCAGATGCCATCAAAATGGGTCAAGAATTTGATCAAAACATTTATCCTTCTGTTACATCTAATTTTGCTAATGAATCTGACGTTAATGCTGACGGAAAAATTAATATCTTATGTTTTGATATTCAAGATGGTTATAACGGAAGTGGAGGGTATACAGCAGGCTACTTCTTTTCTGGAGACTTATATCAGCCTACAACCTCAAATAAATCAAATGTATCTGAAATTTTCTATATTGATACGTACCCTGCCATGGGAACGACAACGAAAGACGTGACGCTATCCTATGAAACATTAGCGCATGAATTCCAACACATGGTCAATTTCAACCAAAATGTATTGGTTGAAAAATCACCAACTAATATGGATACATGGTTAAATGAAGGGCTATCAATGGCTGCAGAGCAGATATATAGTGGAAAAGGGTTGAGTGACAGAATAGATTACTACAATATGTCTCAATCTATTGCAAATGGCCACTCTCTATTAAATTGGGATTACGAGGGGGATACCCTATCAAACTATTCATTATCTTATTTATTCGCTCAATATATTAAGGTCCAAACAGGACAGGGAGATCGAATATTTAAGGAGATTTTACATGATCCCAATAATAATTACGTAGCAGTTGAGAAGGTAGCAAAGAAATATATCAATCCAGATATGACGTTCGGAAAATTAATGACAAATTTCAGAATTGCACTTCTGTTAAATCAGCCTTCAGGATTGTATGGTTTTAAAGGTGATCCATTCTTTAATTCAATACATGATCGCATTTTCACAGGTACCTCTGCTTACTTAAATGGTGGTGGCGCAATTGCCCTTAGCTATAATTCAAAGGATGGCTTTGTAGAACCAATAAATAAGGGACAAAACATCACATACACCTATCTTGATATAAACCAAGTAGAAGTAGTTGATATTACAGCACCAGCAAAGCCAGTTGTAAACGAAATTACCGATAAAACAACAAGCATAACCGGTACAGCTGAAGCTGGCGCGAAGGTAGAGGTACGAGTAAACGGAACACTACTAGCATCAGGAACAGCTGGAACAGATGGGAAGTTTGTTATTACAATCCCAGTGCAAAAAGCTGGAACAACGCTGTCCGTGACAGCCACAGATGCAGCAGGGAATGTAAGCGAAGTCGTAACAGTAGTAGTCAAAGATACAACAGCACCAGCAACACCTATCGTAAACGAAGTAACCGATAAAACAACAAGCATAACCGGTACAGCTGAAGCTGGCGCGAAGGTAGAGGTACGAGTAAACGGAACACTACTAGCATCAGGAACAGCTGGAACAGATGGAAAGTTTGTTATTACAATTCCAGTGCAAAAAGCTGGAACAACACTTTCGGTGACAGCTATAGATGCAGCAGGAAATGTAAGTGAAGTCGTAACAGTAGTAGTCAAAGATACAACAGCACCAGCAACACCTATCGTAAACGAAGTAACAGATAAAACAACAAGCATAACCGGTACAGCTGAAGCTGGCGCAAAGGTAGAGGTACGAGTAAACGGAACACTACTAGCATCAGGAACAGCTGGAACAGATGGGAAGTTTGATATTACAATCCCAGTGCAAAAAGCTGGAACAACACTTTCGGTGACAGCTGTAGATGCAGCAGGAAATGTAAGTGAAACGACTGTAATAGTAGTAAAAGACGCAACCCAACCGTCAAAACCAGTAGTAAACGAAGTAACAGATAAAACAACTACGGTAACAGGAACTGCAGAAGCAGGTTCAAAAGTAGAAGTACGAGTAAATAGCACACTACTTGGCTCAGGAACAGTGGGCACAGACGGAAAGTTTGCGATTACAATTCCAGTACAAAAGGCAGGAACAACACTAACGATAACAGCCACAGATGCAGCAGGAAATGTAAGTGAAACGACTGTAATAGTAGTAAAAGACGCAATCCAACCGTCAAAACCAGAAGTAAACGAAGTAACAGATAAAACAACTACGGTAACAGGAACTGCAGAAGCAGGTTCAAAAGTAGAAGTACGAGTAAATAGCACACTACTTGGCTCAGGAACAGCTGGAACAGATGGAAAGTTTGCGATTGCAATTCCAGTGCAAAAAGCTGGAACAACTCTAACGGTGACAGCAACAGATGCAGCAGGAAACGTAAGTGAAACGACTGCAATTGTAGTAAAAGACGCAACCCAACCGTCAAAACCAGTAGTAAACGAAGTATCAGATAAAACAACTACGGTAACAGGAACTGCAGAAGCAGGTTCAAAAGTAGAAGTTCGCTCAAACGGCACACTACTTGGCTCAGGGACTACAGGAACAGATGGCAAGTTCATGATTACAATTCCAGCACAAAAAGCAGGAACAACACTAACGTTAACAGCTGTTGATACAGCAGGAAACATAAGTGAATTCGTAACAGTAGTAGTCAAAGATACAACAGCACCAGCAACACCTATCGTAAACGAAGTAACAGATAAAACAACTACGGTAACAGGAACAGCAGAAGCAGGAGTAAAGGTAGAAGTACACGTAAACGGTACACTACTAGCATCAGGAACAGCTGGAACAGATGGGAAGTTCACCATCACAATCCCGGCACAAAAGGCGGGAATAACCCTGTTAGTAACAGCTGTGGATCAAGCAGGAAACGTAAGTGAAGCTGTGCAGTTGATTATTAAAACCATGAGTAAATCAGGCTGGTTATTTGAAAATGGGTCTTGGTATTATTATGAACAGACAAGTGGAATACCATCGGTAGGATGGCTACAAACAGGAGGCTATTGGTACTATCTATCTGCCACAGGAGCTATGCAGACAGGCTGGTTATCTAGCGGTGGAAAGTGGTACTACTTACAAAATAGCGGAGAAATGGTAACAGGTTGGCTTTACAACGGAGGACAATGGTATTACCTGAATAAAGGTGGTGACATGAAGACAGGTTGGCATTTTGAAGGAGGAAAGTGGTACTTTCTTGTTAAGTCCGGTGCGATGAAAAAGGGCTGGGAACGAATAGGGAATCAGTGGTATTACTTCTATCAAGATGGGACTATGGCAACAAGCACTACTATTGGTGGATATAGAATTGGCAGTAATGGGATAATGCTTTAACCTTTCTTAAGAAGAGAGTCTACGTACTCTCTTCTATTTTTATTCTTAAGAAAATTTAGTAGTGGAATCTAGTAAATATGTAGTATAGTAAAATAGTAATATATACCATAAATTGGGGGAAACTCTTTTGAAGAAACTATTATTTACGTTAACGACTTCAACACTTCTTTTCACAGGTGCATTTCATGGAGTAGATACTGCTTCAGCAGCTCAGAGCAAGGGTTGGGTGCAATCTGGTGGGAAGTGGTCTTACTATTCAACGCAAGGTGCCCATAAAGGCTGGTTATCGAATAACGGGTCATGGTACTACTTAAATGGACAAGGTATTATGCAAACAGGCTGGCTATATGATGGAGCCTGGTATTATTTAAAACCATCAGGTAATATGGCAACGGGCTGGATAAACGATGCTGGTAAATGGTATTACCTGAATAAGAACGGAACGTTAAAAACAGGCTGGCTAAAGGAAGGTAATTCATGGTACTACCTGCAAAGTAATGGTGTGATGCAGACCGGATGGCATAGAGAAGGTGACACATGGTATTTCTTAAATTCATCTGGTGCGATGCAAACAGGATGGTTAACATATCAAGGGGAAACGTACTACTTTAATAACTCAGGAATGATGATGACAGACTGGCAATATATCGGAGGATCCTGGTACAATTTTGATCGTTATGATGGCTATATGAACACTAATACGATGATCTTCGAGGGCGATGATAGTTATTTACTAGGCGATGACGGTAAGATGGTCGTCGGCTGGTATAATGAAGATGGAATATGGTACTATTATAATCCGAATGGAGCTCTAGCTTCCAATATATTTGTGGATGGTTATTATATAGGTATGGATGGAACTTGGATCGAAGAATATGAAATGTATCTAAAGGTTCAAGAAATTGGTAATAAGTATGGAATGAACATCCAAGCAATGGCAGGCGGACATCTATTTGTAGATGATGAAATCAGCACATTCTTAATGGAAGGCTTATTCTTTGGTACAAATGAAAGTGTTGACTTTCTTATAGAAACAGCTCCACTATTCAATGTTCCATTGTCAGAAGAAGAGTTACGTATGCATATAGAGGAAGCTGTTAAGAACAATAGCACAATTGACTTAGGAAATATGTTAATTGAGAGTATTGAGGGTGATTCAGAGTCGAGTTTAGTTACTTTGGTATGGGGAGATATGTATATTCTCTTTAAAGGGTTAATGGAAGAAGTTGGTGGGACAATTGATTCTTCTAATATCGACCAGGTAATAGAACAATTACAAAAATAATCCATCGAACAACTCTTCCAATAGGAAGGGTTGTTTTTTACACTTTAGTAGAGTAGTTTAGAAAATCTTTTATACAAAACGATAAATTTTCTATACAATTTCCAAATTTTTAAAATGATTTACATGGTATTTTATACATTGTAGAATGAGTATGCATTCAAAAAATGAACGGACCTTGCAAGGAGGAAATATGGACGATTTATTAAAAGTGTTAGAGGTTATTAACAAGCAGCCGAGTATTAGTCAAAAGAAGATGGCTGAGTTATGTGAAATCTCTTCCGGTAAAGCTAATTACATGGTAAGTGAACTAATAGAAAAAGGATTAATAACAAGTCGTAAAGCGGGACGTACGATGCACTACACGCTAACGGACAGTGGATTTGATTTATTAAAGCAAGGAATTGAAGAATTTCAAGAAAAAAAAGTGAACATTCATACAGAAAATAAAAAAGATATTAAATTAGCTGTCATTTTAGCAGCGGGAGAACGTAGGGATTTCGAAACACCGTCTGGGTTATTAGAAATTGGTGGCAAACAATTACTACAACGAAACCTTCAAATTTTACGTGATAATGGAATAGAGAAAATCATTGTTGTTACTGGTTACAAAAAGGAATCACTTGAATTTCTTGAATCCATGTCAGATATCCAGCTTGTTGAGAACAAAAAATACAAATGGACAGGCAGTATGGCTTCATTAGCGAGTGCTGCTGACTATATTACGGATGATTTCTTGCTTGTTGAGGATGATATTCTTACAGAAGAACGTACATTTAAGGAAGTAATAGAACATACCCAGCGTGACTGCATTTTACTTACAAATGAGAGTGGCTCTGGAGATGAAGCATTTGTTGAGTTGAGGAATGGGTATCTATATAAAATTTCAAAAGACATTCACCAATTTAACCGTATAGATGGAGAAATGGTTGGAATTAGTAAAATTTCGTATGAAGTCTATACAAACATGCTTAAGGAATTTAGTGAAAATAGAAATCCTTACTTGAATTATGAATATTTGCTTCTTGATGTATCCAGACAACTTAACATTGGGTATGTTAAAATTGCTGATCTCATTTGGGGAGAAATTGACTCACTTCGTCATTACAATCATGTTGAGAGAAATGTATACCCAATCCTAAAAAGAAGAGAAGCGAAGTATAAGGAAATTCAAGTAAGAAAGCAAGCGATTCACGCAATGCAAATACAGGATGAAGATATTCTAAGTATTCAGCCGTTTGGAGGAATGACGAATAAAAACTTTAAAATGATCCTAACAAACGGTGAGGAATATGTCCTTCGTATTCCTGGTAATGGCACCGAACAAATGATTAATCGAAAAGATGAAAAGCGTAACGCGGCTTTGGCGAGTCAATTAGGAATAGATGAAGAATTGGTATATTTTAATGATGAGACCGGCGTAAAGATAGCACGGTTCATTCCCAATGCTGAGACACTAAATGCAAAAACGGCAAAACGAGAAGATATTATGGTACTTTCAACTGGTGTATTACGAACATTACACACTTCTGGTGTTACCATGCTAAATACATTTGATGTATTCGAAAAAATTGAAGAATACGAACGAATCTTAGATGAATTACAGGTAGAGAATTATCCAGATTATCTCGAAGTGAAAAAACAAGTGATGGACGTAAAAGAAATCTATCAAAGCTTGTCTATTGAGCATACTCCTTGCCACAATGATGCACTTTATGAAAACATGGTGAAAAGTGGAGATCATAAGCTGTATCTGATTGATTGGGAGTATGGTGGAATGAATGACCCGATGTGGGACTTGGCTGCACATTCGTTAGAGGCTGAATTCTCCATTGAAGATGAGGAATTATTCTTATCTTTATATTTTGAGAACAGTGAAGTGACGGATGAAATAAAAAAACGCATCATGATTAACAAGATCCTTCAAGATTTTTTATGGAGTACATGGACGATTATTAAGGAAGCAAAAGGTGATGATTTCGGAACGTACGGTATTGATCGTTACAATCGATGTAAGTATAATTTGAATATGTTTCTAAAGGGCGATTTTTAACCGTTTCCTGCTTGGATATCACGGATGAAAGTAACAATGAACTAAGTCTTACTATAGAAGGAGCACTTGAATGAGAGCAATTATACTGGCAGCTGGAATGGGAACTCGTTTACGACCTTTAACCTACGATACACCCAAATCATTAGTAGAAGTAAATGGCAAGCCCATGCTAGAAAAACAAATCGAATTCATGCAGGAAAAGGGTATTAACGAGATCATTATCGTAACAGGATACCTTGCAGAGAAATTTGATTACCTTGTAGATAAGTACAATGTAAAACTTATACACAATGACAAGTATGAAGAGTATAACAACCTGTATACGATGTATTTGGTGAGAGAATACCTACCGGGCTCATATGTCACAGAAGGGGACGTGTATATTAACCGTAACCTGTTTGTTGAAAACCTGGATCCAAACAAGTCATTGTATTTCAGTGCAAAGAAAAAGGATTTCAAACAAGAATGGATCATTCAGCATGATGAAAACAGAAAAGTTTCAGATATCATAGTTGGTGACGGAGACGAAGAATTCATCATGTGCGGTGTCTCATATTGGTCTAAGCGAGATGGTGACATCATCGTGAAGAGACTAGAAAAGGCTGTAGAGGGTGGGAACTTCCAAGAATTATTCTGGGACCACATGGTCAAAGACAACATTCAAGACTTAAACATCTATCTCCATGAAATGGGTGTATATGACAGTTTTGAAATTGATAGTCTTGATGACTTGAATACAGTAGAAGAAATTTTACGAAACTTGCAGCATATTTAGGAAACAGTGCGAACTTGCACTGTTTTTTTACATATATAGGAAAAATTCTAATAGAATGCAGATTTTAGCCAATACAAATTGTTCAGCAGTTAATAGTAGGGGGAAATTGTCTAATAGTAAAGGAAAAGCGGCAAATAGATCTCGCATAATGGCTAATAGCAAAAACTTTGATGAAGCAAGATACCTATAGTAGAACAACCCAGGAGGATTATTTTAATCATTCGCGAATCTTAAAGTAAGAAAGGAGGAATTTCATGATTATCAAACCAAGAAAACTGCCAATAAAGATTTTACAATTAGAGGCTTTACTAAGGAGACTGCCACACCATTGTGCAAGAAGAGTGGAAATTGAAGAGGAACTGTTTAAATATCGTGCTGGTTATCGTGGAGAGAAAGCTCTAGATTACGATCTGCAGTATATAGAAGAGAATTACGATATCTATCACGGGATACGATTTTTTGACGGAATCCACTATGTACAGATCGATACGATGTTAGTGAGTCCAAGCATGATTGTGATTTTAGAAGTAAAAAATTATCAAGGAACGATTTACTTGGATCATACCTTTCATCAACTCATTCGAACCCTTAATGGGAAGGAGGATGGATACCAAGATCCTGTTGTTCAGGTAAAGAGGCAACAAGCAAAACTGAAAGAGTGGTTGGTGAAGAAGTCAGTAGACATACCAATTGAGTCACTAGTTGTTGTTAGTAATCCGAATACGATTATTAAGGCAAATCCTCACTATACAGAAGCTTTGAATAAAGTCATTCTCCGAACAAATCTAGTAACAAAACTCAAATCAATGGAACATAATCACACAGAAGAAATTCTAACGAAAAAGGATCGAAAACGTTTAACCACGCTTATACTCAAACACCATACTCCCAAACTCTCCAATGTTCTAAAACAATTCTCACTAACTGCGGATACTATACAATCAGGTGTCATTTGTCCAGATTGCTCAAGTTTCCCTATGAAAAGGGTTAGTGCTACATGGTATTGTCCACATTGTACACACACTTCAAAAATAGCCCATATAAGTGCATTACAAGATTATGCACTATTACTTGATACCACTATTACAAATAGTAAGATGCGTAAATTTCTTCATATGGACTCAGTATATGTAGCCTCAAAACTTCTAAAATCTATGCAATTACCTTCCTCTGGTGAAAATAGCGGGAGAGTGTATCAGCTGCCGGTGCCAGGGTGGGAATAACTGTACCAGCCCTGTTTTGTCTAATACCACAAAACCTTCCCCCCCACAGTGTATTTCTGTGGAGGTGGAAGTACTTGGGAAATTTCTAATATAACTCTTAAAATGGCAAATGTATTGCCCGGAACAGCAAATAACCCGAGTAGAATGGCTAATACCTTAAGCATTTTGGCTAATCCCAGCCCTATTTTGTCTAATACAGCAAAACCTTCCCCCCCACAGTGTATTTCTGTGGGGGTGGAAGTACTTGGGAAATTTCTAATATATCTCTTAAAATGGTAAATGTATTGCCCAGAACAGCAAATAAACTCCGAAGACTGGCCAATACCCTGTGCATTCTAGCTAATACAAGCCCCAATTTGTCTAATACCACAAAACCTCCTGATCGGCCCGAAGTTTTGCGCTACAGGTTGGATAATTTTGTAAAACATCTAATAATACTCATTAAATGGCCAATACAATGCTTAGAGCGGCAAATAAACTCTAAAGAATGGCTAATACCCTGTGCATTCTGGCTAATACAAGCCCCGTTTTGTCTAATACCACAAAACCTCCTGATCGGCCCGAAGTTTCGTGCTACGGGTTGGATAATTTTGTAAAATATCTAATAATACTCATTAAATGGCAAATGTATTGCCCAGAACGGCAAATAAACTCCAAAGAATGGCCAATACCTTAAGCATTCTGGCTAATACAAGCCCCGTTTTGTCTAATACCGCAAAACCTCCTGGTCGGCCCGAAGTTTCGTGCTAGTTGTTGGATAATTTTGTAAAATATCTAATAATACTCATAAAATGGCCAATACAATGCCTAGAGCGGCAAATAAACTCCAAAGAATGGCCAATACCTTAAGCATTCTGGCAAATCCTAGCCCTATTTTGTCTAATACCGCAAAACCTCCTGACCAAGTTTCGCGCTATAGGTTGGATAATTTTGTAAAATATCTAATAATACCCATAAAATGGCCAATACATTGCCCAGAGCAGCAAATAAACTCCGAAGAATGGCCAATACCCTTTGCTTTCTAGCTAATACAAGCCCTGTTTTGTCTAATAACCCAGGAAAATGCCAATACCCTGTGCCTAGTAGCCAAGACATGCCAAGTTTTGGCTACTAAACTAATCACATAAAAAAAGCCCCTGCAGCGCAGGGGCTAAAACAACTAATCCTCTATTTTCGATACCGGGCTAGTTGGTACTTCTAAGTGTGTGCGTAGTTCATCAGATAACGATTGCCTTGTTTCATCAGAGACGATATGGTACCATTTGTCCAATGTTTTGCCTTCACCAGGGATCTCGATTTTCTCCATGTTGGCAACAGCTGGTTTGTAGTCAAATTGCATACTAATCATTTCATCAAGTGTTAAGCTTGTTTTGATATTGTTTTCAAGTGCTAGGAGGATTTCATCTGATTTTGTAATGGAGGATAGGCTCGCTCCTTTACTAATTACTTTTGAGATTACCTCACGTTGACGTGCTTGACGTCCAAAGTCCCCTAGTGGATCTTCTTTTCTCATACGAGCGTATTGAAGAGCTTCCTCTCCGTTTAGATGATGAGGTCCTTTAGATAAATACGTGCCATCTAGTTCAAATGAATGTTCATTGATAACATCAATACCACCAACGGCGTCGACAATATCCCTAAATCCTGCCATGTTGACCTCAATAAAGTGATCAATTGGTATGTTCAAGAAATTTTCTACGGTATTAATTGTCATTTCAATGCCACCGAATGCATAAGCGTGGTTAATTTTGTCCATTCTAGATTTGGAAGGTTTTTCTTTGTTTATTAATTTCGTTCTCGTATCACGTGGGATGCTGACGATTTTTGTCGTTTTAAGTTCTGGATTAATGGTAATAACTAACATAGAGTCAGTTCTCCCTGAGTCTCCTTCTCGTTCATCTACCCCAACCAGTAAGATGGAAAGAGGGTCTTGTTTCTTTACTTCAACTTTCTTTTCACGTTCCTCTGATACCTCTCGGGAAATAGGCTTGTGCATTTTATTTACAGCACTTGCTATTTCACTATAGAAATAATATGTCCCCAATCCCGCAACTAACACAACGGAAAATAGTGACCAAAATAAGGTTCGTTTCCATTTCTTCTTCTTTTTTATTCCTTTTCGATCTGCACGTGTTTCCATATATAATTCCTTTCTGTGTGTAAGGATGTAATAATCATTATAATTCGAGAAAAAACAACATTTTACTACAAAATTATAAGGTTAATCTAGAATTAATTCAACTAAAAGTAAAAATTGGGAAAATAAACTACAAATAATGACAAGAAAATGCTATAATTTTCATTTGATAGTATAAGAAATAATGTACGTTATTATAATTTAGTATAATTATTTGGTGTTTATTGGTAAAGATAAAAAAGCATGTAATCGTGAACATATAATCAACGTTATACGACATCCTGAGGAGAGTTTTTACTATGAATAAGTTTGAAAAAATCTTGTTAACGGTCTTTTTTATTGAGTTGTTTATCGGTGGTGGTGGACGATTAATTGATTTTGGAATCCTTTCAATTCGACAGGTACTATTTTTACTCGTTTTAGTAACATTTATGATTCGAATTGTGAAACAAAGATCTTTTTTAGATCGATCTGTCAATACATTTATAAGATTTAATGCAGCAACAATCGGTGCTTATTTAATGTTAGGTTGGTATGCAGTCAGTGCAGTTATCGGATTTGTAAATGGACACTCCTTATCTATGATTTTCACTGATTTTATGAGGGTATCCTTTTTTGTTTTGTACTTCCCCTTGGCTTATTATATATCGGATACTCGTTTCTCAAAGGAAAGAATTATATCATTACTTAAATATGGTGCATTAATTGTTGCCATTTTTACCATTACCATTGATATATTAGGGAAAACTGTCTTTAGTAGTAATTTCGCTCCTTTTTACTATTTCATGAATGACATTATGAATGATGATTTATTTTTCAGACCTAGTAATAGTGTTTTTTATAAGAGTCACTTATTTGTTTTAATCGGGCTAGTGATTTCTTTAAATGCGATACTTTCAAAGAAATTTACACCTCTTGATTGGATCAATGTGATTTTATGTTCAGTTTCCTTAATCTGGTCAGAAACTAGAGGGTTTCTACTGGCATTTATGGTTAGTGCGTTTATGATTGCTGTCTTAGATACAAAAGTCATTACGGACCAAGTAAAAGGATTAATAGAAAAAGTAAAACTAGCGATTAAATCACCACGTTTAGTGAGAAAAATGAGTACTTTACTTATCATTATAATAGCTGTTCCCTTCTTATATCAGTCAATGACACTAGGAAGGTTTGAAGTTGAACAGTCCAAGAGAAGTTCCAATCATCAATTTTATGAAGATGAATGGGATGAAGAAATTGAGGAGCCTGTTGTAAATGATGAAAGTGTGAATACACGGATGGAGTTTATCGTTGACTCCAAAGACATTCTTTTAGATAACCCAGTCGCAGCCATTATTGGAACTGGGTATGGTAAAGAAATTGCGGGTAGACCGGCCATTGAAATGAGCTTCCTTGAAATATTAGTTGAACAAGGGGCAATTGGACTTGGAATTTGGTGTTTCCTTTTCTTCCTCGTTTATTACAACTATTACTATAGCTATAAAAAAGGTGAAAAGTTAACTACACTAGATATTTCACTTTTAGCTGCTTTTATGGGCGTGCTTTTATTAACGAATATTAATCCTTTTATTAATAACCCAATAGGGATGATCTTCTTCCTATTTGTCATTGTCCTTTCACAAAATAAAAGGGATTCACTTAGGAATGAGGTAGTTTCATGATGTTGACGTTTGTTGTGGTCCTTTATAATCAAAGATTAGAAAAAAGTAAAACGATGTCGTCCCTATTAAAGGCAATAGCAGAGGGACAAATCAGAGAGCGACTTGAGGTCATTGTGTATGATAACAGCCAGGAAGCTCAGGAAGTTAAGCAACTACATCCTGGCCTGACGATTACATATCATCATGATCCTCGTAATCTTGGTGTAGCAGTTGCCTATAATTATGCCTGGAAAGTAGCAGTGGAAAATGGGAGTAAGTGGCTTGTTTTATTAGACCATGATACTCATTTAACAGGTGAATATATCCGAACTGTAACGAACTTATCTGAATACGACACTCAAATTGCAGCACTTGTTCCGAATGTTATGTATGAAGGGACTCATATTTCACCAGTGTATAGTGACACACTTCGTCCTCTGCAGGGGGATAAGCCAAAGATAGGCATTCAAAGTAAGGCTATTATGGCCATTAACTCTGGAGCCGTTTTAAATGTAGATTTTCTAAATGAAATTCAAGGTTTTAATGAAGAGTTTGCATTAGACTATTTAGATCATTGGTTGTTCTATAAGATTGACAAGGAAGGCTATCAAGTTGAACTATTGGATGTTACGTTAGAACATGACTTGTCTGTTATGGACTATAACAACGTATCATTGACTAGATATCAGAGTATTTTATCGTCTGAGTTTAATTTTTATAAGAACTATAAAAAAGAGTTGTTTCCTGCTTATCGAATACAATTGTTAAAACGAATAGCCAAACAAATTGTAATGGTAAAAAATAAAAAAATAGCTTATTATACAATTCGGCAGTTACTTTCGAATAAATAGATAGGCTCTTTTCTAAAACTTTGTTGCTTTTAGCTATACGAACAGCGAAAAGATAAAAACAGTGATTAGAGAGATTATAAAAACAATAAGGGGTTGAATCGTTTGAAGGGAATTATATTAGCAGGTGGGAGTGGTACCCGTCTATATCCTTTAACAAAAGTGGTATCAAAGCAGTTATTACCGGTTTATGACAAACCGATGATTTATTATCCGATGTCTGTCCTAATGCTGGCAGGAATTAAGGATATTCTTATTATTTCTACACCACAGGACATTGAACGTTTTGAGCAAATCTTAGGTGATGGTTCTGACCTTGGAATGAATTTTACATACGCTGTTCAACCTGAGCCAGGTGGATTAGCACAAGCCTTTATCATTGGTGAAGAGTTTATTGGGGATGATAATGTTGCGTTAGTGCTGGGGGATAATATTTATTATGGACATGGTTTAACAGAGTTGTTGAATAATGCTGCATCACGTAAAGAGGGCGCAACTGTATTCGGCTATTATGTCAATGACCCTGAACGCTTTGGGGTAGTTGAGTTTGATGAGGAAGGCAGAGCGATTTCTATAGAAGAAAAGCCTGATCAACCAAAATCCAATTATGCAGTTACTGGATTGTATTTCTATGACAATCGTGTCATTGATATTGCAAAAAATATCAAGCCATCTCCAAGAGGAGAATTAGAAATTACGGATATTAATAAAGAATACCTTGAAATGGGCGAGCTAAGTGTAGAGCTTTTAGGTCGTGGATATGCATGGTTAGATACTGGAACACATGAGTCCTTGTTAGAAGCGTCTCAATTCATTGAAACAGTTGAGAAGCGTCAATCTCTTAAAATTGCTTGCTTAGAGGAGATTGCCTATAAAAAGGGCTATATTACGAGAGAAAAGCTTCTTGAACTTGCAGAACCTCTGAAGAAGAACCAATACGGACAGTATTTAATAAAAGTAGCAAATCAAGATATAAAGTGAGGAGAATGTAAATGAAACTGACGAAAACGAAGCTTCCAGGTTTAGTGATTCTAGAACCAAAGGTATTTGGTGATCACCGTGGTTACTTTATGGAAAGCTACAGTAAAACGGTTTTTGAAGAGCTTGGACTGAAGCATGACTTTGTACAGGACAATCAATCATTGTCAGCGCCAGTTGGTACACTTAGAGGACTTCACTTTCAATTAAATCCAAAGGCGCAAACGAAGCTAGTTCGTTGTATTTCTGGAGCGATTTATGATGTTGCGGTTGATATTCGCAAAGGTTCGCCAACTTACGGGCAATGGGTAGGAGTCATCTTAAGTGAGCACAACCATCGTCAATTATTAGTGCCAAAAGGGTTTGCTCATGGATTTTGTACATTAGTTCCGAATACAACAGTTGCGTATAAAGTGGATGAGTTTTATTCACCAGAGCATGATGGCGGTATTTTATGGAACGATCCGGAACTTGGAATTGATTGGCCGACATCTAGCCCGATACTTTCTGAAAAAGATACAAAACACCCTACATTAGCAGAAGCAAATACATTGAACTTTGTATTTGAAGAATAGGAGGACAATATGAAATTATTAGTAACTGGTGGAGCAGGGTTTATCGGTAGTAACTTTGTTCGTTATATGGTAAAGAAGTACCCGAATTATCACATCTTTAATTTAGATGCTTTAACATATGCAGGTAATCTTGAAAACCTTAAGGATATCGAAAATGAATCTAATTATACATTTGTAAAAGGTGATATTACAGATCGTACGTTCATTATGGATTTATTTAAGGAACATAACTTTGATTATGTACTTAACTTTGCTGCTGAATCTCACGTAGACAGAAGTATTACAAATCCTGAAGTGTTTGTTGAGACAAACATTCAAGGTACATTAGCATTACTTGATGCTTCAAAAGAAATTAACGTGAAGAAATACTTACAAGTTTCAACAGATGAAGTGTACGGAACATTAGGTGAAACAGGATTATTCTCTGAAGAGACACCACTTGCACCAAACAGCCCGTACAGTGCTAGTAAAGCAGGATCAGATTTCTTAGTTAGAGCGTATAACGAAACATACGGTCTTCCAGTTAACATCACTCGTTGCTCGAATAACTATGGTCCATTCCATTTCCCTGAGAAGTTAATACCATTAATGATCATTAATGCTCTTAAGGATAAGGAACTGCCTGTATACGGCGACGGATTAAACATTCGTGACTGGCTTCATGTTGAAGACCACTGCCAGGCTATTGACCTTGTCCTTCATAAAGGTAAAGACGGAGAAGTATACAATGTAGGTGGTAACAACGAAAGAACAAACATTGACATCGTAAAGACAATCCTAAATCAATTAGGCAAGCCGGAATCTTTAATTAAATATGTTGAAGATCGTCCTGGACATGACCGTCGTTATGGAATTGATGCAACAAAGCTTCGCACAGAACTTGGGTGGGAACCAAAATATACATTTGAAACAGGTATTAAACAAACAATTGAGTGGTATTTAGAAAACCAAGAGTGGTGGAATAACATTATCTCTGGTGACTACCAAGATTACTTCAAATCACAATACGGTAACCGCTTAGGAGTAGAATAATGATTGTCTTAGTAACTGGGGCAAAAGGACAATTAGGGCAAGACGTAGTGAAGCTGCTTCAATCCCAGCAGCATGAAGTACACGGACTAGACCGCAGTCAGTTAGATATTTCAAATGAAGCACAGGTCAAGGATGTTGTAGCAACCATTAAGCCGGATGCTATCATTCACTGTGCTGCGTATACAAATGTTGACGCTGCGGAAGAGGACGTCGATACTGCCTATAAAATTAATGCATTAGGTACAAAATATTTGGCTCAAGCAGCCAGCAACATTGGTGCTAAAATGGTCAACGTGAGTACAGATTATGTATTTGACGGTAGTGCAACAAAGCCCTATGAAGTCGATCACGAAACGAGCCCACTTGGCGTATACGGCGAAACAAAACTTGCCGGTGAAAACTTCCTGATCCATCACTTAGAGAAACACTTTATTGTTCGTACTGCTTGGGTTTATGGCGTGTACGGGAATAACTTTGTTAAGACGATGCTTCGTCTTGGAAAAGAACGTGATGAATTAGGTGTCGTGAGTGACCAATTAGGGTCTCCAACCTATACGGTTGACCTTGCGAAGTTTTTAGTAGAATTAATTCAGACAGAAAAGTATGGAATTTACCATGCTTCCAATGAAGGAATTTGCTCATGGTACGAATTTGCCGTTGAGATTTTTAAACAAGCGGGTATGGATACAAAGGTGAATCCGTTAACGACTGAACAATTCCCACGTCCTGCAGAAAGACCGAAATATTCCGTATTAAGTAAAGCGAAGATTGTTGAAGAGGGCTTTACACCAATGCGTGATTGGAAGGAAGCTTTGTCAGACTTTTTAACAGAATTAAAACAACACGAGAACTGATTCAATTTTGATCAGTTCTTTTTCTCAAAATGTCTATAGATTGGGGTCTTAATGAAGTATGAGTACAGGTTACGAGAAGTTTAAATCCTATATCATTGGTAAAAGCTTTTACAAAAAGCTGAAGGAAAATCCGCTGCTGCTAAAGGTTAACCAGCATTTAAAAAATAGAGTAGAAGCTGCAAAGAGAGAGTCTGTACATAAATTTGGTTTGGAAAGTATTTGTATCATAAGAGAAACATTTAACGAAGTAGACAAGAAGTTCTGGCTTGATTATGGGACGTTACTTGGAGCTATTCGTGATAAGGATTTTATCGGACATGATGCAGATGTTGATCTGGGCACCTTATTTACAAGTAACGAGGATATACGCAAAATTGAACAGTTGCTGATTGGGAAGGGCATGAAAAAATCAAGAGAATTCCAGGTAGGTAACATTGTTGTAGAGCAAACATATATTCATAAAGGTGTAAACGTGGATATTTATTACTATCATCGAGAAGAAGAAAATAAAATTTCGTGCTTTGCATGTGAAGAGGGCAAGCAGACTGTTTATAAAAAGATGTCAGATCATATGAACGTGACTGGGCTTACAGTTCGAAAAATTACCCATCCGCAAACTGGTTTGAAAGAGATTACCTTCAAAGGTGAGTTGTTCAACATTCCAGAGAACCATCATGAATATCTTGTTAATAATTATGGACCAACCTATATGGTCAAAGACGCGAATTGGGATTGGACAACAATTGATAATAACGTGATTTTGCCTTTCGAAGACAATACTGAGGCATCTATTTACTTTTAATGTTATCTTCTCATATCGATTCATGAGCAGAGCTAACAAAATAGAAGCAGAAGGAACATAAAATGAAAAAGTCACTAGCTAAAAACATTATATATAAAGTTCTGTTAAACTTTTTTAACTTGTTATTACCAGTACTCGTTGGTCCTTATGTAAACAGAGCATTAGGTGCAGAATCCATTGGGCATGTTCAATTTGGAGAATCCATTTATACGTATTTTCTCATTTTTGCTACATTTGGAGTTTACCAGTACGGATTGAGAGAGTTGAGCAGGGTTAAGGATGATAAGGAGAAGACAAGTCAGCTTTTTACAAGCTTATTTGTAATTAGTTTAGTTACGGGTGTTTCATCATTTCTCATTTATTTAGGCTTTACCTTCTTCGGTTATCACGATCAAAGCACAATGTATCCAATACTTTTAATTTTCTCTTTAAATCTCATTTTCAACATCTTTTATGTGGAGTGGGTAAATGAAGCTCTTGAGAACTATGATTTTATTACGATTAAGACCATTATCGTTCGCATTATTTATGTGGTTCTCATTTTTGTGTTTATTAGTAATGCTGAAGATTACTATACATATGCACTTTTACTAGTTGTTTTTATGTTTCTCAATAACTTTATCAGCTTTATTTATATCAAGAAGAAGATTAAGTTTGACTTTCGGCATATTTCCATTAAAACTCATTTAAAACCATTGTTTTTAGTGGTTATCTTTTCAAATGCCAATGTGCTATATACGTTGCTTGACCGATTTATGTTAGGACAATACGGTAATGCAAAATTCGTTTCATATTATGTGATTCCTCAGCAGATTATGGGAATTGTAAGTACGTTATTGCTGAGTGTTGTACAGGTGACAATACCGAGACTTTCCTATATATCCAGCATGGATGATGAAGAATCCTATCTCATCTTGTTAAATAATATATCAAAGGTGTACTTTTCCTTTTTATTTCCTGCTTCGGTGGGATTATTTATCTTATCAGATATCGGAGTACTTATTTATGGAGGGGTAGACTTTTTAGGAGCTGCATCTGTCTTAAGTATGTTCGGTATATATATGGTAGCACTTGGAATTGATTTTATATTGGCCAATCAAATCATCTACGTGAAGAAGAAGGAAAATATCCTTGTTCGCCTTATCTTCTTGTGTGGATTCTTGAACTTGGGAGCCAATATCCTGCTCATAAAGTTTGGGGTTTTTACACCACTGAATGCGATTATCACGACTGCGGCAGCCAATTATCTTTTAATTATCTTTGAGTATATTTATATCAGACGATTCTTAAAGGTAGACTTCAAGCTATTTGAATTCGGAAAGCTGAAATATTTATTGTACTCACTGCCATTTATACCAATTGCTATGGTAATACGAGAATATGTACCAGGCACAGTGCTTAAATTCCTGCTCATCGTCTCAATTAGTGCCATCTTTTATATTGCCATCTTAGTCCTCACAAAAGACTTAGTGTACCAAATATTTGCAGATAAAGTATTGAGCAGATTTAGAAGAAAATCAAATTCATAACGTATCCATCTAAATAAAAAGATCTGATGAGTGATTGATTCATTCATCAGATCTTTTTTTATAGACTAACTAAACTCCGCTTTTAGTATAACAATGTGATACCCCATCCATGATAGGGGTGCTTGTTAATGAAAATGCATGATTATAAAGTAGAGCCAGTTTCACCGCCTTTAGACGAGCGATAGAAACAGCTCCTATAAAAAAACTGATTACCTTATGAAAGGTAATCAGTTTCCAAAAGTTATCGTTTTATAAAGATGATACATCTCTAGATTCAATCCATACTCCATTTTCGTTGAAGTAATGTACTTGGAATCCAATTGTGTAATAACCTGTTACCATTTCAGCTTGGTTGTCGAAATAATACCATGCTCCGCCTACTTTTAACCAGTCATTTTTCACGGCAGCACCACTAGCTGTAAAGTAAGACCATGTACCATTGTACTCATCTTGGATCCACTTGTTCTTCACCATTACACCACTCTTATTAAAGTAGTATAATTTATTGTTTTCAGTCATGAAAGAAGACTCGTACATATAACCCCAATCTTTATCAAGGTAATACCACTGTCCACCAGAAGATAACCATCCTGTTTTCGCAACACCATTACCTAAAAGGTAGAACCAGTTTTTATATTCATCACTTACCCAACCTTTTTTGTTGGATAATGCTCCTGACTTGTCAAAGAAGTATAAAGTTCCACCAACTTTTTCTGATCCAGTAGCCATAAAGCCATATTCAGGGTGTAGGTAGTACCAAGTTGTCCCTTGTTTTAACCAGCCTTTATATAACGTACCGTTTGCATTTACGTAGAAGTAAGTTGTGTAAACTTCACCATCACCGTAATCGTGAGTAATTGAAGCCCACCCATTTGTTTTCATTGTTCCATTTGTGTTAAAGAAATAAGTTGTACCGTTAATTTCAGTTGGACCTGTTACCATGTATGGATAGTCTTCATAGAAGTAGTACCAATTTTTCCCTTGGGCTAACCAACCTGTTTGAAGCTTACCATTTGCTTTGGCATATAACCAGTCATATCCATCGTAATACCAACCACCTGTAAACATATATCCATCTTTATCAAAATAATAGTAAGAACCGTCAATATATTCAACAGTATTCTCTAGCAGTAAACCAGCATAATAATATTCATCACTTGTTAGATAGTACCATTTCTTACCAGATTGTAACCAACCAGTATGCATTGTTCCATCTTGATTGAAATAGAACCAGCCTTCTTGTGGATATTCTTCATCACTGTAATAATGTTCTGTTTTTACCCAGCCCTTTTGAACTGCCCCATCTGTTGGGTTTAAGTAGTACCAATCATAAGAATCAGTAGCTTGTGTATAAATATCTGTCCAACCTTTTGCTAAAATACCAGACCATTCATACAGGTAATACTTCTTTCCATCAAGCTCTAACCAACCTGTTTGTGCTTCACCATCTATATAATAGTATGTGTCACCATATTCGTCAGTTACCCAACCGTTTAAGATGATTTCTGTATTTTGTTCAATTGGTGCAGTCGTTGTAGATTCTTCTACAACTGGTGCTTCAACTGCAGGCTCTTCTACAACTGGTGTTTCAGTTGTTGTTTCTTCTGTAACTTGTTCTTCTTCTTGTTCTTCTTCAGTAGCAGGAGCTATTTCAGTTCCCTCTTCTGTAGCAGGAGCTGTTTCTGTACCTTCAGTTTCCTCAGTAGCAGGTGGTGTTTCTTCTGTTACGGGTACCTCCGGTGATTCCACCGTTTCTTCTACAATTTCTGGTGCAATGACAGGCGCACTTGTTTCTGTTTCTGGCGCTGTAGCATTTGACTGCGCAAATGATACTGTCGGTGTTAATAATAGTGTTGATAAACTACTAGCAATGACCCACTTTTTCATTTCTTAACCTCCTATTTTAATATAGTAATATCTTATCAGTATAAATCTACTATATCAATCAATATTTTGTCAGATTTTGGGGTATAATTTGGAAAAAATAATAAGAATCTCTATAAGTATTTATTTCCTATTTACAATCTATTACAAAGTTAGACATAATAGATTATAATATTACAGCATGAAGTGACAGTCTGGATGAATAATACAGTAGTTTGGGAGGTTGAGCTTTGAAGAAACTAGTAATCTATCTATTAGTAGGATTATCACTACTTTTTTCGTCTAACGCTGAGGCTGCTGGAGGCTATAAGTGGCAGTACAAGAGTAATAATTGGTACTATGTTAGCGCGAACGGTACCCATTACAAAGGCTGGGTGTTAGAAAACAGTACATGGTATTACCTTGGTAGCTCAGGCGCGATGGTGACTGGCTGGTTATCCTATGGGGGTAAATGGTACTACTTAGATAAGTCAGGTGCAATGAAAACCGGCTGGATTCAAGACGGTGCAAAGCGTTATTACTTGAATGCTGGTGGAGACATGGCAACTGGCTGGGTCTTAACGAACGGAAAATGGTATTACATGAATGCAAGTGGAGCCATGACAAAAGGCTGGCAGTTTATAAAGAACTACTGGTATTACATGAATACATCCGGTGAGATGCAAACAGGCTGGCTTGAAAACGGAGGGCAAAAATACTATCTGAACTCAGGCGGAGCAATGGTAACGGGTGAGCAAGTAATTGATGGTAAGCCATATAAATTTTCACAGTCCGGGTCCCTCGTTGGAACAACTGCGGGTTGGTTTACTCAAAATGGTCAATCTTATTATTATAATGAAGCTGGAGAAAAGGTTGTTGGACTCTACCTCATAAATAATCAGTATTATTATTTCAATGCTGATGGAGTCATGCAAAAGGGCTGGATTACATTAGATAATAAGAAATTCATGTTCGGTTCTGACGGTGCAATGGTGAAAGGCTGGTACCAGGACGGTGCTAAACGTTATTTCTTTGATCAAGATGGCGTCATGAAAACCGGATGGCTTGATGATGCTGGAAAGACCTATAATCTAGGGCTAGATGGTGTCATGATGACAGGCTGGTATACAGAAGATGAAGTTCTTTACTATTTTGATCAAAATGGTGCTAAAAAAACAGGCTGGATTCAAGATGGTACTCAGCAGTATTATTTGATGGAAAACGGACAATTATACAAAGGATGGTTACTGGATAACCAAAAGAGATTTTACTTTAATGAAGAAGGTCTCTTGCAAAAAGGATGGTTAACGGTTGACGGAGAAAAGTATTATCTTCATATGAGCACAGGAGAAATGACAAAAGGCTGGCAAGAAATTGAAGGTAATCGATACTTCTTTAATGAAGAAGGAACAATGCAAAAAGGGTGGTTATCGGTAGATTCCAACCGCTTCTATTTAAATGAAGATGGAACGATGAAAAAAGGATGGCTTACACTATCTGATAAGACGTACTATTTTAATTCAAATGGTTATATGACAAAAGGTTGGATCGTGGATAATAATAAATGGTATTATCTCACAGATAATGACAATTTATATAAAGGCTGGTTGCTAGATAATAATAAATGGTTTTATCTTGATTCAACTGGCGTGATGAAAACAGGCTGGCTACTTGACGGAGGATATTGGTATTTCTTTGCGGTCAATGGTGAGATGTTTACAGGCTGGTTAAAGTCTGGAGAACATTGGTACTATCTGCAAAGCGATGGAAAAATGGCCGTTGGCGAAATTATCATTGATGGAAAGAAGCATCATTTCTATGATAGCGGCATTTGGAATACGGGTCCGGTAATTACGTATACAAAGTATGACTATACTCTTCAAGATATGATTGATAAGCAAATGACAGTAGCTCCTCAGACAGATAAATATCGTAATGATAAAGCATATGTAAGTGCAGACTTCGTTCGACTGTATGATCCTAACAAGCCAACTGAGGGAGGAGTACCTACCACAAATGGACTGAGGATTCGAGCTGGGATGTCGACTGATTCATGGATCTTTGGAAGTTATAATATGTATACGACTGTAAATGGTGTACAAAAGGAAACATACGTGCAAATTATAGCCGCTGTTACAGCTGCAGATGGATCTAAATGGTACGAAATTAAGTACAGTGAATGGAGAAATGCGAAACCAGAAGATGTGGCTGCATATGTAAATCCTGCGTCAGTTAGCCCTGACAGTGATAATTACTACCAATTCTTAGTGTTATCTAAAAGTGCAGGAGTATCAGCTACAGAGCTTAATGAGAAGATTTTAAAAGGTAAAGGTGTTCTTGAAGGCAAAGGGCAATCCTTTGTCGATGCAAGCTTGCAATATAATATAAATGAGATTTATCTGCTATCTCATGCCTTACTTGAAACAGGACATGGAACTTCCAAACTAGCAACAGGAGTTCTTGTGAGTACGGTAGATGGTGTCCCTGTCGAGCCGCGAACTGTGTATAACATGTATGGTATTAATGCGAAGGACAGTTGTCCATTAACATGTGGTTCTGAGTATGCGTATAAGATGAAGTGGTTCACACCTGAAGCTGCCATTATCGGTGGTGCAGAATTTATCGGAAAGAACTATATCAACAGCGAGAAAAATAAGCAGGACACTCTATACAAAATGCGTTGGAATCCTGGAAGCCCTGCTACACATCAATACGCCTCTGATGTAGGATGGACGTATAAGCAAGTTGGAAGTATTCGTAAACTGTATGCTCTTATTAACAACTATACGCTTTACTTTGATATTCCTGTTTATAAATAACGAAAATAAGCAACCCCTAATCTGGGGTTGTCTTTTTTTAGTTTACTAGAAAAAATATGAGCTTTTGTTACTAGTATTTACTAGAATGATAATTGTCTAAATCTGTAGAATTTCGTAGATTAATTGGTATAATTCTATTTGTGACTATTTTAATAGAGGAGAATCTACTAAATGAAAAATAGATTAATACCGATTCTAGTAACTGGGATGCTCATACAACCGATTACATCTTATGCTGAAACCAATACACCAACTACGCCACCAGCAGAGACCGAAAGTACGGTCCAAACAGGTTGGGTTACGGTGGAGGGTTCATGGTATTACTATAATGAACTCGGTGAGATGCAAACAGGATGGTATGAAATTGATGGCAACTCGTATTACTTTCACCCACAAACAGGAGTGAGACAGCACGGTTGGTTAACCATCGGGGAGCACAGTTATTATTTAGATGCTGAAACTGGGATTAGACAACAAGGCTGGTTATTTTTAGACGGTAACTGGTATTACATCCATCCAGATACGAAGCAACTGTCAAAGGGTTGGATTCTTGATCGTGGCAAATGGTATTACCTCAATCAAGACGGTGTCATGCATACAGGCTGGATTTATTACAACAGTAAATGGTATTACATGAACCAAACTGGAGAAATGGCAACCGGGTGGGTCCTAGACAACCAAAAGTGGTTTTATCTGGATGCTTCGGGAGTTATGAAGACAGGTTGGTTACAAATAGGAAACAAATGGTATTATTTATTGAAAAATGGTGAGATGAAAACAGGCTGGCTTCAAGACCATAATAAAAAATGGTATTACTTAGATCCAGTCAGTGGGATGATGAAAACCGGTTGGTTTCAACATAGTAATTATCGTTGGTACTATGCATACAGCAGCGGTTTATTAGCACAAAACACAACCATTGGTGCGGATCGTGTAGGTGTTAGCGGTGCCTGGATTCCTGATATTGTGAACCCAAGAAAAACTTATACGTATGACCAAATGATGTACGATATTAGTCGTCTAAAAAGTACGTACCCTGACTTTGTTCATACAGAAGTAATTGGTCAATCGGTAGATGGTCGAAGTATTACGGCTGTACGACTTGGAAAAGGGTCTTCTGAAGTATTTTTTAATGGGTCGCATCATGCACGGGAGCATATTACAACAAATCTTCTTATGGAAATGATGGACCAATATGCGTCATCTTATGCAGATGGTGTTAGTTTTGCAGGATATAATACGACACATATCTTAAACAACAGTTCCATTTGGTTCGTCCCGATGGTTAATCCAGACGGAGTAACACTTGTACAAAAAGGTGCCACTAGTGCGAAGAACCCGGCCTATGTGATGCTATTAAATGGGAACAGTGCAGACTTCTCGTCATGGAAAGCAAATATACGTGGTGTCGATTTGAACAGACAGTACCCTGCAGACTGGAATTCGATCGTAAACGATACAGGTCACCCGTCTCCTATGAATTTTAAAGGATACAGTCCATTATCTGAACCAGAAGTTATTGCATTGTATAATTTCACTAAGAAGCATTCGTTCAAAACAACCGTTTCCTATCATTCTTCTGGTGAGATCTTATACTGGTATTACAAACAAACGGGTGCAAACTACAACAGAGATTATAGCCTTGCTGTTCAGTATGGTAATATGACAGGTTACTCTCTTGTCCAACCAACTACAAACATTAGTGGTGGTGGATACAAGGACTGGTTCATTCAAGAAACAGGCTTACCTGCCTTTACTCCTGAAGTATCTCCATACACTGGAGGACAACCAGTGCCAATTGCTAATTTTGATACAATCTGGAATCAAAACAAAAAAGCAGGATTATGGCTTGCAGATGAAGCTTCGAAAAGATAAACACTGAAGGATGTCCTTGAAAGGACATCCTTTTTTATTTTCAGTAAAGCCCCAGGCAATATAGTGGATTTGCTTTATCAGAATAGCCAAGCAGCGCACTCCACCAAATGATATTAGCCAGTATGACCTCAATATTAGCCGAATTTTACATTATATTAGCCAAACTGGCCCAAAGATTAGCTGCATTCCTCAAGATATTGGCCAAAACACCAAATATATTAGAAAATTTCCTAATAATGGGAGTGAGAAGGTCACTCAAGCCACGCCTACTGCCTAGATATTAACTATTATTCAAAATAGTCCAGAATGAGCCATTTTGAATAATGTATTAGCCAAAATGACCTCAACATTAGCTAAACTGTACATTAAATTAGACGAACTTGGCTAGATATTAGCCGAACTCCCCAAAATATTAGCCGAAACACTAAATACATTAGAAAATTTACTTATACTGGATAATAAAGTGATCGCTCAAGCAGCGCATTCTACCAAAGGATATTAGCCAAAATGACCTCGAAATTAGCCAAACCTTACATTATATTAGATGAACTGGCCCCGATATTAGCCACATTCCCCAAAATATTGGCCAAAACACTAAATACATTAGAAAATTTCCTAATAATGGGAGTGGGAAGGTCACTCAAGCCACGCCTACTGCCTAGATATTAACGATTAGTAAAATAGTCCAGAATGAGCCATTTTGAATAGTGTTTTAGCCAAAATGACCTCAAAATTAGCTAACCGTACATTATATTAGATGAACTTGGCTAGATATTAGCCAAACTCCCCAAAATATTGGCCAAAACATCAATAGCATTAGAAATTTTACTAATATTGGAAGCTGAAAGTGCATCTTCCAACGTTTGGGACTAAGATTGAACTTTACAAACGTATTATTGTATAATAGGGTGTAAATTTCTATTATCCGACAGATTTCGATTGGATTCACAAGCACCAGCTGCCTGGGATCTTATTATAGAAAAGAAGGGAACGAACACACATGTCAAAAAATATCTTAATTACCGGAGGAGCCGGTTTTATCGGAAGCAACCTGGCACTTAAGCTTTTAGAAAAAGGAAACAACGTGACAGTTTTAGATAATTTATCACCACAAATTCATGGTGAAGATGGTACAAAATCAGAGTTGTTTTTAAACATTAAAGATAAAGTAACCTTTATTCAAGGTGATGTAGTCAATATGGATGACTGGAGAGAGGCACTAAAAGGACAAGATGTGGTCGTTCATTTAGCAGCTGAAACGGGAACTGGCCAATCTATGTATGAAATCAACAAGTATATCGATGTGAATGTAAAAGGAACTTCTAACTTATTACATATCTTAACGAATGAAGAGCATCAAGTGAAAAAGATTGTCATTGCAGCTTCACGTGCCATCTATGGCGAAGGAATGTACCACTGTTCAGAACATGGTACGGTTTACCCGATCGCTAGAAAAGAAGAAGACATGGCTACTGGAGACTTTGAGGTAAAATGTCCAATTTGTAACAGAGATGTAGAAGTAATGGCAACAACAGAGGAAACAAAAATTCACCCAACTTCTATTTATGGTATTACAAAACAGATGCAAGAAGATATGTGTATGGTTGCTGGTAAATCAATTGGAGTTCCAGTGGTAGGATACCGTTATCAAAATGTTTACGGTCCTGGTCAATCACTGAAAAATCCTTATACAGGAATCCTTTCAATCTTCTCAACAATTATTAAGAACGGTAACAACATTAATATTTTTGAAGACGGCAAAGAATCAAGAGACTTTGTATACATTGATGATGTTGTCGACGCGACGATACTAGGTATTGAAAAGGACGAAGCGAACTACGAAAGCTTCAATGTTGGAACAGGTGTCATGACGAATGTATTAGAAGTGGCTCATACGTTAAAAGAAAAGTACGGTTCAGATACAGAGATTAACATTAGCGGTAACTTCCGTTTAGGTGATATCCGTCATAACTATGCAGACTTAACGAAAATTCAAGAAAAGCTTGGCTTTACACCAAAGGTTAGCTTTGAACAAGGAATTAGTAAATTCGTGGCATGGGTAAATGAACAAGAAGTGGTAGAAGATAATTACCAAAAATCAATTGAAGAAATGAAGAAAAAAGGATTATATAAATAATGGAATCAACGTTAAAAGATAAAAAAGTTTTATTTTTGTGTCCATTATTTTTTAATTATCATAAGAAAATAATGAACGCAATGGAATCAATGGGCGCTAAAGTTGACTATTTCGACGAGCGCCCTTCCAATACAGTGATGTCAAAAGCACTGCTTCGAATCAATCGAAACTTTGTGACAGGGCAAATTAACAAGCATTATGAAGACATCTCGAATCAAATTAAACATAAAAACTATGATTACATCTTTATATGTCAAGCAGAGGCAACACCTCAATCCTTTTTAAAGGACGTAAAAGAGTTGAATCCAAATGCTAGAATGGTATTAATGCTGTGGGATTCTGTTGCGAACAAAGTGAATACACTAGAGAAGTTAGACTTTTTTGATGAAGTGTTCTCGTTTGACCGCAAAGACTGTGACCAGTTTGGACTGACATTCAGACCGCTATTTTATGACAAAGAGTATGAAGTGATCGCAAACGAAAAATCAGAGCTTCATTATGATTTATTCTTTGTCGGCACGGTTCATAGTGACCGTTATAGAATATTAAAAGAGGTAAGAGAGCAATTTGAAAAAAATAAGCTATCTGTCTTTTACTTCATGTACATACCGAGTAAGTTAATGTATTACCAGCGTAAACTGTTAACGAATGAATTAGAGGGTAGTGTTATATCTGATTTCTCTTATGTAGGTATGCCAAGTGATGAATTAACAGCTAAGCTAAAACAGTCAAAGGCTGTGGTGGATATTCAGCATCCGAAACAAACGGGTCTGACGATGAGAACCATTGAGATGCTCGGTGCTGATAAAAAAATGATCACCACCAACAAAGAGATTGAAAAATATGATTTTTATCACCCGAACAATATTTGTATTGTTGACCGGGAAAATGTGGTTGTACCCAATGAATTTATGACAGCCCCATACGTACCTGTAGATCCAACTATTAAACAAAGATACTCTATTGAGTACTTTGTAAAGGACGTTCTTGGTGTAACGGGGGAAGACAGGCACCACTTCATTGTGTAAGAAAGCGGAGGTAAACCATGAATGTTTCTGTTGCAATGGCTACTTATAATGGAGAGAAGTTTATCAAGGAACAAATAGATAGTATTTTGTCTCAGTTAGATGCAGAGGATGAGCTAATTATCTCAGATGACCACTCGAAGGATCGTACAGGCGAAATCATTCAAGAGTATACGAAAAACGACTCTCGAGTGAAGTTTTTCCTCAATGATGAAAAAGGGGTAACCTCAAACTTCGAAAATGCGATAAAGCGTACCCAAAATGAAATAATCTTCTTAAGTGACCAGGATGATATTTGGAAACCGGAGAAAGTAGAAACGGTTAAGTCTTATTATAAGAAGCATCCTGAGATTTATATGATTATGTCGGATATAACAGTAGTCGATCAAAACTTAAACCCGACAATTGAATCATTCTACCAGCATCGTGGAAGTCGTACAGGTGTACTTAAGAACATTATTAAAAACAGCTACATTGGCTGTGCAATGTCATTTCGTAAAGAACTAAAGTCAAAAGTACTGCCAATTCCACGAAATGTACCGATGCATGATATGTGGATTGGATTAGTGGCAGATATGGATAAGTCAGCGATGCTCATTCCAGAAAGTCTTGTTTATTATCGAAGACATGAATCGACGGTGACAACGGTAGAAAATACCTCATCGTTAAAGGAGAAAATTATCTGGAGATTTCAGATTACATCGCTATTACTTCAATCTAGAATGAAACGATAGGAATAGGACTTATGTTCTGTTCCTTTTTTTATGGTGAAAAAATACTTGGAAAATATATTATGATACAAACTTCGACATGTTAATGATATAATCGTGTTTGTAATCATGAAAGGAAAGGGCTTGCTTATAGCTCTTTTTATTTTGGATATTAACACTATACTAAACTATGAAACTAGTAATTTGAAAATGAGACTGGGGGTACCCACTTGAAACTTAAAGGTAAAACAATAGAAGAATTAAACAATGCCCGCATTAACAACCTAGATATTATCCGATTTATTGCGGCATCACTTGTTTTATTTTCACATGCATATCCGTTAACAACAGGATCAAATGGTTCCGAACCATTTGCGGTTTGGACAATGGGACAAATGACATTTGGTGAATTTGCTGTAAGTATCTTTTTCATCATTAGTGGTTTTCTTATTACACAAAGCTTTGACCGTTCGAGAAATCCTGTTAATTATATGAAGGCCAGAGCTCTACGTATCTTTCCAGGATTAATTGTATGTGTGGCGTTAACAGTATTTGTCTTAGGACCAATTTTTACTCAACTAACACTAGGTGAATACTTTACAAGTCGAGATACGTATATGTATTTTAAAACAATTTCTTTATATTTCATGCAATATAATTTGCCAGGTGTGTTTGATACAAACGTTTGGCCAAATGCAGTAAATGGTTCACTTTGGACGTTATGGTATGAATTTTTCTTTTATATTGTCGTGCTTGTATTAGGTATGTTACGTCTGTTGGACAAGCGAGTAGTTGTTGCGACTTTCATCATTAGTTCAGGTCTTCACTTCTTTGGAAAAGGTGACTTTTATACAGATTTATTCCGTTATTTCAGTGCAGGGATGATTTTATATCTGTTCAGAAGCCATATTAAAATGAATGGCGTGGTTGCTTTATTATCCTTACTAGGATTAATTGTAACAGCTAACTATGGGTACTTTGAGTTTGCCTTTACGATTTTTGGGGCCTACCTTATCTTCTATTTAGCTTATGAAACCAGATTACGACTTCATAACTTTGGGAAGTACGGAGACTTTTCATATGGAATCTATATTTATGCATTCCCTATTCAGCAAATCTTTGCCAATATGTTCAATAACCAATTAACAGCGGTCGAGAACTTTTTCGTATCATTCCCGATCACACTTCTTCTTGCTTTTGCATCTTGGCATGTGGTTGAGAAGAGAGCACTTAAATATAAGAACTTTAGCTTCAGGGGTCAAAAAGACCAAAATACAGCTCGGCAGGTTAATGCTGGTGCTTAACTATTTGAAAGGACTCCCTGCTGCTCTAGGGAGTTTTTCTTTGGCAAGTATTCGCGAAGGCTACACGAAATTCTTGAATGAATATAAGCTACATGATATATCATCAAAAAGGGAATACTAACAATCCGCCATTCTCTATGAGTCAGAAAATTTATTTATTCATCGAAGGGTATGGTACATGAAACTTTTTACAAAAAGGAACGTCTAACAGGTAGTAAGTTAAAAAAAACTACCTAAAAGTTCCAAAATAGATTATAGTAATAAGAAGATTGTATGTTGTCATGTTTCGACTGAATTATACAAATTTAACATTTCACCTGAATTGGAAAATTATTTCTATCTCAAGATTATTGCGATGTGATATAATTCCCTAAGAGTTTCTTATAACAATTAGTACGGAGGCCAATATGTTTTCTATAACATTAATTATCAGCTTCATTTTAAGTATATTACTTACACCATTAGTTAAAAAATTAGCCTTTAAAATTGGCGCTACTGATAAACCGAATCATAGAAAAGTACATGAAAAAATTATGCCTCGATTAGGAGGTTTAGCGATTTATATAAGCTTTGCAATTGGTGTCTTTATTATGAGACCTGAAGAGACTTATCATTATGCAATACTTATCGGAAGTTTAATCGTCTTAGTTACAGGGATTATTGATGATATGAGAGAACTTTCGGCTAAAATTAAGCTTCTAGGTCAAATAGCCGCTGCACTTGTAGTCGTATTCTATGGCGGAATTAGTGTTGAATTTATTAACCTTCCGTTTGGTGGTCAATTAGACTTTGGTTACTTAAGTATTCCCATTACGATTATCTGGATTGTTGGTATTACAAATGCCATTAATTTAATTGATGGATTAGATGGCCTTGCTGCTGGAGTTTCAACGATTGCCCTATTCACGATTGCGGGAATGGCCCACCTATTTGGTCAACCTTATGTAATGGTAATGGCTTTAATCTTAGCTGTTTCAAGTCTTGGATTCCTTCTGTATAATTTCCACCCTGCGAAAATTTTTATGGGAGATTCAGGTGCTTTATTCTTAGGATATATGATTGGTGTTTTTGCACTTTTAGGATTTAAGAATGTTACGTTTATCTCGTTAATCATTCCAGTTGTGATTCTTGGTGTTCCAATTTCGGATACATTGTTTGCGATTATTAGACGTATTGTCAACAAGCAGCCACTTTCTGCACCTGACAAGTCACACTTGCATCATTGTTTATTACGAATCGGATATTCCCACCGTCAGACGGTATTAATTATCTACTCAATGAGCGTAATTTTTGGATTAGCTGCGTTTATCTTCTCGATTGCAACAGTTTGGGTAGCACTCATTCTAATGGTTGCCATTCTTATTGCGATTGAGATCATCGTAGAAAAAATCGGACTTATTGGCGAAGATTATAAGCCATTATTAAACTTTATAAATGGTCTAAAACCAGCCACTATAAGAAACAAATAAAAGAACCCAAAGGGGTTCTTTTATTGTTTATGAGGAAAAATGTCTCTCTCCAGATATTCAAGTTCCTTATCTTTAATCGAACTTTGTCCAAATGTAAGTTCAGTCATCCAATCACGAAAGGATTGCTTCTTGCTCTCTTCTACATACACATCAAATTCAACTTTATCTGTATAATTAGTCCCTTTGATTTGGTAATTTAGCGCTCTAAAATCATTCTCCAGCTTTCCTACCCACGTATAATCCACTTCTACCCCAACAACTTGCATAAGTTTACGTTCAACTAAGCCCACTGCTTTAATTCCTTCAGAAGTAGCTGAACCATAAGCACGAATAAGTCCGCCTGCACCAAGCTTAATTCCTCCGAAATAGCGAGTTACAACAACAACCGTATCTTTCATACCTTTTTTCTTCAGGACTTCCAGCATGGGAACACCAGCAGTACCACTGGGTTCACCGTCATCATTCGCTTTTTGTATTTGATCATGCTCTCCAATTAAATAGGCAGAACAGTTATGATTCGCACTTGAATTCAATTTTTTAATTTTCGTAATAAATTCTTGAGCTTCGGCTTCTGTTGTGGCACGGTCTATGTAACAAATGAAACGTGATTTTTCAATAATTATCTCGTGCTCTCCGTAGCCTTTTATTGTTTTATAATCCTGCAGCATGTTATACCTTCCTTTATCTATTTTCTCCATGATTACCTATACTCATCTTAATATATGAGGTAGTTTTATACCAACCAATAGATATTTGTTAAAAATAGACATAAAAATGACAAACACATCGAATACTTGTTACAAGAATATAAAATAAAAAACATGGTTTATATGAAACCTTTGTCCTATAATAAGAAAGAGAGAAATGGGTACGAAGTTGCTAGAAATATTCACGTTCTTTTTGTACTGTTAATGTGGAGGAATATATACATGTCTACAAAAAAGACGAAATTCGATAGTAAAATGCTTGATACCATCTTAGAGAAGATGATGAGCACCGTTGAAACAAGTAAAGATGAAATTTTTCGAATTGGCGAGCAGTCACGAAAAGAATTTGAGTCACTTGCTGAAGAATTGAAATCCATTAAGCCGAAAGTACTTGAAACGATTGATGAAGGCGACCGTTTAGAGGGACATGCTAAGTTCGCCCGAAAAAGGTTATCAGAAGTTAGTAAGCACTTTAAAAATTACGCAGAAGATGAAATACGTGAGGCATATGAAAAGGCGCATAGTATTCAGATGGAGCTTACGGTCATCCGTCAAAAAGAAAAGCAGCTTCGAAACAGAAGAGATGAAATCGAACGACGCCTAATTGGTCTCCAGGAAACAATTGAGCGTGCAGAAGCGTTAGTCGGGCAAATTTCTGTTGTGCTAAACTATTTAGACACAGACTTACGAGCTGTTGGGGATTTAATTGAAGATGCGAAGCAAAAGCAAGACTTTGGATTACGTATCATTGAAGCACAGGAAGATGAACGTCGTCGTCTTTCACGTGAAATTCATGATGGTCCTGCTCAAATGCTGGCAAACGTCATGATGAGATCGGACTTAGTCGAGCGGGTTTACCGTGAACGTGGCGGAGAAGAAGCAATGGAGGAAATTCGCAGCCTACGTAAAATGGTGCGTAATGCACTATACGAAGTCCGGCGCATTATTTATGATCTACGACCAATGGCCTTGGATGATCTAGGATTAGTTCCTACATTAGCAAAGTACTTAGATACAATAGAAGATTATCACAAGCAGGCTGAGATTCGCTTTGTTCATTTTGGCATAGACACGAGATTGCCATCTCGATTAGAGGTAGCATTATTTAGATTGATACAAGAGGCTGTCCAAAATTCAACAAAACACGCGAATGCATCTGAGATCTCGGTAAAATTAGAAATTCAACGAAACCAAATTATCGCCATTATTAAAGATGATGGAAAAGGCTTTGATATAGAAGAAACAAAAGAGAAAAGTTTCGGTTTAATCGGAATGAGAGAACGTGTAGAGCTATTAGAAGGTCAATTAACAATAGACTCAAAAGTCGGCTCAGGCACGGTCATCATCATATCCGTACCGTTAAATGTATAAGGGAAAATGCTTGGGAGGGCGAGATACATGAAAAAAACAAGAATTGTAATCATTGATGATCACCAGCTATTCCGCGAAGGTGTAAAGCGTATTTTAGATTTTGAAGCAAACTTTGAAGTTGTAGCAGAAGGGGAAGACGGATCAGAAGCACTTGCTATTGTAGAAAAACATCAACCAGACGTTGTCATCATGGATATTAACATGCCGACACTAAACGGTGTTGAAGCAACAGCACAGCTCATCGAAGAATTCCCAGATACAAAAGTCATCATCCTTTCTATACATGATGATGAAAACTACGTGACACATGCGCTAAAAACAGGTGCACAAGGATACCTATTGAAGGAAATGGACGCAGAACAACTTGTGGATGCTGTCAATATCGTAGCAGAAGGCGGATCATACCTACATCCAAAAGTAACACACAACCTGGTGAAGGAATACCGCCGTCTAGCCACAACTTCGAATTCTAAAGCTGTAGGTAAGAAGGAAATCGAAATCAGACGTCCACTTCACTTATTAACCCGCCGTGAATGTGAAGTCCTTCAATTACTAGCTGATGGACAAAGCAACCGTACCATCGGTGAAACACTATTCATCAGTGAAAAAACCGTTAAAAACCACGTATCTAATATCTTAACGAAAATGAACGTAAACGACCGTACACAGGCAGTAGTCGTAGCCATTAAAAACGGTTGGGTAGAAGTGAAATAGGAAGCAGGGGGACGGTTCTTCTGCTTCCTCAAAAATTCGGAAGCAAAAGAACCGTGCTGTGCCTTGAGCACATTAGAGCTATCAGCAATTGCTGGTGGCTCTTTTTTTTGAAGCATGGGGACGGTTCTTCTATGTTCTTCATAAACAATTGGAAGCGAAGGGACGGTTCTCCTGCTTCCATCATAAACAACAGGAAGCAAGAGAACCGTCCCCATGCTTCCCCGTGCTTCCTCGCACATTTAGGACAATAGACTGCTTTACAATTTCGTTTCGTATACGTATACTGTATTACAATAATAGTTCTTTATAAAGAACAACTTCAGAGAACGAAATAAACAGAAATGAGGAGACAATGTGAATGGGAAAAAGATACAAGATCTTCGAACGAAGAAGGGAATGACACTGAGCGAACTCTCGAAAGTTTCTGGCGTATCTAAATCATACCTAAGTTTCATTGAAAGAGGCATACAAAAGAACCCTAGTATTGATGTGATTGAAAGGTTGGCTAGTGCTCTTGACGTTCAACCGCATGTCATCTATACGAAGATCGCGAAGCCTCAGCCTACAGTTGACCAATTAGATCAGGAAGTCATTGAGCTCGCCATTGAGATGAATAAGGCGAATATTAGTAAGGAAAAGTTAAAACAGTTAATTGAAATATTGAAGTAATGGAAACCCGTTAGCTTAGGAGAGCTGGCGGGTTTTTGTTTATTCATGAGTGTTCTTTATATAAAACATATTTGTTCTTTATAAAAAACAAAATAGTAAGGTATTTGAAGGAAAAAGGAGATAAATTGAGATGAAGTGTTCTTTTTAACGAAAATCAAGCGAATTTGCGAGTTTTCTTTTCTTTTTTAGGGAGATATACTCAGATTGTAAAGTTCGTTAAAGAGAACAAACTATTCGCTGAGACGAACAAAAATATAACAGATTCCTGAGGAGGAAAAAAGAATGAGTTTAAAAAAGAAATTAGGTTTAGGTGTAGCTTCAGCAGCATTAGGTCTTTCATTAATTGGTGGAGGTACATATGCATACTTTAATGACTTTGCAGAAACTAATAGTAAATTTGCAGCAGGTACATTAGATTTAAATGCTGCTCCTACTACAATTATTGATGTAACAAATCTAAAGCCAGGTGATTGGATGAATCGCAATTTTACATTGAAAAATGATGGATCACTAAATATTAAAGAAGTGTTACTAGATACTGAATATACAGTTACAAATAAAGCTGGAGCACCTGCGAACACAGATGACTTTGGAAAGCACATCCGTGTAAACTTCTTATTTAATGAAGACAAAGCTATTCTAGGACGTTGGTCACCAGATCAAGTTGTATATCAGACTACACTTTATGACCTACAATCAATGGAGCCTGATGCTGTAGCTAATGAAGTGTTTGTAAGGTACTTAGAGGAAAGAGGAGGACTTAAAGCTGGGGACTCTGACAAACTTTATGTTCAATTTGAATTTGTAGATAACAACCAAGATCAAAATCAATTCCAAGGTGATAAGCTAGAACTAAAATGGACATTTGAAGGTAAGCAAGAAGCTGGTGAATCAAGATAATATATAAATTTAAATAGGAAAGGTGGGGTACCTCACCTTTCTTAAAATACTTCTAATTCTATCCAGACATTATAAAACATTATAACGTGTGAATAGGATTAGATATACAGCTACGGAATAGAACGGAAGGGTGTGAGATTATTAGATATCCTAGAGTAATTAAATTCAGAAAAAGGTTTTGGGGTATGAATCAATTAATAAAAATAATTACAATTTGTTATGTTGTCACAGTTACTGCCTCCTTCTTAAATAGTAACACAGGAGCATACTTTAATGACCACTCGAAAGTAACTGGAATTTTATCAGCAGGTGAATGGCTTGAAGAATGGGATAAAAGTTCACTCAAGTTTACGTCACAAAGTGTGGAAGTACCCGCTAGTTCTAATTCCTGTCTTCCTGCTGTAATTACAGCAACCATCCAAAATGGTGGAAGTAGTATGACCGGTAATACAGAGTATGAGGTTTATTATGCAGAAAAGGGTAATCCGAAGAATGGAGCAAAAATCCATACAGCTACAATTGAACCGATTACTGAAAAACAATCAGCAAAGTTGAGCTTTACAGTTGATAAACCTGGTAATTATATGTTCCATGCATTCCAAAGACCTGGACATGGTAATAAATACGATACACGAGATGATTTATGGACCAATGAAATAAATGTAGTGTGTAAAGTGGAAGAAGAAAAAGTGAAAGAAGTTATCTTACCAATTGAAAACACAACTCCAGAGCAGCCACAAGTAATCGAGCAACAACAGCAAACAGTACCGCCAAAAGAGGGAGAGGTAACTGCAGAACCGATTGTCGAGGAAGAACAAAAGGCTGTGAAAAATCCTAATGAAGTAAAGGTTAATCCTCCAGGAACCGTTACACCTCCTGTGGATCGTGGAGTAATGACTCCAGAAACAAAGGATAGTGAAAATCAGGATAAAACAATTATAAAGGAAGGTTCGTAAAAGATGAAGAAAACTACAGTTAAGAAGTGGATTAGTAACATCACAACTGCTATATTGTATGCTGTGCTTCTATGTATGATAGCCATTGTAGTAACGACAAAGGTATCAGGAGGAGAACCACAAGTTTTTGGATGGCAGTTTAAGACAGTATTATCTGGATCGATGGAGCCGGGTATAAAAACTGGATCTATTATAGCTGTAAAAACTGGTGGTGATAAGAATCGCTTTAAACAGGGCGATGTCATCACATTTATGGAAGATAAAGATAAACTGATTACTCACCGAATTACAGAAGTTGTAAAAAGTGGTGAGCAGGTGATGTATCGTACAAAAGGGGATAACAACAATAGTGAAGATACGAACCCGGTTCTATCGAGTAATGTTGTTGCAGAATATAAAGGGTTTACCGTTCCAAATCTAGGATACTTTATAAGTTTTGCAAACTCAAAAAATGGCGCATTCCTATTCATCATTCCTGGAATTCTATTATTCTGCTACTCACTATTTAGTATATGGAGAGTGCTAGCTCAAGTGGAGCTTGTTAGTAAAAAGTCCCCTGTCGAAGAGAATGTGAATACGTAAATGAAAAAGCTAAGGAAGTGAGTAAATGAAGAGTACCCGATTATTCTTCCTTATATTGTGTAATTTTCTCATGATTACGTTGTTCATAACCTCAGTTGGTACTACAAGAGCGGAAACTACTCAACTGCCTGAGGTCGATATCTCTACATCACCACACAAGGTATTATTTAATGTAGGAAATATGAAACCTGGAGATTGGGCGACGAGAACAATTACAGTTAATAATAAGGGAAAACAAGATTTTAAGTATACGATGTCAGTGAATATGAAATCTGGCTCGAAGAAGCTATTCGATGAATTTATGCTTAAGGTCAGTGATAAGGACCGAGAGTTATACAACGGGAAGTTAGCAGATTTCAAAGGGTTTGAATCGAGGACGTTGTACCAATCTAAGTCTGAAGATCTTACCTTCCAAGTTGATTTCCCAAGTCATCTAGGTAATGAGTTCCAAGGACTAGCGACGGAAGTAGAGTTTAAGTTTTATGTAGCAGGTACGTTAGGTGGGCTGTTGCCGGTAGATGGACCGAAGCTGCCTGATACAGCAACTGGGATGTTTAACATTATCGGAGCGGGTGCCATACTTGTCTTTGGTGGAATGATCTTATTTGCTCTCGATCGATTCCGAAAAAGAAGGCTAGACATAAGGAAAGCATAAATGATCATCATTTATGCTTTTTTTCTTCTATTCAACCGGATAAGCCGTCACCACAAACCGATCCGGTGCATTGCCCACAAAGTTGAACGGATAACATGTTGTTAACAGTAACTCCTCGTTTGGTGCAGTCGATTTAATAATTGTTCGATCATCCGCCGCAACTACCTTCGTATCCGCAATTTTATAAGAAAAATCACCATGTGGCAGCTTCACGGTAATAATATCACCAATCTCTATGTCTTTCATTTTACGAAAGACGGTGTCACGGTGACCAGATAGTACTACTTGATCATTTTGCTTCGGGTAAGCACTTGTTGCAAAGTGTCCAACGCCTTTTTCTAAATCATCTGGATCTGTTCCTTCTACAATTGGTGTTTCAATACCGATTCTCGAAATGGAGAGAATGCCGACGACATCACCTGTAGCAGGGGAGAAGGTTTGAATATCTTCTTCAGTAGGATCACCTTTTTGACTAATCACTTCTTTTGCTTCTTCTAGATTGTTTTGAACAGAAAGCTCTGTTTTCAATAATTGATAGCCACCATAACCAATTGCGCCGAGACCTGTAACAATGAATAACACGGTAAGGATACGTAACATGGCCCACTTCCTTCAATTTAATTACTTCTATTATAAAAAATTATGTTCTGTTTTACTATCTCTTTCCATAAAGTGTAAACAAGCTATTTCATGTTGGGAGGAAAAAAGTATGTACAAGAAGATGTGCGATCGATGCATGAGGCCATCTTATAGCAGTGGTGAATATGGCATATGGACGTGTCCAACCTGTAATAAAGATATTTCCTATATAAAAAAGCAAGTGGCAGAAAACCATATCGTCAATCCATTTTTAAAAGAAAAAGGGAAACGAACGGTCAGTTTTACTTGAAAGCTGTTTTCATAAAAATTTCTAAAGCCGGATTTGTGCATTATATCTAGGTACTACTTCATACATAAAGAGAGTTGCTCTTTGCTAATTCAACCCCGTGTTACTTCTACACTGGTTATACACAAAAAGCAACAAAGTTTTAGAAAAGAGCCTACGTAAAAAAGCGTTCCAGTTTTGGGACGCTTTAGCTTTGTGTATTCTTCCATTTATTGAATTCTAAAAACTCTTTAAACTGTTCTTTCGATATACCGGAATTCATAGCTTCTTTTACAAGGTTTGCCCATTCGGTATCTAAATCCTTCGTCGGAGCGGCTTCGTTTTCTCCATTTATAAGTGTATTGACAGGTACATTGAGTACGGCTGATATTTTTTCTAAAAATTGAATGGAAGGATTTGATTGGAGATTGCGTTCAATTGAGCTTAAATAAGACTTTGCGATGCCTGCACTTTCTGCTAATTCAGATAAAGACATTTTTTTCTCTTGTCGGTATTCCTTAATTCGTTGACCAATCATGGTAGTCACCCTCCTTCGTTATGTAAAGTATATCATATAACGAAAGATTCGTTCCATTTTAAGAACGTTTTTTCTTGAAAATATTACGTTACCCTTGAGAAGTATGTAGAAACTCTCTAATTTCCTGAACACTCATTCCCATTTCTAATGCTGCTAAAATTAAATCCACCCAATCTTGATCAAGACCTTCAGTTGCCATTGTTGTTACATTGTTCATCGAAACCCTCCTAAAATACTCTTAGTATTTCAGGCAGACCAGCCGTCATCGCTGAATGAGTAATCCAACCTTAGACCTGTGACTTTGCGTCCTTATCTTTCAATAAGTTTGCCTTTATCTGATTAAAATGTGACAAGCATCTGTGTTGAACGTAATATTGTCTAATTCCTATAACTTTAGTACTACTAGATTATAAAATATGGAAATTATTCGTTCTGCCGAAAGATGTCGAGGCGCTATTGAAAAAATACACCAAATTTTTACATTGTATTCATGGATGTGGCAGATAATGAGTGGAATTAGAGAAAAATTTGCTTCAAATCCTATAGGATCAACATTTTAATTGTAGAATAGTCGCAATATTCACAGAAAGTGTCGAAGGAATTATGTTTAAAGGTCTCACAAAAAGTTAAAGGAGTTCGAAATATATGGTTTCGAAGTAATGCAATCTGTAAAGTTTTCATGTAATATGGTAATAGAAGATGTCAAGTGACAAATATAATGACTTTGTAAGTATTTTTATATAAGGATGGTACATACCTATGAAAACTGCTGTTGTTACAGATAGTACAGCCTACATACCAAAGGAACTGCGAGAGAAGTGGGACATTCATATGATTCCATTAAATGTTGTATTCGGTGAAGAGTCTTACCGTGAGGAGCTGGAGTTGTCGGCTTCGGACTTTTACGAGCAAGTGCGCGCAAACAATCATGAACTTCCAAAAACATCACAGCCTGCAACCGGGGAATTTGTTGACTTATTCGAAAAATTAGCTCTTGATTATGATGCCGTCATTTGTGTTCATTTATCTAGTGGAATTAGCGGGACATATCAAGGCGCTGTTACAGCAGGGAATATGGTCGATCGTATCCAGGTTCATGCATTTGATTCAGAGATTAGCTGTATGGTTCAAGGGTTTTACGCATTAGAGGCAGCAAAGCTGGCGCAAGAAGGAAGAGATGCAAACGAGATTATGAACCGCCTACACGAAATGAAGCAATCTATGCGTGCTTACTTTATGGTAGACGACTTATCAAATTTACAGCGCGGTGGACGTTTAAGCAGTGCACAAGCATTCGTAGGTAGCTTGCTACAGGTGAAACCATTACTTCATTTTGTAGATAAAAAGATTGTCCCATTTGAGAAAATTCGTACACGTAAAAAGGCAGTCAACCGTCTTGTGGAATTGCTAAGAGAAGATGCATCAAAAGGAATGCCGATTCAAGCAACGGTTATCCACGCAAATCGCCTAGAGGATGCTGAAGAATTGAAACAATCGATTGTAGAAGAATTTTCAAACGTTGAAGTGATCATCAGCTATTTCGGCCCGGTTATTGGCACACACTTAGGTGAAGGTGCACTCGGTTTAGGATGGTATCAAAAATAAATAAATTAATAAATTAGGCGCTCTACATAGGTAGGGCGCCATTTATGTGAAAGGAGGATGAAATTTTGCCTGATAGGGAATTGGTGAAGTTTATGATGCATCTTATTTGAGACTTATTCGAACAGCATGTTATTTTGCGACCAAGATAAACTTGTGAATAATAGTAGTGCTTCGGGGCATCTTTTCGTCGTAGTAAGTAAGATTGTAAGGTACTACCACATAAAGTATGGGTGTATTTAATTCATTCCTTCATTATACGAAAAGAGCCTTACTTAACTCCCCCTGTTGGTATGACTATACCCCGATTTTGGAGGTTTTTAAACCACCATTTTTAGATTTTTGCGATTGTTTTTTTCGTCAAGGTTTGTGATAAAATACTGGTAAAAAAATGAGGAGGTTTTTGTATGACTGTTGATGAGAAATTGGATTTGTTGATTAAAAGTGTGAACCATTTACATCGAAATATGGATAAGAGATTTGACAAGCTAGAAGAGCGAGTGGAGAATGTAGAAGTTAGGATGGACAAGTTAGAAAATAGAATGGATAACCTAGAGAATGGTTCGGAAAAAAAGATGAATGAAGTTGAGGTCGGACTAAACAAGGCAGATGAACAAATAGAAAAACTAAGTTTAGTTTTACACAAACATATAGATAGGTATAATGAAGATCAAAAAGTCATTCAATCGACTCTGTTCAAAATAGAGAAGTCCTATGACATCAAATATATTTTGGACAAACAACAAGAACATGATATCGCCATTCATCGCGTGCAAATGCAGCTGGAAAAACGATAGGGGTCAGATGATGCTATTTTTTAACTATAGGAACACCATTGTTCCCGTTAAGCATTGCTTTGGCCCTCTTTTAAGTAGAATCAACGAAATGGATATCCCCCAACACTCGCTTAACTCCAAGTATCAACCTTCAACCGAGCTTCAACAATTCCTTCAAGGCAGAAAACTCTTATTTGATGAAATTCATTTTGAAGTAGAGCTCATTCAAGAGCATTTTGAAAATGGCTATGTAAATTACGAGCCAGGTGTCATCTTGCACAAAGATGTGTATAAATGCAGTCGATGCAACAATCAAGACCAGAACTTGTTTCTTTCGTATTCCTGTGGCAGATGCTATACGAACTGTCATTATTGTAGAAAATGTATCACAATGGGACGAGTAGCTGAGTGCACACCACTTGTGTCCTGGAAAGGGTCATATGTATCGTTTCATTATGAATCACCTTTATCTTGGGATGGGGTGTTATCATCAGGACAAACTGTGGCATCATCTGAAATGGTTCAGGCTATTAATTCCCAATCCGAACAACTGCTAGTATGGGCAGTATGCGGAGCTGGGAAGACAGAGGTGCTATTTGAGGGAATCTCTAGTGCACTAGTGAGCGGGAAGTACTGTTGTATTGCCACGCCGAGAACGGATGTTGTAATAGAATTAGCACCCCGGTTAAAACAAGTGTTTCCAGATGTAGATATGACTGCTTTGTATGGTGGTAGTGAGGATACTCGTGAACTGAAGCCGTTAACACTTGCGACGACCCACCAGCTGTTGCGATTTGAAAAAGCTTTCGATGTAGTCATTATCGATGAAGTCGATGCGTTTCCTTACTCCTATGATGAAATGCTGCAACAAGCAGTAAAGGCAGCAAAAAAGGACAAGTGCACCACATTGTATTTAACTGCTACCCCGAATAAACGATGGCAAAAGGAAGTTGGAAAAGAGAAGCTTCCCTGTGTCAAGATCCCTGCAAGGTACCATGGTCATCCCTTACCTATTCCTGTATTAAAATGGTGTGGCAACTGGAAGAAGCAATTATCCAAAAAGAAGATACCCTCCCCGATTGAAGCGTGGATACGTGAAAAACTAAACCAGCAAAAACAATCCTTCTTATTTGTTCCTTCTATAGAATTACTCGAATCATTAATTCCTTTATTAAAAGACATTCATCCAGAGATTGAAACTGTACACTCACAAGATTCATTACGAAAAGAAAAAGTAGCACGTTTTCGGAATGGCGAAATACCACTGCTTGTAACCACAACCATACTAGAACGTGGTGTAACTGTGCCTAATACAGATGTTGCTGTGTTTGGGGCAGATGATCATGTCTTCACAGAAAGTGCCTTAGTTCAAATTTCAGGGAGAGTCGGGAGGAGTGCCAAGTTTCCGACTGGCGAGATTGTGTTTTTCCATTTTGGAAAGACGAGTGCGATGATAGCAGCAAAAGCACAGATTGAGCAAATGAATAAGCTTGCAGTGAACCAAGGGTTAATCAAGGAGGTATAACATGCCAAATTGCTTAGTATGTCATACACAATTTGAACAATCTCAAAGCTGGCACGAGGTATTGTTATTAAAAGAAAATAAACGCTTGTGTTACCGCTGTGAAAAGTTACTGAGTCCTATTTCGGCACCTATTTGTACAATTTGTGGTAGACAGATGGACGAAGAAGGAACGTGTTCTGATTGCCTAGAGTGGGAAAGCTCTGACAAAAAAGGATTATTGGTGAAAAATAGGTCAGTCTTCCATTACAACGACCACATGAAGGATATCATGAATCAATTTAAATTTAGAGGGGATATTGTAGTTATTCAAGCATTTGCGAGTGACATTAGGGAGCTATGCAAAAAGGAATATTCTCATACAACCATGATTATTCCCATTCCACTTAGTATGGAAAGGCAGTATGAGCGTGGTTTTAATCAATCAGAAGCCATAGGATCCTTGTTGCAAAAACCATTATCCAATATCCTGTTAAAATCACATCAAGAAAAACAAAGTAAAAAAGGAAAAGTGCAGCGCTTAAAGGAACAAAATCCATTTTCCCTAAAAGAAGGTTCGACAGTACAAAGTGAACATATTTTACTTCTTGATGATCTTTATACAACCGGAACAACACTACGTAATTGTGCTTCTATACTAATAGGAGCGGGAGCACTAAGCTGTAGTTCTTTGACGCTAGTTCGAAGTTAAACAAACGTTTGATTAACTTCTTCCTTTCATTTACTAATATTTTTCTCTTTATCTCTGTTTATACATGACGATATAATGTGTATAGAAATTATGTCGAATGTTGTCGCAGGAGGAAATATGGGAGAGCTATCAAATTGTCCAAAATGTAATGCACTATTTGTGAAGACTGAAATTCACGATGTGTGTCAGACATGCTATAAGGAAGAAGATGCGAAATTCAAAAAGGTTTATGAGTTTATTCGTAAACGTGAAAATCGCACGGCAACCATGCAGGAAGTTGAAGATGCAACAGGTGTTGATAAAGAGTTAATCATGAAATGGATTAAAATTGGTAAGCTAAAGGTTACAAACATGCCAAATATTGGCTACAAGTGTGAAAGCTGTGGTTCATTAATCAGGGTTGGAAAGCTTTGTGACCCTTGCAAAAAGGGAATTACAAATGATCTAACAACCATGCAAAAGGAAGAAGAAAGACAACAAAAGTTAAAGCGTGCGACGTATTTTTCTTAAAAAAAGTTAAAAGTCATGTAAACTTTTCCTCTTTTATTCCGATACTATAAGTAAGTAGAAGATTCACCTTCGTGAATTGGAATGAAAGAGGTGCAAGATTTTATGAAAATTAATAACTTAGGTCCTATAAATGTAAATCCTTATAAAAAGAACATGTCAAAGGTGGATAACCTGCCTAAATCACAGTCAAAAACAGATAAAGTAGAAATATCTTCTGCAGCACTAGAGCTTCGTCAAAACTCAAAAGTTGTGATGGACCGTGCTGAACGTGTTGAAGCATTGCGTCACCAAGTAGAAGCAGGCACGTACTCAGTAGATGCTGAATCAGTTGCAAAAAGTGTGATTCAATATTTTAAAAACAACTAATTTAAGGGTTTAGGATTTGATAAATGTTCAGATCCTAAACTTTTTCATGAGTAATTTAGAGAAAGAGGTGAGCCCAATATGTCAGCTCATGCATTAACGGATGTATTAACAAAGCTGTACAAGCTTCATCAAAGCTTATATGAAGTTGCGACAAGAAAGACTGAAGTTGTGAAGAAAAGCGATATTGAGGCATTATCCTCCATTATGAAAGAAGAAAACAAATATGTTATGGCCATCAACCAGCTTGACGGGGAGAGAAAGCAAATCGTTGCTAAGATGATGAGTGGACACCCGTTCCAAGGAAATGAGCCAACATTAACCGAATGTATTGAAACCTTGCCTATTGAAGAGAGAGACTCTCTTTTAACTATAAAAGATAAATTGTTACAAAAAGTAAATGAGCTTAAAAAGCTTAATCTATTAAATCAGGAATTGATTTATTCATCCTTGCAATTTGTGAATCTATCATTAGATGTGATTATGCCAAAACAACCTGATAGCTTAAATTATAATAAACCACAAGTTAAGGGACAAACGGGTTCGAAAAATCGTTCCATGTTTGACTCGAAGGCTTAGGATCGGAGGAATTACTTAATGCGTTCAACATTTGCCGGATTAGAAACAGCTAGAAGAGGGATGACAACACAGCAATCTGCCCTTTTTGTCACAGGTCATAATATCGCAAACGCTAATACTCCAGGCTATTCGCGTCAACGTGTGAACTTTAACCAAACAGAACCGTACCCAGCAGCATCCATGAACCGCCCAGCCATCCCTGGACAAATTGGTACAGGTGTTGAAGGTGGAACGATCGAGAGAATTCGTAACTCTTTTCTAGATACACAGTACCGCGGAGAGAATACAAAAATGGGGTATTGGTCTTCAAGAGCAGATGCACTAGAGAAGATGGAAGAAATTATGAATGAACCTTCTGAGAACGGACTGTCTGTAACATTAGACCGTTTTTGGCAAGGACTTCAGGATTTGTCTGTTCAACCAGAAGATCCAGGTGCACGTTCAGTTGTGTTAGAGCGTGGCCGTGCAGTGGCAGATACATTTAATTATTTATCTAACTCATTATCAGCTATCCAGGGTGACTTTAAAGAACAAGTAAATATCACAGTTGAGCAAATTAACTCACTTGCCCGTCAAATTAATAATGTAAACAATCAAATCTCAGCAGTAGAACCACATGGCTACTTACCTAATGACTTATACGATGAGCGTGATCGTTTAATTGATCAGTTATCTGAGTTAGTAGATATTAAGGTTACGAGAGTAGACAGTGGTGGTAATCCGAACAAAATTGCAGAAGGATTATCAAGAATTGATATCGTAGATGCAAATGGTAACCCAATTGGTTTACTAGTTGATGCAAGAAATGATTCAGTCAATGAAATTGGTGTGAAATACGGAGAAAACGAAAATAAAGACGTAGTTCAATCACTAACAGTCGGCTCTAAACAAATTGATGTAAATGATTTCACTGTGCACGGTAAGTTTCGTAGTTTAATAGAAAGTGCAGGATATCTTGATGAAGCGGGTAATAAAGCAGGTCTATATCCAGAAATGATTCAAGAATTAGATGCACTGGCTTCTAGCTACGTTGAAGCATTTAACACGGCTCACAAAAAAGGAAAAGATTTATACGGAAACGACGGAATTGACTTTTTTGATACATCTACTCCGCCGGTTACAGCGGCGAACATGAAGTTGAATCCATTAATGACAAAAGAGCGCATTGCAGCATCTAGCGATGGAACAACAGGTAACGGTGCAAATGCACAAGCCCTGGCTAACGTTCGTGATAACGTTACAATGAACGGAATTAACACGAGTGTGAATTCGTATTACGAAGGTATTATTGGGCAAATGGCCGTTAATAGCCAGGAAGCAGTAAGATTATCTGGAAACAGTGATATCCTGCGTAGCGCTGTGGATCAAAGAAGACAGTCAGAAAGTGCAGTATCAATTGATGAAGAAATGACAAACATGATCAAATTCCAGCATGCATACAATGCTGCTGCTAGAAATATTACGTTAGTGGACGAAATGCTAGACAAAATCATAAATGGCATGGGAACAGTCGGAAGGTAGGTGGATAAATAATGCGCGTAACACAATCAATGTTATCAAACAATATGCTAAGAAACTTATCAACAAGCTATGAGCGCCTGGGTAAATATCAGGACCAATTAGCTACAGGTAAGAAGATTACTCGTCCTTCCGATGATCCAGTAGTTGCGATGAAGGGTATGAATTATCGTACGGATTTGACGGAAGTTGAGCAATTTCAACGTAATGTTTCAGAAGCGTATAGCTGGATGGAAAATACGGATTCTGCATACGATAAAGCAACTGCTGCTCTTCAACGTATTAGAGAACTTGTTGTACAGGCTAGTAACGATACTTATGAGGGTAATCAACGTAATTCAATTGCAGTTGAGATTAAAGAAATGACACAACATTTAGAAACAATAGCCAATACTAAAATGGGTAACAAATATATATTTAACGGCTCTAATACAACAAGTGCACCTATTAACCTAGAGAATATTAATTTGCCTGTTTCAAGGTTGAATCCCGATGGAACAGGATATATATTGAACTTCCAAGGTAAAAACTTTACACATACAGGCGGAACTACGTTTGTAAATGGCACGGATACAATTGAAATTATGGATCCTACAGGTGCTGCTTCTGCAACGATGAACGGTACGACTATAAATCTTGATGATGTAGTAATATCAAGGGTAGGAGCAAGCCCATCTGAGGTTAAAGATGTAAAAATTGAGTTATCGAAAGGTGTAAATATAACAGTTAGCAGTAATACAGAAAATACGTTTAATGCTAGTTTATTCGGTGACCTAAAGAAAATAATAGCGAATCTTGAAAATGGTTCATCAGGCAGTGACATAGGAAACTCATTAGGGAAACTAGATAATCATATAACAAGTTTGACATCAGAGCGTGCCGAAATGGGTGCACGGTATAATCGTATTGAGTTGATTGAGGATCGACTAAGTTCACAGCAAATTGTCACAAGCAGAATGATGTCTGACAATGAAGATGCGGAAATTGAACAAGTCATCACACAACTGACCATTCAAGAGAGTGTTCATCGTGCAGCATTAGGTGTAGGTGCAAAAATTGTTCAACCTTCTTTATTGGACTTTCTACGATAATAAGTAAAGCTATCTTTCGATGGAAAGATAGCTTTTTTCAAAAAAAGGGGTAATCAGCCATGCAAATTCCTCAAATTCAAATGCATTCTACATATGCACAAATAGGATTGAAAACCAACCATGCCAAGCTGACAATTGAGCAGCCAAAGGCGGATGTATCAATTGAACAGCCAAAAGCTACTTTGAACATTAACAAACAGGAATCTAAGCTGACAATTGATCAAGTGCGTGCAAGAGAAGCGATGGATTTAAAAAGCATTTTCAAAAGACAGGAAGAGGCATTTCAATTAGGAGTGAATGCAGTTCAAGAAGGAATTGCAAGAAGAGTTTCTGAAGGTGAACAGCTCATGAAGATCGAAAATGGCGGAAATGCCATCGCCACTATTGCAAAGCAAAGAAGTAATAAGCAATCAAAAGAAATAGGAAAGAATTGGTCTCCGACGAATAATCATGTAAATATTCAATATGAACCTGCAAAAGTTACTGTTGATATAGAACCACAAAAAGCTATTATAAATGTAAATGTTAACAAACCGATAACCCAGTACTCTCCTGGAAATGTTGATATTACATTAGAGCGTCGAAATGATTTGACGATTGATTTTGTTAATCTCCCATGAGTTGGGTAGACTAAAAAAATAACATGAACGTAAGGTTGTGATGAAACTGAAGCTAGCAACAAAATACCATGGTGAAATCGAAATTGAGGAAAAGGAAATCATTCGTTTTGAAAATGGAATTCCAGGTTTTGATAATGAACATGAATTTGTTATTTTACCTTTTTTAGATGACTCAGTATTTATGATCCTGCAATCTGTAACAACATCTGCATTAGCATTTGTCATCTCAAATCCATTTGAGTTTTACAAGGATTATGACTTCATACTAGATGACCAAACCGTTGATGCTCTGGAACTTTCATCGGAAAAAGATGTACTAGTATCTGTCATCTTAACAGTTCAAGACCCATTTGAAAAATCAACTGCTAATTTACAGGCTCCTGTTGTGATAAATGTAGAAAAGAAATTAGGTAAACAAGTAATTTTAACAAATACAACATACGGAACACGGCACTCGATTTTTCAAGAAGTGGTTGAATAGGGGGTGGAGAGTTGCTAGTCTTAACAAGAAAAACAGACGAAGCTATACAAATTGGTAACGATATTGAAATAACAATATTAAGTGTAAGCGGAGATCAAGTGAAATTGGGAATTAACGCACCTAAGCGTGTTGAGATTCATCGGAAAGAAGTATATCTATCTATTCAGGTGGAGAATAGTCAAGCTGCCACTTCACCGATTGATTTAATAAGAGGGTTAAGTGAACAATTTAAGAAAAAGGAGTAATGTTAAATATAACAGGCTACTATGTAGGCTGTTTTTTTTTGTATTCTTTACACAAAACTTTTGGTTTATTTATAGTATTTTTTTAAAAACTATTAAACAATTTTTATATCTGTCGATAAATATAGTGTAAGGATAAGTAGTTAGCAAATGCGGCCGTATTTGGCAACTGCTTATTAGATTCTAATATGTTTATAATGATTTCACAAGGAAGTGGAATTTAAAATTCAAGGAGGATAAAACAATGAGAATTAATCACAATATCGCAGCATTAAACACACACCGCCAATTATCAAATGCATCTGGTGCACAAGCAAAGTCAATGGAGAAGTTATCTTCTGGATTACGTATTAACCGTGCTGGCGATGATGCAGCGGGTCTAGCAATCTCTGAGAAAATGCGTTCTCAAATCAAAGGTTTAGAAATGGCTTCTAAAAACTCCCAAGATGGTATCTCACTTATACAGACGGCTGAAGGTGCATTAAATGAAACACATAGCATCCTACAACGTCAACGTGAACTAGCGGTTCAGTCTGCAAATGATACAAACACGGATGCAGATAGAGCACAATTAGATAAAGAATTCCAACAATTAACTGCAGAAGTTGAGCGTATTGGCCAGAACACTGAATTCAATACTAAGAAGATTTTATCAGCTGATCAAACGCTTGATATTCAAGTTGGAGCAAATACTACTCAAACTATGCAAATTACTTGGAAAGCACAACTAAGTACATCACTTGGAGAAGATGCAACTGATATTTCGGGACAAAAAGTCCTTACAAAAGGTGATGCGACAGCTGCAATTGCACAATTAGATTTAGCTATTGAGTCAGTGTCTAAATCTCGTTCACAAATGGGAGCATTTCAAAATCGTTTAGAGCACACGATCAACAACCTAGGTACATCTGCGGAGAATCTAACTGCAGCAGAGTCTCGTATCAGAGATGTTGATATGGCTAAAGAAATGATGGACCAAACTAAGAATTCAATACTAGCTCAGGCATCTCAAGCAATGCTAGCTCAGGCTAACCAACAGCCACAAGGTGTACTTCAATTATTAAGATAGTATAAATTAAGTAAGGAAATGGTAATTAGACCATTTCCTTTTTTCTTATTAATTGTTTAGTCTGTTTTAATAATTGGGTTCCTTTTTTAATGTTCTATAGGATAAATTCCATTTTACTTTGGATATTTATACATATCTTTTTCAACATATATATATAAGGAATTTGCTAGTACTACCTGAAAAAATAGTAAGAATACAAAATTTGGATTAAAAAAAATTTATAAATCTATTAAAAGTCGAATGAGCAGGTCGATATATATATTGTAAGGCAGTACAAAAATCAACTGACTTTAGACACTGTAATGCAAAATATATCTTAATTCCACAAGGATGTGGATATTAAATTCAAGGAGGAAAAAACAATGAGAATTAATCACAATATCGCAGCATTAAACACACATCGCCAATTATCAAATGCATCTGGTGCACAAGCAAAGTCAATGGAGAAGTTATCTTCTGGACTACGTATTAACCGTGCAGGTGATGATGCAGCGGGTCTAGCAATCTCTGAGAAAATGCGTTCTCAAATTAAAGGTTTAGAAATGGCTTCTAAAAACTCCCAAGATGGTATCTCACTTATACAGACGGCTGAAGGTGCATTAAATGAAACACATAGCATCCTACAACGTCAACGTGAACTAGCGGTTCAGTCTGCAAATGATACAAACACGGATGCAGATAGAGCACAATTAGATAAAGAATTCCAACAATTAACTGCAGAAGTTGAGCGTATTGGCCAGAACACTGAATTCAATACTAAGAAGATTTTATCAGCTGATCAAACGCTTGATATTCAAGTTGGAGCAAATACTACTCAAACTATGCAAATTACTTGGAAAGCACAACTAAGTACATCACTTGGAGAAGATGCAACTGATATTTCGGGACAAAAAGTCCTTACAAAAGGTGATGCGACAGCTGCAATTGCACAATTAGATTTAGCTATTGAGTCAGTGTCTAAGTCTCGTTCACAAATGGGAGCATTCCAAAATCGTTTAGAGCACACAATCAACAACCTAGGTACATCTGCGGAGAATCTAACTGCAGCAGAATCACGTATCAGAGATGTGGATATGGCTAAGGAAATGATGGAACAAACTAAAAATTCAATTCTTTCTCAAGCATCACAAGCTATGTTGGCTCAAGCTAACCAACAACCACAAGGTGTCCTTCAATTATTACGATAATTATTAAATTTAAAGGACTGGGGAACCAGTCCTTTTTGTTAGAAAATAGAGTGTTTTTATGTTTCTAAATAAAGTTATATATTCTTAAAAAAATTTGAAAATCTATTAAACTATTTTAATTACAGTCGATATATAGAATGTAAGGTAAATAATTATTAGATATAACTTAATTATTGATTATTTACTTTAAAATAAGCTATTCCACAGGGAAGTGGAATTTCTATCTCAAGGAG